>JAVKIJ010000054.1:0-21448 GCA_031459535.1 Candidatus Fervidifonticultor quintus | reverse complement strand
TGGCCCCCTTCCCGCAGCGGCACGAGTCCCGCCGGCGCAGCGCCCCGCTGCTCGGCCGCCACCTCGAGTTGAGCCTGCTGCGCCAGTTGTACGAGCGGACCGCAACCGACAGGACCACCCACCTGGTCACGCTGCTCGGACAGCCCGGGATCGGCAAGAGCCGCCTGGTGCGCGAGCTGCTCGCCGAACTGCGCGAGGCGACTCCGCCACCGCTCGTGCTGCGCGGCCGGAGTCTGGCGCTAGGCGGTCAGATCGGCTACCACGCGCTGCAGGACATCCTCAGGGCTCAGAGCGGGGTGCTCGATAGCGATCCACCGGATGCCGTGCGCACCAAGCTGCAGGCGTGGCTCCATGGTGCCGTGCCGGAACAGCCCGACCTCCTGGAGGGATTGTTGCTCACCTTCGCGCTGACCAACGGTGCGGGGACCGATCCTGGAGAAGTGCGCAACAGGCTGTTTGCCGCCTGGAGGAGGCTGTTTGTCTGCCTGGCCGCCTCGCGCCCGGTGGTGGCCATCTTCGAAGACATGCACTGGGCCGACGACGCCGTCCTGGACCTGCTGCAGTCCGTGATCGCCGGCACCGACGACGCTGCGCTGTTGTTGCTCTGCCTGGGGCGCCCGGACCTGCTCGAGCGCCGCTCCGGATGGGGCGGTGGGCGCAACGCCATGACCATTGACCTGCGGCCGCTGCGGGCCGAGGACACCGCGCGCCTGGTAGAGGCTCTCGCACAGGACGAGCTGTCGCCCGAGCTCCGGCTGATGATCGCCGAGCGCGCCGAGGGCAACCCGCTGTTCGCGGAGGAACTGGTGCGCATGCTGGTGGAAGGCGCCGCAGCAAGTCCGCCAGGCGGCCCCGTCACGATTCCCGACTCGGTCCAGGCCGTCATCACCTCGCGCATCGATCGCCTCCCCCACGACGAGCGCCGCATCTTGCAGGCCGGGGCGGTGATCGGCCGGACCTTCTGGACATCGGTTGCGGCGCAGCTCGCAGGCCTCGCCCCCGAGGACGCTGTCCGCGCCACCGCCGGCCTGGTGGCCAAGGAGTTCGTGGCCCGGCGGCTGCAGTCGACGATTGCCGACGAAGACGAGTACGCCTTCCGCCACAACCTGACCAGGGACGTCGCCTACGGCATGCTGCCGCGTTCGCAGCGCCAGCGCGCCCACGGAGAAGCCGCGCGGTGGTTCGAGGCCCGCCTGGGGCCTCGCATCGAAGAGGTCATCGAGGTTGTCGCCGAGCACCTCCGGCTGGCCGGCGACGATGCCCGGGCTGCCGGATACCTGCGCCGGGCTGCCGGCAAGGCCCGGCGACAGTACGCGAATGCCGATGCTATCCGCCTCTACGACCAGGCCATGGAGTCGGCGCGGCGGGCCAGCCTGACCGACCAGATCCCCCGGCTCTTCCTTGAGCGAGGGGAGGTCCACCAGCACCTCGGCACGTATGCCGCGGCCCTGGCGGACTTCGAAGCGGGGCTGGCCGAGGCGAGGCGGCTGGGCGACCAGGGTCTCGAGGTTGCGCTGGAGAACCGCGTGGGGCTCGTCCATCACCGCGAGGGGCGCGTGGAGGAGGCCGAGAGCCACTTTGCCCAGGCCGCTCGCGGGGCCCGCGCCATCGGCGACCGCGTCACGTTGGGCCTGTCCCTGGTCGACCTCGCCACGGTCCACTGGGACCGCGGGGACTTGCACGCCACGGACCGGTTGCTGGGCGAAGGGATCGTGCTACTGCGCGAGGCTAGCGAGGGAGCGGGTCTGGCTCGAGCCCTCAACCTCCGGTGCATGACGCACCTGGCGCTGGGGAACGGCGATGAGGCCGTCGCGGCCGCCCAGGAAGCCCTGGTCGCGGCGCGTGCGGCCGGGGATCGGTCCAGGGAGGCCACCAGCCTCAGCTACCTCAGCGTCGTTCACAACTGGACCGGCCGCCCGAGCATGGGCATCGAGTACGCCCATGCCGCCATGGCGCTGGCGGAGTCTATCGGCGATCGCAGGCGCGTAGCTTACGCCCGGGAATTCCTGGCACAGGCCCTCCAGGATCTGGGCGAGTGGGGTGAGGCCATCCGGCTCACTCTGGACGTGCTACCCTCGGCGCAGCAGGTCACGCCTGCGGAACTCCCGTTCCTCCACACGTTTCTCGGCCAGATGTACCACGAGATCGGCGACATCGAGCGCGCCCGAGAGGCCTTCCAGGTCGGAGCCCGGTTCGACGCGCGGAGCTTCGGCTGGCAACTGGTCACGCTCCTGGCAGCGTCGTACCTGGCGCAGATCGACGGAGACCACGAGGGGCTGCGCCGGGTGCTGGACCAGGTGCTGACCCTGCCCGCGGGCAGCTTCGCCCCAGTCGAGGCCTACGCGTGCTACTTCATCGGCGAGGGGCTCTGGCGTACAGGCCGCATCGGCGACCTGCAACGCTTCGCAGACGGCCGCCGGCCCACCGTAGTCCGGCTCAAGACCCCGGCCGGCCGCGCCGGGCTCGCCCTCCTCGACGGCTTCCTGGCGATCCACGACGGCCGGCTTGACGCCGCCGCGGCGCACATGGACGAGGCGGTGGCGGCAGCCGAGGCGGGCGAGCACGCCATCATGACACGCGCGTCGCTCGAGTGGCGCCTGCACTTCTTCCACCGGGACGAAGACCGCACGGGCCTGCAGCGGCTGCACGCGCGCCTGGCCGCCTCGCTGCCCGACGACCTGCGGGAGATCTTCCTCGCCAGCGCCCGGGTCAGGGCCGTCGAAGCCGTGTAGACCTGCCGGAGATCAGCCGCCGCCCTTCTCCTCGGGGTGCCCCTCTCGCGCGACGAAATCTTCCACCAGGAGCAGGTTGCCCTCGCCGGCCCGCCGGACGACGCTGAGCAGGCGCTCCATGCTCGAGACTTCCTCGAGCTGCTCGTTGATGAACCACTGCAGCATGTGCTGCGTGGTATGGTCGTTCTCTTTGATCGCCAGATCCATCAACCCGTGGATCTGCTTGGTCACGTCTTCCTCCCAGCGCAGCGAGAGCTTCACGGCCTCCTCGGCCGAGCCGAACTCGCCCCTGGGAGCGCCCACCTCAGGAATCGCGACCCGGGCGCCCGCGTCGATCAGGTAGCGGAGGAAGCGCATGGCGTGCTCGTGCTCCTCCTCGGCCTGTCGGTAGAAGTACCGGGCCAGACGCGGCAGATTCTGGGTGTCGAAGTGTGCCGCGATGGCGATGTACTGCAGCGATGCCCCGAACTCGCGACCGATCTGCTCGTTGATCGCCTTATTCATCTTGGCGCTGATCACCGTGGCACCTCCCCGCTCCTCGTCACGCCTTCCAGCCCTGCAGCACCCGGACGTAGTTGGCTCGCTCGAACGCCGCCGGGTCCGGGCAGCGGGCATGGCTCATGCTGCCGCGCATCTGGGCCAGCGATTCGTACTCGTGCTCCCGCATCCACGTCTCCAGGTCCCCTCTCACCGCGCGCAGGTGCTCGGGCCCGTGGCGCAACAGAGCGGAGACCATCTGCACGGCGTCGGCGCCGGCCATGATGGCCTTGATGGCATCGGCGGCCGTGTGCACACCTCCGGTCACGGCCAACGAAGCCGCCACCCGGTCGCGCAGCACCGCCAGCCACCGCAGCCGCAGCAGGAGTTCGCTGCTGGTGGACAGCTCGAGCCGGGGGATCACTTCCAGGAGCTCGATGTCGATCTCGGGTTGGTAGAAGCGGTTGAAGAGCACCAGGCCGTCCGCGCCGGCGCGGACCAGCGCCGCGGCGAAGTGCGCCAGCGACGAGAAGAACGGCGAGAGCTTCACGGCCACCGGGATGGTCACTGTACGCCTGACGGCGGCCACGATGTCCAGCGTCCGCTGCTCCACCACCGCAGACGGTTCTGCCGGGTCGGTGGCCAGGTAGTAGACGTTCAGCTCGAGGGCGTCGGCACCCGCGCCCTGCATCTGGCGCGCGTAGGCCACCCACCCGCCGGGCGTGACCCCATTGAGGGACGCGATGACCGGAATGCGGACCGTGCGCTTGATGCGCTCGATCTGGGCCAGATACTGCTCGGGGCCCAGGGTGAACTCGGCCGGCCTCGGGAAATACGAGACGGCCTCCGCAAAGGACTCGGCGTGCGCCTCCATGTGATGAATCGTGGCGAGCTGCTCCTGGACGATCTGCTCCTCGAACAGGGAGTGCATGACGATGGCTGCCGCGCCCGCATCTTCCAGGCGCCTGACCGTGTCCAGATCGTCCACCATCGGTGAGGCGCCCGGCATGAGAGGAGAAGCCAGGCGCAGGCCGAGGTAGGTCGTGGTCAGGTCCATGACCGACCCCCTCAGTCCGCCACCCCGTCAGAGGCCGCAGAGGCCGGGGTCACCGGCGCCGGAGTGACGGCGGGCTGAGGGGGCGCGGGCCTGGGTGTGGGCTTAGCGCCGTTGGGCGGCAGCGCCTGGGCCAGCATCTCGTAGGCTGCATAGCGGGCCCGCACGTCGCGGCGCGCGGCCTCCAGCAGCTCCAGCGCCCGCTGCCGGTCCATGTGCTCCACCATGCGGAAACGTGTTTCATTATACGCAAACTGGGCCAGATCGACTCTGGGCGGCCCGGAATCCAGCTGCAGCGGGCTCTTGCCCTCGGCGATACGCCGCGGGTCGAACCGCAGCAGGGGCCAGTAGCCCGTGTCCACCGCCAGCTTCTGCTGCTCGGCGTTGTAGGCCAGATCGTAGCCGTGCATGATGCACGGGGCGTACGCCACGATGAGCGACGGGCCGGGGAATGAATCGGCCTCCTCGAAGGCCCGCAGCGTCTGCTCGTCCTTGGCCCCAAATGCCACACGCGCCACGTACACGTTGCCATAGGTCATGGCCATCATGGCCAGATCTTTCTTGGCTACAGCCTTGCCGGCTGAGGCGAACTTGGCGGCGGCCCCGCGCGGCGTGGACTTGGACTGCTGGCCACCCGTGTTGGAATACACCTCGGTGTCCAGGACCAGGATGTTGACATCCTTACCCAGGGACAGCACGTGGTCGAGCCCGCCGTAGCCGATGTCGTACGCCCAGCCGTCGCCGCCAACGATCCACACGCTCTTGCGCACCAGATAGTCGGCGATCACGAGCAGGCGTCGTGCCTCGGGCAGGTCGCTGCCGGCCAGGCGCGCCCGCAGGGCCCCCACGCGGGCCCGCTGGGCCGCAATACCGGCCTCGCTGGACTGGTCAGCGTTCAACAACTCATCGGCCAGGTCGGAGCCAAGCAGAGAGCGCAGGCGCTCCACCAGCTCGCGCGCCTGCTGGGCCAGCTTGTCAATGGCCAGGCGCATGCCGAGCCCGAACTCAGCGTTGTCCTCAAACAGGGAGTTGGCCCAGGCCGGGCCGCGGCCGTCCTGGTTGGTCGTATAGGGGGTCGTGGGCAGGTTGCCCCCGTAGATGGACGAGCACCCGGTGGCGTTGGCGATCAGGAGGCGATCCCCGAAGAGCTGGGTCATCAGCTTGATGTACGGGGTCTCGCCGCAGCCGGCGCAGGCCCCCGAGAACTCGAACAGCGGCCGCAGGAACTGGGATTCCTTCACATTGTGGCGCAGCTTCGCCCGGTCGAAATCCGGCAGGGTCAGGAAGAAGTTCCAGTTCTCGCGCTCCTGCTCGCGCAACGGCAACTGGGGCGCCATGTTGATCGCCTTGCGCTTGGGGTTGGTCTTGTCCTTGGCCGGACAGACCATGACGCACAGGCTGCAGCCTGTGCAGTCCTCCGGCGCCACCTGGAGCACGTAGGCATGGCCCTTGATCTCCGGGCTGCGGTATGGCATGGACTTGAAGGTCGGCGGCGCCTCCTGCAGGAGCGTAGGCTCCACAATCTTGGCCCGGATGACCGCGTGCGGGCAGACGAACACGCACTTGTTGCACTGGATGCAGAGATCCCGCTCCCACACCGGGATCTCGTTGGCGATGTTGCGCTTCTCCCACTGAGTGGTGCCCGTGGGCCACGTGCCGTCGGGCTGGAACGCGCTGACCGGGAGCATGTCGCCCTTCTGGGCCATCATCATGGCCGTGATGTTCTTGACGAAGTCCGGCGCCTCGGGGGGCACCGTGGGCGGCAGGGACCGCTGGGCGGTGACGCGCTCCGGCACCTGGACCTCGTAGAGGTTGGCCAGGGTCTGGTCCACGGCCTCCCAGTTGCGGCGCACCACCTCGTCGCCCTTGCGGCCGTACGTCTTCTGGATCGCTTCCTTGATCTTGGCGATCGCCTCCTCACGCGGCAGCACCCCCGAGAGGGCAAAGAAGCAGGTCTGCATCACGGAGTTGATGCGGCCGCCCATGCCGGTGCGGTGTGCGACGTCCAGGGCGTCGATCACATAGAACTTCAGACGCTTGGCAATGATCTGTTCCTGGACGTCGCGGGTCAGGTGGTCCCAGACCTCGTCGGGTCCATAGGGAGCGTTGAGCAGGAACGTGGCCCCCGGCTGAGCATAGCTCAGCATATCGTACTTCTCCATGAAGGGCCACTGGTGGCAGGCCACGAAATTCGCCCGCCGAATCAGGTACGCCGACCGGATTGGCCGCAGGCCGAACCGCAGGTGTGAGGTGGTGATGGCGCCCGACTTCCTCGAATCGTAGACGAAGTACCCCTGGGCGTAGTACGGGGTCTCCTCCCCGATGATCTTGATGGAGTTCTTGTTGGCGCCCACGGTGCCGTCGGCGCCGAGACCAAAGAAGACCGCCCGCGTCACATCGTCCGGCTCGATGTCCAGGTCGGGATCGAACGGGAGCGACAGACCGGTCACGTCGTCGTTGATCCCGATGGTGAAGTGGCGCTTGGGATTGGCCTTGGCCAGTTCCGCGAAGACCGCGAACACCATGGCCGGCGTGAACTCCTTAGACGACAGGCCGTAGCGGCCGCCGATGACCCTCGGCTCTGTGCCAAACCTAGTCTCGCCGTACTCACGCAGCGCCGTGACCACGTCCTGGTAGAGTGGCTCGCCCAGCGCGCCCGGTTCCTTGGTGCGGTCCAACGCCGCGATGGCCCGCACGGTGGCGGGCAGCGTCTCGACGAAGGCCTTCGCCGAAAACGGCCGGTAGAGCCGGACCTTGAGTACGCCGACCTTCTCGCCGCTGTTGAGCATCCACTCCACGGTCTCGTGGGCGGTCTCGGCTCCCGAACCCATGAGCACGATGACCCGTTCGGCCTCGGGGTGGCCCACGTAGTCGAACAGATGGTACTGCCGGCCGGTCAAGCCCGCGAAGGTATCCATCGCCGCCTGCACGATGTCGGGGCACGCCAGGTAGAACGGGTTGCACGCCTCCCGGGCCTGGAAGAAGGTGTCCGGGTTCTGCGCCGACCCGCGCAGGACCGGCCGGTCAGGTGACAGGGCCCGCTCCCGGTGGGCCCTGATCAACTCCTCGGACATCATGGCCCGCAGGTCGTCGTCGGACAGCCTCTCGATTCGGGCGACCTCGTGCGAGGTGCGGAAGCCGTCGAAGAAGTGCAGGAACGGTACCCGCGCCCGCAGGGTGGCCGCGTGGGCGATGGCGGCCAGGTCGTGGGCCTCCTGCACCGAGCCGGAAGCCAGCATGGCAAACCCGATCTGCCGGCACGCCATCACGTCGGAATGGTCGCCGAAGATGGACAGGGCGTGGGTCGCGATGGTCCGCGCCGACACGTGCATGGCGTAGGCGGTGAGCTCGCCGGCGATCTTGTACATGTTGGGGATCATGAGCAGCAGGCCCTGAGATGCGGTGAACGTCGTGGTCAGCGCACCGGTCTGCAGGGCGCCGTGGACCGCGCCTGCCGCGCCGCCTTCCGACTGCATCTCCACCACCTGGGGGACGACGCCCCAGATGTTGGGCTGTCCCATCGCCGCCCACTCGTCGGCAAATTCGCCCATGGGCGAAGACGGCGTAATGGGATAGATGGCGATGACCTCACTCACACGATAGGCGACCGACGCGGTAGCCTCATTGCCGTCCAGCGTGATCGTCTGGCGCTTCGTAGCCTGGTTCATGCGTGTCCTCCTCGAGCCCGGCCGGCGTCAGACCCCTGGCTGTCCGCTGGGTTGACTGAAGGGGAGAACAAACGGTTCTGACGGCGGCAGCGCCCCTGGTAAGAAGGTAAACCCGGGCCGAACCGACAGGTATACATCCTCGACCCGATGTTCCTTCGGGCCCCGGCGAATCCCTTGTCAGCACTCACCCCGATGCGAGGGAAGGCGGCGCGGTGCGGGCGACCCGGAGGCGCACGTCCACCGCCACTGCCCCACCCCGGCCGGGCAGGACCCGCAACGGATTGACCTCGACCTCAGCGATCTCGGGGAAGTCCGCTGCCAGTTGCCCCATCCTCAGCACCACCTCCGTCACCGCCTCGCGGTCGGCGGGCGGCAGGTGGCGATCGCCGCGCAGCCGGCGACCGACCCACGTGCTCTCCATCATGTGGTTGACATCCTCACGTGAGGGCGGGGCCAGGGCGAACGCCACATCGCGCAGGCTCTCGACCTCAACCCCGCCCGACCCGAACATCACCAGCGCTTTGAACTGGGGATCCTGGATCGCCCCAACGATGACCTCTTGACCAGGAGGAAGCATGGGCTGCACGTGCACGCCTAGGATCCTTGCTTGCGGGCGGGCGGCCCGCGCGCGGGCGAGGATGCCGGCAAATCCTTCGGCCACGGCCGGGCCGTCGGCTGCGTCGAGCACGACGCCACCCACCTCGGACTTGTGGGAAATGTCCGGAGAGGCGATCTTCAACGCCACCGGAAACCCTATCCGCCGGGCCAGGGCCACGGCCTCCTCGGCGGTCCGGGCCAGTTCGACGCGCACCACCGGAATCCCGTACGCTTCCAGGATGTGGCCAGCGAGGGTCTGGTCGGCCACTGCTCCGGCGGCCTCCTCGCACTCTGCCAGGAGCTCGCGCACCACATCGGTCCGCACATCCCGGAATACCGCGGCCGCGGGCTCAGGCCGCCCGAGCGTCTCGGCCTGCCTGGCCAGGATCGCCAGCGCCGAGGCGGCTCGCTCGGGAAAGCGGTAGTCCGGAATGCGCGCGGCCTGGAACACCGCAGCCGCGCGGCGGATCGCGCGCTCGCCCATCAGGGCCACGAGCACTGGCTTGGCCGCGCTCCGAATCACCGGGACCAGGGCTTGCGCGACCACCTCGGCAGCCACCCGGGGCGGCGGCGGGAGGATGACCAGCACGCCGTCCACGCCCTGGTCGTCCAGGAGCAAGCGCAGGCACGCCGCGTACTGGTCCGGCGAGGCAGACGCCAGGATGTCCACCGGGTTGCGCACGCTGACCGCTGGGGGGAGCAGATCGCGCAGCGTGGACTGCGTCCCTTCACCCAGCCTCGCCAGGCGCAGGCCGCATGCTTCAATGGCATCCGCGGCGACCACGCCGGGCCCGCCGGCGTTGGTGAGCACCGCGACGTTGCGCCCGGCCGGGGGCGGGCACCACGCCAGCGCCCGCGCCCAGTCGAACATCTCCTCGGTGGTCTGGGCGCGGATCACACCCGCGGCACGGAGGGCGGCGTCGTAGGCGGCTTCCCGGCCTGCCATTGCCCCGGTGTGTGAAGCCACAGCGTCCCGCCCGCCGGTCGAGCGGCCCACCTTGAGGGCAACGACCGGCTTCCGCCGGCTGACCCGGCGGGCTTCCTCCACGAACCGCCGCCCGTCGCCGATGCCTTCGAGATAGAGGGTGAGCACACGGGTATGTGAGTCCTCGGCCACGGGACCCAGAACGTCGGTCTCGGTGACGTCGGCCTGGTTCCCCAGGCTGATCAGGTGCGACAGCCCGAACCCCTGCCCGCTGGACCAGTCCGTCACCGCGGCGCAGATGGCGCCCGAGTGTGAGATGAAAGCCACCTCGCCGGGGATCGGACCCGGTGGTGACAGGAAGGTGGCATTCAGGGGTAGATGCGTATCGATCACGCCCACGCAGTTTGGGCCAAGCAGGCGCATCTGGTGGTCGCGGGCGATGCGCACGCACTCGGCCTCCAGCCGCGCGCCGTCGGGGCCCACTTCGCGGAATCCGCCCGCCAGCACCATGGCGGCGCGAATCCCACGTCGGCCGCAGGCTTCCAGGGCGTCCGGCGTGGCCGGGGCCGGCACGATCAGGACCGCCAGGTCCACAGGATCCGGTACGGCGGCGAGATGGGTGTAGACGGGACGCCCGAGTAGCTCTCCGCCCCTGGGGTTGACGAAGTGGATGGCACCCTGATAGCCGCTTTGGATCAGATTGCTGGCCACGCCGTAGCCGAGCTTGGCAGGATCGTGCGAGGCGCCCACCAGGACGATGCCGCGCGGGCGAAAAAAAGGCAGCAGGGACGGGTCCACGCGCGTACCGGCCCTCAGGCCGGGGCGACCGGCCGGGTCTCAATCCGGCACAGCGAGACCGGCCCGATCCTGAGGGCCTCCCCCCGGACGACGCGGCACTCTGTCGGCGTCGCCCGGCCCCAGGCGGAGACGGTGATCCGAGATCCGACGGCGACGCGCTCGGGGACCAGCAGGGTCAGCGATCCGCCCCCGCCGCCCAGAGCGACGGCCCAGACCGTGGCTGTGCCATATTGGACCTGCACGGGCAGGGCCTCGTCGGTCGCGCGCGGCACTGACTGTCCGTAGGGCATAACGTAGCGCGCCAGGAGGTCGCGCGTCTGGGGGTGCAGCGGCAGGAGCTCGAGGCCCAGGCGCACGCCGTGCCTCGTCTCGTAGGCGTGGACGATGCGGCCCCGGGTGCCCACCCGGTCGTCGAACCAGAGGAACTGGATCCAGACCTGCTCGGCGTCCAGGGTCACTCGCGGAATCAGCAGCCCGGCGCCCCGCTCCGTGATGTCGACCAGCGTGCCGATTCCAACCTGCCCCTCCTCGGTGGAATACCGCACCGGGACCGCTGCCGGCACCCGCGGGAGCCCGCGACGCTCGCGACGTGGGCGTCCGATGCCCCGCGCGCGGGCCAGGGAGGCCACCCCGACGATCAGGTACGTCTCGACCACCCAGACCGGGGCCAACCAGCCCCCAAGGCCCAGCGTCGCAAGCGCCCACCAGGTCATGGCATACGCCGCCAGCGCGCCCCCGCCGAACAGGCCCAGCCGCAGCAGCGGACTCAGTCTCTTCTCCCCCGCGGCAGGGCGCCGCGCGCATCGGCCTCGGCCAGGGCCGCGTAGACCTGGGCACTCACGTGGGCCCCGTCGTAGAACCGCTCCAGGCTCATGTTCTCGTTGGGACTGTGGTTGTTCTCGTCGGCGTTCGCGTACGGGACCGTGATGTGATCGGCACCGAGCAGACTGGGCCAGACCGCGTTGGGGAGACTACCGCCCGAGCACAGGTTGACGTAGGGCTCCACCCCGCGCACGGCCTTGATGGCACGGGCGACGACGCCGACGGCCGGATGGTCCGGCGCGGTGCGGCTGGCCTCCATGACGCCGAAGCCACGGGGGACCACCTGCACGCGGGGATCCACCTTCGCCACGTGCCGTTTCACCTTCTCCAGGATGTCGCCAGTCGTCTGATCCACCACCAGCCGGATGTCCATACGGCACTCGGCGGTTGAGGGGATGATCGTCTTCGATCCCGGCCCGACGTACCCGCTGATGAAGCCGTTGATGTTCACGTACGGCTCCAGCATGATCCTGCGCCAGTAGGTCGGGCCATCCATGGGGACTCGCGCGAGCCCCATGGTCCGACCGAATTCGACCGGGTCGAAGTCCATCTGCGCCAGCAGCCGTTCCTCGACCGGGCCGATCGGTCGCACCCGATCATAGAACCCTTCGATGAGCACACGGCCCGTTGAATCCACCATGGTGGAAAGAACGTTCACGAGCATCCACACCGGGTTGGGGGCCACGCCGCCCTTGTTACCCGAGTGGTTGTCCCGGTCGGCCCCCTGCGCCAGCAAAGTGATGCCCAGGATGCCGCGGTTTCCCAGCGAGATGACCGGGGCGCCCGAGGGGTGCAGCCCGCCGTCGGAGATGTAGACCAGATCCGCCGCCAGCCTGGCCGCGTGCGCGCGCACGAACGGCCCCAGGCCCGGCGAGCCCGATTCTTCCTCGCCTTCGAAGACAAACTTCAGGTTGATCGGCGGGCCGCCGACGACCTCGAGCCACGCATTCGCGGCCAGGACGTGAGCGAGGAGCTGGCCCTTGTTATCGCCGACGCCCCGGGCGTAGATCCGGCCGTGGCGGATCGTCGGCTCGAACGGCGGGCTCTCCCACAACTCCAGCGGCTCCGGCGGCTGGACGTCGTAGTGCCCGTAGCACAACAGCGTGAAGGCCCCGGGGGCTTTCGTGATCTCTCCGTACACGACGGGCTGCGTCTGGGTCCCGATGACCTCAGCCGCGATGCCCAGGCGGCGCATCATCTCGGCCAGCAGCGCCGCGCACTCCTTGACGCCCTTGTCCTGAGCGCTGATACTGGGCTGGCGCAGCAGGCCCATGAGGATGTCGAGATGCTCGTCGCGGCGGCTGTCAAGGTAACGGTGAACGGCCTCGATGGACATGCTCTACCTCCCGACTGGAATCTCCCCGGGCGCATCCAGCTCCCTCCTGTGTAATAGCCCGCGGACCCGCACACTCCTGCCCGCCGCGCGCAGGCACGGGTTATGCCCGGGAGCGGACGCGCCTAGTCGCCAGCAGCGCGAGTATCGCCCCAGACGCAGGAACGGTGCCGGCGATGCCATACATCTGCGGGAGCCCGACGCTGCGGCCCAGCAAACCGCCGCCGACGGCACCGACCACGATGCCGATCTCATGGAAGATCCCGATGGTGCCCACAGCGCTGCCGCGCTCCTCCAGCGGGACCAGGTCGGCCGCCAGGGCATACAGCAACGGCTGCGCGGCGCCGAGCCCGAGGCCGGAGAGCGCGCCGGCTGCGAACAGCTGTGCCCCCGCGGCCAGCGCCGTGACCCAGAGCCCAACCGCGGCCAGCGCCAAGCCGGGCACGATCACCGCCAGGCGGCCGAGGCGGTCAGACAACCTGCCAGCGACGGATTGGGCCGCAAACACCCCGAGGGCGTGCGCCACGAACACCAGGCCGGGATTGACCAGCCCCCGGCGGCTCGCGTGAACGGCCAGCAGCGCAAAGTTGACGCCGAACGCCACATTGAGGGTGAGCAGCAGCAACCCGGGGAGCAGGACCTTCCAGTTGAGGACACGGCCGCGGCGTCGCGCCGTGGGATCAGGCCGCAGGGCGTGCAGCCCTGCCGAGAACGCCACGCCCACCAGCGTGATCACCGCGCACGTCAGGAACAGACCGGGATACCCGATGCGCGCGGCCAGCGCCACGCCCGCGGGCGGACCAAAGCCCTGGGAGAGCGTGAGCGCCAGGGCAAAGAGGCTCATGGCCTCGCCGCGCCGCTCGGCCGGTGAGAGATTGGCGGCCAGCGTCTGGCTCGCGGTCCCGTAGAAGGCGATCGCGAGGCCGGTAACGGCCCGCAGCGCGAGCAGCGTCGTCACCGACCTGGCCTGCCAGTAGCCGAGCGCGCACGCCGCGAAGATGAGACCGCCCGCCACCAGGGGGAGCGTGCTGTTCGCGCGGTCGATCCACCACCCGGCCAGCGGCCGCGTGACCAGCGCTACCGCGGCGATGAACCCGATGAGCAAGCCCAGCGCCGCGTCGTCGGCGCCCAGCCGGATGGCATACAGCGGCAGGCTGGCGGTCAGGAACTGAAAGCCGGCATACGTGCACAGCGAGGACAGCCACAGCCAGATGAACGCCCGCCCCAGGATGCGGGCGGGCGTCCCACGGGTTGGTCGCTGGTTCCTCTGGCGCAGATGGTCGTCGACCGCGCTACCTCCGAAGCGACACGCCGCCTACGGGAGCGGCTGGATCACCACCTGATGCTTCGTGAAGATCGGAATCAGCACCCGGCCCCGCCTCGAGTCGTAGCCGATGTCGGCGGGCGACGGCACGTCGCGCACGACCACCCTGGCCACCCCGCCACGCTCCACCCGGTAGACGACCGAGGCCTCCCAGCTGGACACGAGTAGCGCACCGTCCGGCAGGATCACGACGCCGTCGAGCTGTCCGGCGGGTAGCTTCCACGTATCGAGGAGCTGCCCGTTGCGTCCCAGGGTGAGGACTTCGCCCGGCTTGCTGAAGTTCACGACCACGAGCCTGCCGCTGGGGCGCACTGCGATTCCGTTGGGGTTCCTCAGCGCCGTGCGCTTGGCGACCGTGCTGAGCTTCCGCCCGCGGTCAATGCGGTACACCGCGTCGGTGCCCGAGGGGCTGAAGTCCGGCTTGAGCCCGCTGTCGGTGACGTACACGGAGCCGTCTGGGGCCGAGGCCAGGTCGTTGACGAACGTCGCGCCGGGGATCTCCACCGAGCCCTCAAACCGCCCCGTCCGGCGGTCGAACATCCGCACGGCGGTGATGTCGGAGACATAAAGCGTGTCGCCGACGATGGCCATGCCCTTGGGCGCGTTGAGCGTGGTGCCGGCCCGTGTTCCATCGATCCACTTCAATGCCGCCACCCTGCCCGACGGGGCCACTCGCGAGATGAACCCGTTGCCGTCGGCGGCCGTGGGGTTCCCGTTGATATTCGCCACGAGGTAGACGTCGCTGACAGGATCGTAGAGCACCGATTCGGGTGTCTGGAAGCCCACGTTCTGGAGCACCATCGGCGACGCCGCCGACGCACCATCCGCCGGCCGCAGCGCGCCGGCTACGGAGAACACCAGCAACACCACCACACCTGCCGCCGTAGATCGCATCGGTCGCCTCCCCCCGGGGCACTTCGTAATGAACCCGCTCGCCCCGGGTTTCTCCCGGGGCGGCCACGCATCCTGCCGCTGCGCGCATCCCCACGGCGGCGTGTTATATCACTGGTGGAAGCCCATGCGGTACGTGCGCCTCAATGGGACCGCTCCTGTCGGACGCCTGCTGCCGTGGGCGGCGTCGGCCGAGGAACTCATTGCCACGCAGGTGCGGCTCGGTCACGCATCACCGGACGGGTGGCATCCTCGCCGCCAGCCGTCCAGCGTGGCCGCGTGCTTTGTGTGCTTCCGGCGCGGCAGGTCCGGTCCAGGTGAGGCGGGCGACGCCGGCTGGGCTGCCGCGGTATTCCTGATCCATGAACGGCTCGCAGACGCGGTCGTCGCGCAGGGACCCGCAGGCGGCCCCTACCAGCCCGGTCTCCTCGCCTTGCGGGAGGGGCCGCTGCTGGAGGAAGCGGTGCGCAGGCTGGCCGGGGTACCCGAGGTCCTGCTCGTCAACGCCACGGGCCGAGACCACCCCAGGCGTGCGGGCCTGGCGCTGCACCTGGGCGCGAGGCTGGGCGTGCCGACGATCGGGATCACCTCGCGCACACTGGTCGCCACCGGAGCCTGGCCCGAGGATCGCGCTGGCGCCCGGAGCCCGCTCCTCCTCGCCGATACGCCGGAACCGGTCGTGGTGGGCTACTGGGTTCGTCCACGGGCCGGTGTGCGGCCCCTCGCCGTGCACGCAGCCTGGCGCACCGACGCCGCGACCGCCGCAAGCGTGGTCTGGGACCTGATGCGGGCCGCGCGCACGCCTGAGCCGCTCCGACAGGCCCGCCGGCTGGCCCGCGAGGCCCGCGCGCGTGACGCCCGCGCCGAGCTGTGCGCTGACGGGCGAGCCCGATGACGGACCAGCACCGTCCCGCCGCTCGCCGCGCCGCACTAGCAGCCCTCATTGTGATCGCGGCGCTGTCGGCGGTGCCCCTACCGGCACCGGAACCCGGAGGCGAGCCCGCCCCGGAACCCGACCTGGCCGGGACCTGGCTGGAAGGGATGCTACGGCCCGGTGCGGGCCAGGCGCCTCAGCCACCTGCTGCGCCAGCCACACCATCTGAGTCCCCCCGACGTCATCTGCTGCTGATCGGCGTGGACGACGTGGCGGGCAGCCGGCGAGCGGACGCGCTGGTACTCGCGAGCATCACGCTGGATCCGCCGCGCATCGCCCTGATCTCCATCCCTCGGGATCTGCGGGTGCAGCTTGCGGGCCGCGGGTGGGACAAGATCAACGCGGCCTATGCCTACGGCGGCGCGGCGCTGGTCGTGCGCACGGTCGAGGCACTCCTGGACCTGACCGTGGACTGGTACGCGGTCATCAACTACCAGGCGTTCGGGAGGATCGTGGACCAGCTCGGTGGCTTGGACTACACCATAGAGCGGCGCATGTACTACGTCGACCGGGCTGCGGGTCTGGTCATCGATCTCCAGCCGGGTCCCCAGCACCTGGACGGCGATCGCGCGCTCCAGTATGTCCGCTATCGGGGCGACGGCCGCGGGGATCTCGGCCGCATCGCGCGCCACCAGCAACTGCTCCGCGTGGCGCTGAACCAGTGGCGGACGCCGCGCACGCTGGCGAGACTGCCACGCGTACTCCCCGACCTGATGCGGCTGGTACAGACAAACCTCTCCGTTGCGGAGATCCTGCGCCTGGCGGGGGTGCTGAGTGTTGTGCCGGCCGATGACGTGCGGACGCTGGTGGTCTGGGGGAGGCCGGCCGTCATCCAGGGCGTCTACTACGCGGTGGGGGAGCCGGAGCGGATTCGCCGTGATGTCACGGTGTTCCTGAACGAGGCACTCCCGTAGGTTTCGCGCGCGAACAACCTGTCGGCGAACACGCAGATCTTGCGGGGCGGAAGGAATGCGACCCGGGAGGCGTTGAGCCTGAATGCGCGGGCAGAGGTGCCCGGCGCGGTCAGTTCGCCACTCAGGAGGCACACATGACCACACCAACCGCGGCGAAAGCATTGGACGGCATCCACCACGTCACCGCCATCGCCAAAGACCCGCAGGTCAACGTCGACTTCTACACCGGGGTGCTGGGCCTGCGGCTGGTCAAGCGCACGGTCAATCAGGACGATCCGGGAACTTATCACCTGTTCTACGGCGATGCGCTGGGGCACCCCGGCACCGAACTGACCTTCTTCGCCTGGCCCCGAGGACGCCGCGGGAGCGCGGGCGCCGGTCAATGGGTAGCGGTGGCCCTGGCCATCCCGCCCACGGCGGTTTCGTACTGGCTCGACCGCCTGCGCGCCCTGGGCGTCGACCATCACGCACCGGCCCAGCGGCTGGACGAGGACGTGATCGCGTTGTCGGATCCCGAGGGCATGCCCGTCGAGCTCGTGGCCGGCCCGGACACGGGCGAGCGGGAGCCGTGGCGTCCATGGGCGCTTGGCCCGGTGCCGCCCCAGTTCCAGATTCGCGGAGTGCACGCGGTGACCACGATGGCAGCCTCACCTGACGAGACCGCCGCCTTCCTGGCCGACCGCATGGGATTTCGGCTGTTGAAGGATGACCGCCGCCGTCTCCGGTTCGGGACCGGTCCCGGGCAGTCCGGGGCGCTGCTCGACGTGGTCTTGGCTCCTGCGCGCTCGCGCGGGTCCGTCGCGGTCGGCTCTATCCACCACGTGGCATGGCGGACGCCGGACGCGGATACCCAGCAGCGCTGGTTCGCAGCGCTGAACGCATCGGGGGTGCCGACGAGCCCGGTCATCGACCGGTTCTGGTTCCACTCGATCTACTTCAACGAGCCGGGAGGCGCGCTGTTTGAGATCGCGACCGATGGCCCGGGGTTCACCGTTGACGAAGACGCCGGGGCGCTGGGGAGCCGGCTGGTGCTGGCGCCGTGGCTGGAGCCACAGCGGGCGACAATAGAACGTGCTCTGCCTGCCATCCACCTCCCCACGGAGAGGGACACGGACACGGAAGGGAGGCCGATGGGCTGAGAGGAAGTAGCCGCGTGGTCCCAACACGCCACGGGCGGTGCACTCGAAGGAGGCAACGGCAATGAGAGCCGGGAGGTTTGCTACCAGTCTCGTCTGGTCGACGTGTCTGTGCCTGTTGAGCAGCCTGGTGCTGTCCGGCGCCTCACACGCCAAGACAGCGCAGGAGATCAACGCGAGTGTCAACGCGGTCCTGGACCGGTTCACAGCCCAAGTGAAGGGATCCCGCGAGCTCCTGCGTACCGCCAAGGGCGTGCTCGTGTTCGCGGGGGTCATCAAGGCCGGCATCGGCGTGGGCGGGGAATACGGCGAAGGCGCCCTGCGGATCCGGGGTCGGACCGTCGCCTACTACAGCATCGCGTCGGCCTCCATCGGGCTACAGCTTGGGGCTCAGAAGAAGGACATCGTCATCGTGTTTCTGCAGGACGAGGCCCTCCGGAAGTTCCAGGCGAGTCAGGGCTGGCAGGTGGGCGTCGACGGGTCGGTGGTGCTCATCGACCTGGGCGCTGGCACGTCCATTGACACCACGAAGATCAATCAACCCATCGTGGGGTTCGTGATCGGCCAGAAGGGTCTCATGTACAACCTGACGCTGGAGGGGTCGAAGATCTCGAAGCTCAAGAAGTAGACGACCGTCCAGATGACGACCACGAGCCGGCACGAGGACCAGGGACTGCGGGCGCCTGTCGTGACGGACCTCGGCGCGCCAGCGGCGCCTCTGGAGGCGGCATGGGCCCCGACGGCGCCCGCGCTTGCGGCACCGGCTGCTGGCGCGCTGGCGTGGTTGATGGCCGCGCACTTCACTAACGACCTGTACAACAACTACCTGCCGGCATTGCTGCCGCTGCTGGCGGACGCCCACCGTCTGTCGCTGGGCAAGGCGGGTCTGCTCATCTCGATCTCCACCATCACCGGGTCCCTGCTCCAACCTGTGTTTGGCTATGTGGCCGACAGCACGCGCCTGCGCGCCGTGGCGGCCGTCGGGCTCGCGTGCGCGGCCCTGGGGTCCGCCCTGCTGGGTGTGGCCCCATCGTACTTCTGGCTCGTGCTGGTCACGGCACTGCACGGATTCGGGTCCGCCGCCTTCCACCCCCAGTCCGCGGGATTCGTCCACCTGCTGTCCGGTGACCGCAAGGGGACGCGCATGGCGATCTACATCATGGCCGGACAGGCCGGACAGGCCATCGGCCCCATGGTCGCCGCGTTCGTGGCCGTCCGGGCCGGGCTGCCGTGGGTGGCCCTCACGGTGGTCCCCGCGCTGCTCGTGTCGCTGGCGTTGGTCTGGGTCGTCCCGTGGCACTGGCGGCTGGCGCAGCGCGCGGCCGCGCCGGCCGGGCTGAACGACGTGCTGCGCCGCAACCTCGGGGGCCTGGTGCGCCTGATGGGCCTGATCATGTCGCGGGCCACGCTGCTGCACTGCATGCTGGCCCTGCTGCCGTTTCTGTACCGGGCACGGGGTGCCCCTGCCACGGAGGGCGCGGCGGCCATTTCAGTGATGCTCTTCTCGGGAGCCCTGGGGGGCATGGTCGGAGGCTATCTCTCCGACCGCTACGGCCGCCGGCAGGTGCTGTTCGTCTCGTTCGCGATCGCCACGCCCCTGTTCCTCGCCGCGATCGCGTCCACCGGGCCAGCGACGATGGTGTTCCTGGCCCTGGGCGGCGGCGCACTGCTGGGTTCGTCGTCGCTGGTGACGGTGGAGGCCCAGAGCCTGCTGCCCACGCACACAAGCCTCGCGGCAGGCATGATGCTGGGCGTGAGCATGGGCATCGGCGGTCTGGTGGTGGGGCCGGTCAGCGCGCTGGCGCAGTCGTTCGGAATCCTCCCCGTCCTGACCGCGGTGAGCCTCCTGCCGCTACCCGGAAGCCTGCTGACGCTCTCCCTCGCCCGCCCCGCTTCGTTGCCGCGCTCTCGGTAGGCGCGCCGCCGGGACCCCCTACCGGCTCCCCGCCTGCACGGTCACCCTCTCTGCCGGAAGCAGCAGGGCCACCTCTCGCGCCACCTCTTCTACCGACTTGCTGGTGACGTCGACCTGCCGCCAGTGATGGCGCGCAGCCAGGTTCTGGGCGTAGCGGAGCTCCTCCCGGATCCTGGCAAGGGAAGTATACGCCTCCGCGGACACGCCCAGGTGATTCGCGCGGGCCAGCCGCAACTCGCGCAGCCGGGCGGGACTGATGGTGAGCGCGATGACCCGCCTGGCTGGTAGGGCCAGTAGCTCCGGCGATGGCGGGACCCCTGGGACCAGAGGCACGTTGGCGGCGAACCAACCCCGGTAGGCGAGATAGAGAGCCGTGGGCGTCTTCATCGTCCGCGACACACCCACCAGAACGACCTCTGCGCGCCGCAGGCCGTCTGCGTTCTGGCCGTCGTCGTGGCGAAAGGCGAAGTCCACCGCCTCGATCTCCCGCGAGCGGGCTTCCACCAGTTGCCGGAACAGGCCCGGCTTTTCCCGGGGCTTGACCTTCAGGTGCGTGGCGAGGCGGTCCAGCACCGGCCCCATCAAGTCCAGGGCGTCCACCCCGCGGGCGCGGCACTCGGCCAGCATCAATCGGCGCAGCCCGTCTGAGACCAGGGTGTGCACGATGATGGCATCCCTGCCGGCGGCTTCTCGCACGACCGCCCGCAGCGCCCGGGACGTGCGCACCCCGCCCCGGCGGATCACGGTCGCAGGGGCTTGGTGGAACTGGACGAGCGCAGACTGCACGACGCGCTCTGCCGTCTCGCCCGAGGCGTCCGAGACCGCCAGGATGACCAATCGCATCGTCGGTTATCCGTCGGCGAGCCGCAGCACCCTCCCGACACCGATCTCGATAAAATCCTCCCCGTAGGCCTCGCGAAACAGTCGGCGGCTGAGGTCGCCTGAACAGTGGCCCGGTCCCACCTGCCTGACCCCCTGGGCCTTGAGCCTCGCGATGACCTCGAGGATGACGTCCGCCTTCATCCCGCGCTGGTGGAAACCTCCCATCACCAAACGGACCTCGCCGCCCAGCGCCGCTTGCGCCCTGGCGACCATGTTCACCACGCCCGGATGGGCACAACCGGTGATGACGACCAGCCCCGCGGCGGTCTTGAGGACGAGGGCCTGCTCTTTGATGGCGACTCCGAGTTCCCCGGTGGAGTGAGCGCCGTCTGTGATCTCGGTCGGTCCCGAGACCTCCACGACATCCGCGCCAGCCTGGCGCACCCGCTGCTTGAACTCCAGCGGAAACGATGAGAGCACGTATACCCTGACGGAACCCGCCTGGCCCAGGAGCCCGGCCAGCCCCCCGACATGGTCGTTGTGAATGTGGGAAAGCACGACGATATCAATCTGCCGGGGATCAATGCTCAACAGCCCCATATTCCTCAGCAGGATCGCGCCACTGCCTCCTGTATCAAAGAGGATCCTGCGCTGGAGTCCCTCGATCAAGACGGAGAACCCATCGGCCGTCGTCAACCGCGGGTCGAACGGGTTGTTGTCGTAGAGGACCGTCAGCGTCAGGCCGTTCGCCGACGCCGACGGCGCCTGCGCGCCGAGGGCGCACGCGGCCGCGACCAGGATCACCACCGCACTTCGCGCAAGACCCGAGGCCCCCAACACCACCACTCGCCTCCTGTCCCCCCGGCCAGACTTCCATCCGAACGTCTGCATCCCTTGCGCCGGTGATGTGGACCTCTTTTTTAATGTTACGGCGACCACCGAGATCTACACGGTGGCCCGAGCACGGCCGAGCAGTTGAAGGAATGATTGCAGATTTTCTGATCTTGTATGATAATCTTTCACGGAGGAGTTTCCCCGTGGAAACCCTCGAGCGCTTTCAGCGTCGGCTCGAAGATCACTTTGACGGCCTCACGAAGAGCCAGCAG
>JAVKIJ010000053.1:0-22066 GCA_031459535.1 Candidatus Fervidifonticultor quintus | reverse complement strand
CTCAGCAGCCGGCCGCAGGGCGGGTACCTCCCACAGCCACCTGGGGACCTGCGCCTCCGCCTGGTCGATGCGCACCCGCGCGCGGCATGAGGGCGACGCCGGATCTGGGTGGACGCTGTCGAGGTAGAGTTCGAACCGCTCGAAGCGGTAGGCACCGACCAGGTCGCGATAGACCTGCACGCCCTTGCCGTTGGCGACAATCAACTTGTCACGAAGTCGCTCCGCGGGCAGCATCGAGTCAGCCCAGGCCTTCTGCGCGGATCACCGGCTGTTGGCGGTGAGTCCTCTGCCGCGCGTGGTGCTGATCCGCTGGCGCGCCAGCTGGAGCCCTCGCAGCAACTGCGGGTCACGCCCCTGATCCAGCTCCGCCACCGCCATGGCGACTGGTACCTCTGGGGCGATCCCGACTCCTTCCAGGCGCCGGCCCCCACCCGTGGTCAGCCGCAGGATCGTGACGCTGAGCGCCGAGCCGTCCGAGAGGTCGACCAGCACGCTGGCTTCCACCGCGCCGGCGGTCCTGGCGCCCACCAACGTCGCGCGGCCGTGCTCCCAGAGCGCAGCAGCGAGCAATTCGGCGGCCGACGCCGTGCCCTCATCGGCAAGCACCACCATGGGGACATGCCACGGCAGAACGGGCGTCCCCGCCGTCCTCACGGTGCGCGTCCGTCCACCCCGGGTGGTCTCCTGATAGACGGGCCGGCCCGGCGGTAAGAGGGCGTTGAGCACGGCAGTCAGTTCGTGCAGAAAGCCCCCGCTGTTCCCGCGGACGTCGAGCACCAACGCCCGCATGCCCCCATGCGTCATGCGCTCCAGCGCCTGGCGGAAGTCCGCTCCCGTGCGGTTGACGAACTGGTACAACTGCAGGTACCCGACGCCGCCCTCCAGCACCCGGGCCTGGAAGATGGCAGGAATCTGGATCGGTGCGCGGGTGACCGACAGCGTCACAGCGTCGGCGCGCCCAGGCCGGTCCAGGACCAGCGAGACGATGGTGCCCGCCGGGCCGCGGATCAACCCGGCCACCTGCTCGGTCTGCAGGCCTGCCGTCGGCGTGTTGTCAATGCGGACGATGCGATCCAGCGCCTGGACGCCGGCCACCTCGGCGGGCGTGCCCGGGATCACGTCGCGGATGTAGAAGCGGCCCTCGCGCGGCATCAGGACCACGCCGACGCCCGAGAACGCCGCCTGTCGTCGCTGGCGGAGCTGGCGTTCGTGGTTCTGCTCCGGTGTGATGAACGCCGTGTGCGAGTCGTTGAGCAGGGCGGTCATGCTGCGCAGCGCATTGTAGGCTAGCGTCGTGGTCTGTACGCGGCCACCGGCCGCGGCCAGCGCCGCCGAGAAGCGCGCGCGAAAGGCGGACTCCGCCGCGGCGGCCGGGGTGCCGGCAGCGACGTCGGGCAGTTCGGCCTGGACGCCGGCAGCCGAGAGGGTTGCCCGCAACCCGCTGATGGCCCCATTGATCAGCGCCACCGGATCCACGGGGTCCACATAGCGCTCGCGCAGGACACCCAGCCCTTCCAGGACGAGGCCTGCGTCCGCGGCCCGGGCGGGAGGCGCTGCCGCAAGCGGCACCAGGGCGACCGCCAGCAGCGCCAGCGCGATCAGCATCCACTGGCGCGACGGCGGGGCGAAGGTACACCGCCTCATCAGCCCGACTCCCCACGCAGAAGCTGCGCCGTCACCTCAGATCACCGGTCGAAATGGCACGAACCGAAGAATCCAGGCGTTGAGGCTGAAGAGCAGATCGGTGACCATGGCGATCCCCATCACCAGGAGGAACACGCCGCTGACCGCGGTGACCGAACGGGCGTGGCGCCGCAACCATCCCACGGTATCGAAGGCGGCGGTCATCAGGACGGCCGTGACCAGAAACGGCAGTCCCAACCCCAGCGAGTAGGCGAACAGCAGCAGCGCCCCCGACCTGATCGTCTGCGACGCCGCGGCAAGGGTGAGCACCGCCGTGAGCACGGGACCCACGCACGGCGTCCAGGCAAAGCCGAATGCCATCCCCACCGGGACAGCACCGACCAGCCCCAGTGGGTTCCGACGGACCAGGAGCCGGCGCTCGCGGTAGAGCCCGGGTACCTTGAAAATACCCAGCACAGCCAGTCCCAGGGCGATCACGATCACGCCGCCGATGCGAGTCAACAGGAGGCGGTTGTCGAGGACGAGACCGCCCAGGGCCGAGGCGGATGCGCCCAATGCGGTGAAGATCGTCGAGAACCCCAGCACGAAGAGCGCCGTGGCCGCCAGCACCCGGGCGAGATGCTGACGACGCTGCGCCACCGACATCTCCGCGAGCTGGAGGCCGGAGACAAACGACAGGTATCCGGGAATCAGGGGCACCACGCACGGACTCAGGAACCCCAGGACCCCGGCGGCGAAAGCCAGGACCACGTTGACCTCGTTCATGACACGCGCTCGCGGGTATTATGCCACAATCGGGGACGCTCCGGGGCCCTACCCTCCCCGTGTCCACTCACCCGTCACCCGCACGCAGAGCGATCGGGGCGCCGGCCTCCACGCCCAGCGCCTCGGCCGCGCGGCCGGCGCGGATGGCGATTTCGATGGTCCCGTTGCTCCCCACCAGCACCAGGGGCTCGTTGGCGTCGCCTTCCCCGTACGTGCGGACGCGCCGGACGCGGACCCGGCCACGGGGATGGTCCAGGACACAGGACTCGGGGCATGTCCGCAGCCAGTCGCCCGGGATGTTGGTGACCAGATTACCAAAGGCATCGCGGTAGACCACCTGACCGGTCAGCACGCCAGGCGCGCGCGCGGGCTGGACTTCGGGGAGGTCCACCAGCGCCGCCACCGGTGCGCCCATCTGCTCGACGGGCAGCCCGCTGGCCAGCGCGGCGGCCGCGGGCGCGAATAGATCGCGACCGTGAAACGTGGCTGACCGCGGCGGCCGGCCGAAGCGTTCTTCATCGATGACATGTGCCCGGGGATGCCCCAGCGCGCGCGCCGCGGGCATCAGCAAGCCGTTGTCCGGACCCACGAACAGGTGCCCCCCAGATGCCACGACCAGCGGCAACCGCGCCGTGCCCACGCCCGGATCCACCACCGCCACGTGCACCGTCCCAGCCGGAAACGCCGGGGCCGCGGCGGCGAGCACATAGGCGCCGCTGGCGATGTCATGGGCCGGAATCTCGTGGGTGATATCCATCACCCGGGCACGACAGCCAGCGCACAGCACCGCGCGCATCTCTGCGGGATACGGCGAAGCCTGGCCGAAGTCGGTGAGCAGCGTCACGATCCTCACGGCTCACCTGCGCAGAAGCGCCGGGCGGCCTCGACCAGGACCTCGGCGCACGTCGTCACCGACAGCAGGTCCACCCACTCCTGCTCCGCATGGGCGCCTGCCCCGGCCGGTCCGAACATGACAGTGGGGATGCCGGCCTCGCCCAGCAGCGCGGCGTCGAACCAGGGGAACTCGCCGACCAGCCTCGGCGGCTGGCCGCGCACCTGGCGGACGCCCTCGGCCAGCACGCGAACGATGGGGGCGTCGTGGGGGATCTCAAATGGCGGTCGGCTCAGCAGAATCTCCACGCGGCCATCGAGTCCAGGCGATGAGCGCGCCGCTTCTTCTACCAGGCGCTGCAACTCGGCCATCACTATCTCGTCGGTCTCACCGGGCAGCGTGCGACGCTCAAGCTCCAGGATGCATCGGTCAGGGTACGTGCTGGGGCCCAGCCCGCCGCGGATTGTGGACGCATGCACCGAGGGACGCTCCAGCAGTGGGTGCCTGCGCTGCGGGAGCACCTCGCGCTCCAGCCGGTCGAGCGCCACCAGCACGTGCCCCATGCGCGCGATGGCGTCGTCGCCCTGGCGGTACTGGCTGCCGTGCGCGGCGCGGCCCCTGATCTCGATGCGGGCCCAGACGAACCCCTTGTGAGCGACGCAGACCTCGAGAGCGGTGGGTTCGGTCACGATGGCCGCGTCGGCGAGGGCACCGGCCGGGTAGCGGCGGATCAGATCGGCGGTGCCTATGCTGGCGTACTCCTCGTCCACCACAAAGGCCAGGACCAGCTCGCCGGCCGCGAGACCGCCGCGGGCGAGCACGCGGCCCGCCTCGACCATGGCGGCCAGGCTCGCCTTCATGTCATAGGCGCCGCGGCCGAAGAGCTGCCGGCCCAGCACCACACCGGCAAAGGGCTCCCGCATCCCTTCGACCCCGACCGTGTCCGTGTGGCCATTGAGGAGGAGCCGCCGGCCAGGATCGCGGCCGCGTACCCGGGCGATCACATTGGGGCGGCCGGCGGCCACCTCGTCGATGTGGACCTCCAGCCCTGCCTGGCGGCACTCGCGCGCCACCAGCGCCGCGATCTCGCCCTCGCCTCGCGCGTGCGGCACCAGCGAGGGATTCACCGAATCGACCGCGACCAAGCGTCGGAGCAGATCGGTCAGCCGGTGTTGGTCGACGCGTCCCTCTTCCACCCGATCACCCCCCGGCCAAGCGGCAGCGCTCCGCGGCGGCTGCACGTGCGGCCTCCACCAGCGCGTCGGCCGAGGGCGCGGCCGGCGCGGCGCCTTCGGCGGCCTCGGCCCGGCCACCGCCGCGCCCTCCAAAGGCGCCGACCACAACCCGCACAACCGCAGCCGCGTCCAAGTCCACGTCGGCGCTCCGTGCGACGAACATTCGCCCGTCCTGGGCTGAGACGAGCACCGCCACACGGTGCGGCTGCGAGGTGATAAGGCGGGCCAGCGCGCGGACTTCCGCGATGGACCGGCCGGCGAGGGCAGCGGCAATGATACGGGGCGCATCGGGCCCCGGCGGGCCGCCGGCCGCCTCCACCAGACGCGCGGCCTCGTGCTCCAGGAGGGCGTCGCGGGCTGCCTGGAGGTCGCGCTCCAGATCGCGCACGCGATCCTGGAGGCGCCTCACTGCCTCGACGGCATCGGCCTCACCCGCGGTCAACCGGGCGGCCACCTCCCGCGCGAACCTGCGCAGGTAGTCGTAGTCGCCGATGGCCCGCCACCCGCAGAGGAACTGGACGCGCACCCCGCCCTTGTAGCGCTCCCAACGACGAATCAGCACCGGTCCGACCTCCGCGGTGGCACGCACGTGGGTACCGCCGCACGCCGAGCGGTCGAAGCCCTCCACCTCCACTACCCGGATGAGTCCCGTCTGCCTGGGCGGCCGCCGCAGCCCCGCTCTGGCAGCCTCGGTGGCATCCACCTCGCGGATGTGCACCGGTCGGTTGTCCATCACGATGCGGTTGGCCAGGCGCTCGACCCGCGCGATCGCTTCGTCATCGAGCGACGCGATCGCCAGATCCACGGTGCACGTGCGCGCCATGTGCACCGACACGGTCGGGGCGTCCAGGACCTGCAGAAAGGCCTGGGAGAGGATGTGCTGCCCGGTATGCTGCTGCATGTGGTCGAAGCGCCGGTCCCAGTCGATGGTGGCCACCACCCGTGCACCCAAAGCGGGCACCGCAGCCACGCCTCCGTCCACACCGGCGGACGTCTCAAGCACGTGCCAGATCTGCCCGTCTTCTTCCACCACGTCTATCACCGCCAGGCCGTCCACATAGCCGCGGTCTGCGGGCTGACCGCCGCCGGCGGGGTAGAACAGCGTCTCCTCCAGGGCGATGGCCGGGCCGCGGCCCGCCATCGCCCTCCTCGCCGTCACCACCGTGGTGCACTGGCGCCGGTAGCTATCGCGCCGGTACGTTCTCTCGGTCATGGCCCAAGCGCCCTCACATGCTCTCCTCGGGGTTCGACACGGCCGCGATTGACACCCCCCGCCGCACCTGCTATCGTCGGGCGGACAGTGAGACGCTTCGGCGCGATCTGTACATCAAGTCAGGAAGGACGTGCAAGGTCATGCAGACAGGCACAGTGAAGTGGTTCAGCGCGGAGAAGGGGTACGGCTTCATCTCCGTGGACGGCGGCAAGGAAGTCTTCGTGCACTACTCCGCCATCGTGGGAGACGGGTTCCGGAGCCTGCAGGAAGGGCAGAAGGTCCAGTTCGAGATCGTCGAGGGGCGCAAGGGACCTCAGGCCGCCAACGTCACGGCCGTCTAGCGATCCCAGCTCGCAGGCGCGGCCCCGGGAAGGATCCCGGGGCCGCGTGCCTTTCCTGGCACACAGGGCCCCGGGCTCTCCCTGCAGAAATCCCTCCTGGAGCGGGGACGCTCCAACACGACGCGGGATCGTCCGGGGACCCGACATGGCGGACGCCGTGCAGCTGGTCAACCTGGCCTACCAGGTGCTGAACGTCCTCATCCTGATCCGCATCGTGCTCTCGTGGGTGCCCGGGCTGGCGGGCGATCACCCGGTCGTGCGCGTGGTGCACCAGCTCACATCGCCGATCCTCGAGCCCATCCGCCGGCTGATGCCGCCCGTCGGCGGGCTCGACCTGTCGCCCCTGGTCGCGATCCTGCTCCTGTACCTGGTGCGCGACCTGCTCGTCAGCATCCTGTGGTCCCTGTAGACGGGTCGTGAGACGGAGGGAGCCAACGTGGTCCAGGCGTACGTGCTGATCCGAATCCTCCCTGGCAAGCTCTCGGAGGCCCTGACGCAGATCCAGCGAACCCCGGGGGTCAAGATGGCGCACGCGGTCACCGGGCCGACCGACATCATCGCCTACGTCGAGACCGAGAGCATGGACACGCTGGGGCGCCTGATCGTCTCCCGCTTCCAGGAGACGCCGGGGGTCACCCGCACCACCACGTGCGTGGTGACCCCGGTGAGCGGCGCTTAGCGGCTCACGCTACCGGCCGGGATACTCGGGCAGAACCCAGACGGCCACCAGGGCAGGGAGCACCAGGGCCACGGTCGCCATCAGCGTGGCCGCAAGACCGACGCGGTCGGCGACGGCCCCGATGAGTGTGAGCGACAGTCCGGCGGTGCCCCAGGCCATGCCGGTGACGAGGCTGCTGGCCAGGCTCGCACGGCGCGGTAACATTTCCTGCGCCATTACGATGTTCACCGGCGCGCCCAGATAGAGCGCGAACCCTCCCAGCGCCAGCGGAACCAGCGCCCAGGGCCCCCGTGTCAGTCCGAAGAGCAACAGCAGCGGAGCCGATGCCAGCAGGGAGAGTGCCATCATGGCGCGGCGGCCCATGCGGTCGGAGAGCATCCCGCCCACCAAGCCACCCAGCGCGCCAATGCCGCCGAAGAGAAAGACCGCGGTACCGCCCAGGACGAGCGACTGGCCCTGCTGGCGCAGGAGCAACGGCAGGAACAGGATGTGCGCCAGGGCGATGATACTGCGCAGCACCACGATGAACCAGATGAGCACGAACGCCCGGCCGTGCCGGCGCACGTCGCTGCGCCAGCCTTCCTCTGGCGGCCGCCGGACGACTCGCCAGGATCGTACATACCACCAGATCACGGCGCAGGCGGCCAGCCCCGGAGCCACGGCGACCAAGGTTCCCACAAGGCCCAGGGCGGTGACGATCACCGCCACGAAGAGCGGCCCGAGCGCGTACCCCAGTTCCCCCCCGGCGATGAACACCGACAGCCCCGTGCCCCGCTGTTCGGCGCTGACGGTACCGGCCAGCGCAAACGACTGAGGATGGAACGACGCGGTGCCAACACCCGCCACGAACAGCGCCGCCAGCATCATCCCGTAGGAGGGCACAACGCCCAACAGGCCCATGGTCGCTGCCGTCAGCAACGGGCCGACCACGGTGAAGATGGGCCGGGACATCCGGTCTGCAACGACGCCGAAGACCGGCTGGGCGAACGCGGCCGACATGTTGAACATGGTGCCGAGCAGCCCGGCGAGCGCCAGCGAGAGGTTGAACTTGGCCACGACCAGCGGCAACAGCGGCGCCAGGAACGCGGCGTAGAGGTCGTTGGTGAAGTGCGACAGGGACATGATCGTCATGCGCAGCCAGACCGGCGTGTGTGCGCGTACCACGACGTCGCCGGAAGCGGCCCGTGAGGCCGCCGCGCCGTGCGTCCGCGGAGCGCCGCTCATCGCACCAGCGCCAGGACCGCGGAGACCGTGGCGAAACTGGCCACGGTGGTGGTGAAGACGGCGCTGGCGACGAGCGCCGGCGCTGTCTCGAACTGGGCGGCCAGCAGGAAAGCGTTGATCGCCGTCGGCATCGCGGTGGACACCACGGCCACGCGCGCGGCCGTCCCGGTCACGCCGAACCAGGGCACCAGCACCGCCACCAAGAGCGGCGAGGCGACCAGTCGGACCAGCGCCAGCGCACCCAGGGCTCGGTTCATCACCTGAGGCCGCGTCTGGCCCAGCTGTACCCCGAGCGCGATCAACAGCATGGGGACCGCCCCTTGCCCCATGAGGTCCAACGGCCGCCAGATGGCCTGGGGGACGGTCCAGCCGCTCCACTCGACGGCCAGCCCCAGGGCCGCGGCGTAGATGAGCGGAAGCCGGAACACATCGCCCACCGCCTGACGGACCGGGTTGCGCCCTGCCGAGGCCACGTAGACGCCCACCGAATTGGTGACGACGGCTCCGAGCACGTAGATGACGGCCGCCAGCCTGAAGCCCTCCTGGCCGAAGGCGAACAGCGCCACCGGCAGGCCGTAGTTGCCCGCGTTGTAGAGCACACCAGCCAGTGTGAACCCGTTCCGCTCGATCGCCGGCAACCGCAACAGACGGCCGGTGGCGTAGGCGAGGGTCAGCAGCAAGACGTAATGGGTCACCAGCAGCGCCACCAGGCGATACCCGCCGGTCGCCGCCAGGTCGGTCTTGACCATGGCGGTGAACACCAGGCTCGGCGACAGGAGGTAGATGGTCACCCGGGACAGTGAAGATGTCTCCACGCTGGTGTAGCGAGCCAGCAGGTAGCCGGCGCCCATCATGATCATGATGGGGACAATAACGGCGATCAGGGACACGCCGCAGCTACCGCCCTTCGCTCAGGATGAACACCTCGCGCGGCGCAAGAACGGGCGGCGGGGGCTCAGACCTACGCTCCCACCGCCAGCAAGGTCAGCGCGCGCGGGCCGGCCGCCGGGCGACGGCCCGCGGCCGTTTCAGGGGTTTGAGGCGCCGCTGTCCGTCTCTGGCAGGCAACGACTCCTCCCATGTCACGATGCTATGAAAGAACTGCCGGTCGCCCTCTTCAAGGCCGCGCGTGATCTCTGTGATGTGCATCGATGAGGCCCCGAACTCCTTCAACGCATACTCCACCGCGGCCTCGGGCTTCGCGGTGTTCCCGCACGTGAAGATGTCCAGGGCCACGTAGCCGTACTCAGGCCAGGTGTGGACTGACAGATGGGACTCGGAGATCACCACCACCCCGGACACGCCGTTGGGAGAAAAGCGGTGGAAGGAGATTGACCAGACCGTGACGCCCGCGACCTCGGCGGCGCGAACCAGAATCTGCTCGACGGTCTCCACCTTGCCGATGGTCTCGGGGTTGCACCCCGATCCTTCGGCAATGTAGTGATGCCCAACCGGCTCCATCTCCCACCTCCCCCGACACCGTATGGTGCGGCGCCCGCACGAGTTCAGATACTAGAATTCGACACCGCGGGTGTCAATGCATCCTGGCCCGGATAGTTCAGATCCACCGACGCAGCGCGGCCGCAGCCCCAGACGCCACCAGCGTCACCACTGCGCCGGCTCCGAGCACGCCCAGCGCCACGGCGCCCATTGCGGGCCACCGCCGCAGGCCAAGCAGCCAGGCCAGCGTGATGCCGGAGTACGCGCCGGTGCCGGGGAGGGGAATCGCGACGAACAGCGCCAACCCCAGGAGCTGGTAGCGCTCGACGATGGCCGCGCCCCGATCCCGGACGGCCCCCACCATCCTCCGGAAGAGCGGATACCGAGACAACCACCGGCGATAGAACACTTCGAGGAAGACGTACGACGGGGCGATGATCAGGCAGTTGGCGAGCACGCACACGCCGCTGGCGGCGAGAGGGTGCCACCCCAGGGCAATCGCCAGCGGGATGGAGCCACGCAGTTCGATCCAGGGGATGGCGGTCAGCACGGTGAGACCCGCAGCCTGCTGAAAGGGGGACAACTCGAGGAGCCAGTGCCGTGCCGCGTCCAGCACGCCGGCGCCCTCTAACCTCCCACCAGGTGAAAGAAGCGAATGGTGGCCTCGATGCCCCGATGGAAGTTGGCGAGGGCGAACTTCTCATTAGGCGCGTGCAGGTTGTCGTCTGGCAGGCCGAACCCCGCGAGGACCGTGGGGATGCGCAGCACGTCGGAGAACTGGGACACGACGGGTACGCTTCCGCCGGCCCGCGTGAACACCGGCGGCCTGCCATAGGTCGCCTCAAGCGCCGCCGCCGCGGCTCGAACCGCAGGCGCCTCTGTGGGTGTCAGGACCGGCGGCGTGGAGGCCACGTACCGCACCTCCACCGCAACCCCCGGGGGCGTCACCCTGCCGACGAACCGCACGAGCTGCCTGAAGATCCGTTCGGGCCGTTGGTCGGGGACCAACCGCATGCTTACCTTGGCAGCCGCACGGGATGGGATCACGGTCTTGAGCCCCTCGCCCACGAAGCCGCCGGCAACGCCGTGGACGTCGAGGGTGGGCCGCGCCCAGAGGCGGTGCAGGATCGGGTACCCGTCCTCCCCCGGCGCCACCGGCGTCCCGATCTCTCGGAGAAACCCTGCCTCGTCGAACGGGAGCCGCGCCCACGCGTCTTGCTCCGCAGGATCGGGAGGCCGAACGCGCGTGTAGAAGCCAGGGATGCGAACCCGCCCCTTCCTGTCCTTCAGAGCGGCGAGGATCTGCGCCAACGCCCCAAGCGCGTTGGGCGCCGCACCGCCGTACTGGCCCGAATGCAGGTCGCGGCGCGCGCCGACGACCTCGATCTCCGCATAGAGCAGGCCGCGCAGCCCCGTCACAATGGTGGGCAGGTCTGCGGCGAAGAGGGCGCCATCGGAGATCAGCGCCGCATCGGCCGCGAGCTGGCGCCGATGGCGGGGCACATACGTGGCCATGGACGGGCTGCCGATCTCCTCCTCACCCTCGAGCAGGAACTTCACGTTGACCGGCAACGCGCCTGCGGTGCGCAGGATCGCCTCCACGGCCTTGACGTGTATGAACAACTGCCCCTTGTCGTCCGAGGCACCGCGCGCGTAGAGGGTCTCGTCAACGATGGTGGGCTCGAACGGCGGATACATCCACTGGTCTTGGGGGTCGGGCGGCTGCACGTCGAAATGGCCGTAGCACAGAATGGTGGGACGACCCGGCGCTCCCAGCCACTGGGCGCGCACGACCGGGTGGCGGTCGGTGGCTTCCACGTGGGCCTGCAGACCCAGCGCCTCCAGGTGCGCGGCGAGCCACCGCGCCGCGCGCGCCACGTCCGGCGCCCGGTCTGGCGCGGTGCTCACGCTGGGAATGCGCAGGAGGTCGAGCAACTCAGAGACAAAGCGCGCGCGATGCTCGCGCGCATACGCCAGGGCACGGTCCATAACGTGCGCAATATTCGACGGGCCTGCGCGCCGTCCTGGTGCCTCGATGCGGATCGCTCTACGAAGAGCGCACGAGCCGTATTCGCACCCGCACCACCACCACGTCCTCGGCGACGAAGAAGAGAAACCGCGGGATGCGCATGCCGTAGTCGGCCAGGCGGATCGTCACCTCTCCCGTGGCCCGGTACTCGTCGGCCAGCGCGGTGATCACCAGCGGCATCTCCAGATCACGGGTGATGGCGCGTATGGTGAGCGATCCGCGCAGGACGGCCCGGAAGGTAATACCGGTGAGCCGATCGCGGCTGATCGCCACGCCCTTGAAGGACACAAAGGGATACCGATCGGTCTGGAGGAAATCGCGCCGCATCTGCGCGTTGCGGAGGCTGCTCCCGGTTTCCAGCGTGCGGGCGTCCACCCAGGCCTCGACAGCGGCGGAGCCGGTCTCAGCGTCCGCCTGCCAGACCGTCACAGCCACGGCCACGTCCTCCGTCCAGCCCACAAACCCCCCGCGGTTATCGCGCATGACAAACTCCACTCGGCTGTCGCCGGGGCCCGCGCGGAAGGTTCCCACCGGAAGCAGCGTCGAGACCTGGACCATGATCAGCGTGCACGCCAGGCTGGCCGCGCGCATGCGCCATTCCTCCTGGGGAGATCTGCCCGGGTAACGGGAATCCGCATGCGATTGTTCCGCAGCGGGGGGTCTGGGGCTCCGGGGGAAACGCCGGCTGAAGGTGGAACTCTTCCCACGTCGCCGGACACGTACCATGGAGCCGGAGTGGTGGGCATGTTCTCATCCGGCGCCCGGGAGGGTTCGAACGATCGATCTGCGCGTCGCCTTCAGCGCCCTGGCAGAGGCCAGCGCTCGACGCAGCGCATCGCGCTGGCTCCTCGGCCTGTGCGCGCTCGGTTTTCTGGCGTCGCTGGTGGCGTTGGCGGGCCTGGGCTACGGCTTGGACCGCTGGGTATTCGTGTTGCTCGTGTGGGTCGCCCTGGTGTTCCTGCCGCTTCGGATCGTTCTCGAAGCCTCCCAGACCCTGGCCGCGGGGACCCAGCGCGCCGTCGCCGCACGCATCGTCGCCGACCCGGCCCGTTACGACCGGGCCGCCGCCCTGCCCGTGATCGTCCGCGCCCTGGCAGTGCAGGCGGCGCTGCCCCGCATTTGCAAACCGCAACATCGCCGATCGGCCATTGAGGCCGCCATTGCCATCATCACCCGGGCCAACGCCCGGCCGGCGCCCCAGGTCGTGCTGCGGGCGGTGATCGGCCGGCTCGTGGCGGCCGCAGCGCGCGAGGCCTCGGCGCTGAGCGCGGCGGTTGCGGGCGCGGCCGCCGTGGACATCCAGGCGAGGTGGGAGCGTGCGCGCGCGCTGGGCGCGCTCGGCGGCCTGGCGGCGCTGCTTGGGGCAGTCTACGCCGACCGCTGGGGGGACCCACCCTCGGTGGAGGAGCTCGACGGCCGGGGTCTGGCGGAGTATCTGGGCGCGGTGATGGACTACTGTGACGAAGCCGCCCTGAAGGTCGATGCCCTGCCGTGGACGGAGCCGCCGGTGACGGTCGGGCCGGATGCGGCTGCCATCGGCGCGATCCGCGCCACCTGGTCAGCATTTCTTGCGGCCGGGTGGCCGGCCCCACGGGCCCTGGCCGCCTTCGTGGACGCTGTGCTGCCCGGCCCAGAGCCCGCCTGAGCGATCAGCTCTGCCCGGATGACGGCACGGCGTGCCGGATTACCTGCCGATCTCTCCGGTCCCCTGCAGCAACCTGAGCGTGGCACCGCCCAGAATCTTGGCCGCAATCAGCAGCGCCTCCTCGTCGAAGTCGAACCGCCCACTGTGATGCGGGCCGTCGAGCCCCCGGGCGCGGTTGCTCGAGCCCACGACGAAGTAGCATCCAGGGGCGCGCTCCAGGAAATAGGCCATATCGTCGCTTCCGGTCGTGGGCGCCATCTCGCCCACCCGGTCGGCACCCACCACCCCGGCCGCCACCCGGCGGACCACATCGGTCACCGCGGCGTCGTTTGTGACCGGCGGGCAGCCGAAGCGGACGGTCATGGTGGCCCGCGTGCGCAGCGCCCCCGCGGTTCCGCTGGCGATCTCCTCGATCCGGCGCAGCGCCCGCTGGCGGACCGCGGCCGTGAACGCGCGGACCGTTCCGCGCATCTCGACCCGATCGGGAATGACGTTGAACGCGGTGCCGGCCTGTATGGTACCGATCGTCACCACCGCCGAGTCCAGTGGCGCCACCTCACGGCTCACCACGGTCTGCAGCGCGGTGATCACGTGGGCGGCGCTGACGATGGGATCGGCGGCCTGGTGCGGGATCGCGCCATGCCCGCCTGTGCCCTCCACCACGAGGAGCACCTCGTCCATGGAGGCAAACGCCGGGCCTGCGCGCGCAGCCACAGTGCCGACCGGCAGGTCGTTCCACAGGTGCAGGCCGAGCACCGCGTCCACCCGGGGATCGTTCAACACCCCCTGTTCGATCATCGGCTTGGCGCCCGCGGCGATCTCCTCGGCGGGCTGAAAGGCGAAGACTACGTTCCCGGGCAGGTCGGATCGCATCTGGGCCAGCAGTTCCGCCAGGACCACTGCGATGGCAGTGTGTCCGTCGTGCCCACACGCGTGCATCACCCCTGGCGCCTGGCTCCGGTATGGCACCTCGTTCACTTCGGCAATGGGCAGGGCGTCCATGTCGGCCCGGACCAGCACCGTCCTCCCCGGCCGGCCCCCCTGCAACACCCCCACGACCCCTGTGCGGGCGACGCCGGTCCTGACCTCCAGTCCTGCGGCTGCCAGACGCCCCGCGACGACTCCGGCGGTTCGCGTCTCGCCGAACGCCAGCTCGGGATAGCGGTGCAGATCGCGCCGGAGACTAACCAGATCAGCGCCCTTCCGGTCGACCTCCGCGAACAGATGTTCGATCACCCAGCATCACCCCGACGAGGATTCCAGGCGGCGCGGGCCCTTCCTCCGGTTCCTGATGGAAAGGCGGGTGGCGGCGGGGAGGAGGCGTTCTTTCCCACGAGGAACAAAGATCGAAATTAACGACACACCTGGTGGCTGGAGACCCATGGCGCTGCTGTTGCGCGAGCCCGATGTCGCGCACTTGCTGAAGATGGACGACGTACTGGCAGCGGTCGAGGCCGGGTTTCGCGCGCTCGGCGAAGGTCGGACGGTGAACCGGCCCCGGAGCCGGGCGTCGGCCTCTTCGGGCACGCTGCACGTAATGCACGCCGCCGTGCCCGATCTGGGCATGATGGGGGTCAAGGCTTATGCCACGACCCCGCGCGGCACACACTTCCTGGCTCTCTTGTACCGGATGGACGATGGCGAAGTCCTCGCCATCATTGAAGCCGACCGGCTCGGCCAGATGCGCACCGGAGCAGCCAGCGGCGTGGCGACCCGGTACCTGGCCCGGCCCGAGTCGGGCGCGGTGGGCCTGATCGGTGCCGGGTGGCAGGCGCGCAGCCAGATTGCGGCCATCGCCCGGGTCCGGCCGGTCGCGCTCGTGAAGGTCTACAGCCGCTCTGCGCAGCGGCGCGAAGCGTTCGCCGAGGAGATGACCGCCGAACTGGGCGCAGAAGTCGTGGCCGTGCCCGACGCCCGAGAGGCGGTGGAGGACACCGATATCGTCGTGACCGCCACCACGGCCCGCGAGCCGGTGCTGTGCGGTGCGTGGCTGCGACCGGGCACCCACATCAACGCCATCGGCTCCAACGCCGCCTCGCGGCAAGAGATCGACGCCGATGCGGTGCGCCGCAGCCATCTCATTGCCGTGGACGATCTGGAACAGGCGCGGATCGAGTGCGGCGACCTCGTGGCGCTGGCCCGGGCCGGAGAGCCGGTCTGGGATCGGGTCGTCGAGCTGGGCGCCATCGTAGCCGGACGCGAGTCCGGCCGGCGGCGGCCGGAAGACATCACGCTGTTCGAGTCTCAAGGCATCGCGATGGAAGACGTGGTGACGATGGACCTGCTCTACCGCCGGGCAGTGGCCGCCGGCGCCGGACAGGAGATCGCGCTGTCGCACAGAGCCGTTCCAGCCTGACGCGCAGCGTGGCGCACATCACCCCTTGACTGAGGAGGAACCTCCGTGGCCGTCCGCGTGACCGTCGCCGACCCAACTGCCCATCGGTGCGACGTGCTGGTCCTGGGCGTGTATGCCGCGCCCGCCAGGCTCGAGGGCGTTGCGGCCAAAATCGATCAGGCCCTGGGAGGTCTGCTCGCCAGGGCATTGCAGGATGAGCGCTTCACCGGAGAACTCGGTAAGGTGTTCGTGCTCCACACGCTGGGCCGGCTGCCGGCAGGGCGCATCGCCGTCGTAGGCCTGGGCGACCGGGCGACGCTTGCGCTCGACCGGCACCGGCTGGCCGCCGCAGCGGCCGCCCGCGCGGCACAGGACCGCAAGCTGAGCCGGGTGGCGTTTCCGCCGTTTCCCCATCCGGCCATGGAACCGGCCGACGTCGCGGCGGCCCGCACCGAGGGAGCGCTGCTCGGCACCTACACGTTCACCAAGTACCGGAAGGAGAAAGGCCCCACCGTTGACATCGAGCTGCTGGCCGCCAACCGCGCTGAGGCCACGGCCATCGAGGCCGGCCGGCGTCGCGGACAGGTGGTGGCCGAGGCGGCGAACTACGCCCGCGATCTGGTCAACGAGCCAGCCAACGTGCTGACGCCGGAGGCCCTGGCGGCCGAGGCCCGCCGTGCGGCGCGCGGCACCAAACTCAAGGTGGCGGTCTGGGGCCCGCAGGATTTGAAGAAGCGCGGCATGGAGGTCATCCTGGCTGTGGGCGGTGCCAGCGTCCATACCCCCAGGCTCATCCTGATGGACTTCGCACCTGCGCGACCACGGCGGACCGTGGCACTGGCGGGCAAGGGGGTCACGTTTGATACCGGCGGGCTCGACATCAAACCGTCGGAGGGCATGGCCACGATGAAGGACGATATGGCCGGCGCCGCCGCGGTGCTGGCCACCATGCGGGCGCTGCCGCTGCTGCAGCCCCCTGTGCGGGTCACGGCGGCGATCGCCGCGGTGGAGAACGCCGTGGGCAGCCGCTCGCTGCGCCCGGGGGACATCCTCACCGCGGTCAACGGCACCACGATCGAGGTCACCAACACGGACGCTGAGGGCCGCCTGATCCTGGCCGAGGCCGTGGCGCACCTGGCCGCCGCCAAGCCCGATGAGGTGATCGACGTGGCTACGCTCACCGGCGCGGCCTCCATCGCGCTCGGGCCATACGCGGCCGCCGTCATGGGCACCGACCAGGCACTGGTGAACCGGCTGGTGACGGCCGCGGGTCGGGCCGGCGAGCGGCTCGTGCCCTTCCCGCTCTACGAGGAGTACCGCCAGGCCATGCGCAGCGAGGTCGCCGACATCAAGAACTCCAGCACCCGGTACGGCGGGGCGCAGAAGGGTGCCGTCTTCATCCGGGAGTTCACCTCCGGGGTACCGTGGGCACACTTGGACATCGCGCCGGTCGCCTACTTCGAGAGGGAGGAAGGCACCTCGGCTCTCCAGCCCAAAGGTGCCTCAGGGTTCGGCGTGCGGACGCTCCTGGAGTACCTGATGACCCGAAGCTAGGACGGATCGCCCCCGACTTCGATCGGCACTTTGGGGGGCTGCGCCCCGAGACCGACCTCTCGCTTGGCGCGCAGATACCGGTCGATGGCCTCCGCCGCCACCTTGCCGTCGCGCATGGCCAGGATCACCGTCGCGCCCCCGCGCGCCAGATCGCCGCCGGCGAACACCCCAGGCCGGCTGGTCGCCCTCCGTTCGTCGGTGATGACCGTGCCTCCCCGGCTGACGTCCAGGCCAGGTGTTGTGGCCTGGATGATCGGGTTGGGCGACTGGCCGATGGCCTCGATGACCGTCTGCACCTCAAGCACGAACTCGGAGCCCGGGATGGGGACGGGTCTGCGCCGGCCGGACCCGTCAGGTTCGCCCAGGGCCATGCGCTGGCACTCGATGCCGCGCACCCAGTTGCGCTCGTCGCCGAGAATGCGCGTGGGATTGGCCAGCAGGACGAACTGGACGCCTTCTTCTTCGGCGTGGTGGATCTCCTCACGGCGGGCGGGCATCTCTTCGCGGGAGCGCCGGTAGATCAGGTAGGCCTGCTCGGCGCCCAGCCGCAGCGCGGTCCGTACCGCGTCCATGGCCGTGTTACCCCCGCCGATGACCGCGACCTGCCGGCCGACCTTGATGGGCGTGTCATATTCGGGAAACCGATACGCCTTCATCAGGTTGACGCGCGCGAGGAACTCGTTGGCCGAGTACACGCCGCTCAGGTTCTCGCCCGGGATGCCCATGAAGTGCGGCGTCCCTGCGCCCGTGGCCAGGTAGATGGCAGAGAAGCCCCACTCGTCAAGTAGTTCGTCGACGGTGGCGGTCCGGCCCACGACGAAGTTGGTCTTGGTCTCCACGCCCAGGGCCCTGACGCGGTCGATCTCGAGGTCCAGGATGTCCCGGGGCAGTCGGAACTCCGGGATACCGTAGCGGAGGACCCCGCCCAACTCATGGAGGGCCTCGAAGATCGTCACGCGGTAGCCGCGCTTCGCCAGTTCGGCGGCGCAGGTCAGTCCTGAAGGACCCGAGCCCACAATGGCGACCTTCTCTGGGTGCCGTTGGGGGATCTCGGGCAGCGCGAACAGGTTGTGACGCGTCTCGTAGTCGGCGACGAACCGCTCGAGTTTCCCGATGGCAATCGGCGTGTACTTCTTGCCCAGAGCGCACATGAGCTCGCACTGGGACTCCTGGGGGCAGACCCGACCACAGATGCCCGGCAGCGCGTTGGCCTCCCGGATGATGGTGATCGCTCCCAGGTAGTCGTGTTCGACAATCCGCTCGACGAACCGCCGCACCTGGATGTTGACGGGGCAACCCTTGACACAGGACGGATCTTTGCACTCCAGGCAGCGGGATGCCTCGACCAGGGCCGTCGCCTCGTCAAAGCCCAGCGACACCTCCTGGAAATTGCCGCGGCGCTGCTGGGGGGCCTGTTCCTGCGCCTGCTGCCGGGGGATCTTGAGCCGCTCGGCCGGCCGCAGCGGGTTGGCAGACGGCTTCATCGGGCCGCGACCTCGGGGACGGCTGCCGCCAGGACGCAGGCGGCGCGCTCGTCGGCGAGCCGTTCCAGATCCACGTAGGTACGGTTGCGGGCGATCAGCTCGTCGAAGTCCACCCCGGCACCGTCGAACTCCGGGCCGTCAACACACGCGAACTTCATCTGCCCGTTCACGGTCACCCGACAGCCGCCGCACATGCCGGTGCCGTCCACCATGATGGTATTGAGACTCACGATGCACGACCGGCCCCGGGCCCGTGCCAGTTGCGTGACAGCCCGCATCATGACCAGCGGACCGATGGCATAGACCACGGTGATCTCCGGCCGCGCATCCAGCAGGACGGCCAGCGCGTCGGTGACGAGGCCTTTGCGGCCGTAGGAGCCGTCGTCGGTGGTCACCGCCAGGCTGTCGGAGACAGCCCGCATCTCCTCCTCGAGAATCACCAGCTCGCGGGTGCGGGCGCCGATGATACTGTGGACGGCATTGCCCGCGGCGCGCAGCGCCCTGGCGATGGGGTAGAGTTCGGCGGTCCCGACGCCCCCGCCGACGCAGGCCACGGCCCCGTGATGCTCCACCGGCGTGGGGTTGCCCAGCGGGCCGACCACGTCCCGGATCATCTCCCCGGCCCGCTTGGCACAGAGGGCCTTGGTGGTCTTACCGACCGCCTGCACAATCAGGGTGATCGTGCCCTGTTCCCGATCGGCGTCCACGATGGTGAGCGGAATCCGCTCACCGGTCTCGTCCAGGCGCACGATCACAAAGTTGCCGGCCCGGTGCTTCCTGGCCACGTAGGGCGCCTTGACGAGGAACCTGCCGATGGTGGGCGCCAGCATGGACTTCTCAAGGATGGCGAAACCTGCATCCGTGGTCTCAGTCGAGGAAGGAGACATTATCGGCCACCACCAGTAGCATAGGCAAGGCGCCCGGGCGGCTCTATCCGGCCGCCACCTGATGCCGGCTCCGGTGGACAAGGGAGCCCCGCGGACGGGGCGCCCGACTGCCCGTCGGGGCCCGGCGCTACACCAGGGCCCAGATCTCCTGGGTGGCAGGCAGGGTCTGCCGCGTGATGGTGCACGAGGCGCCCATCCGCTTGACCCGGGGCTTGCCCTTGAGGAAGTCGTCCAGTGTGCCGATCGGCCATGACGCGTTGACCTCGGTCTTGAAGTGCATGGGAATCACCACCCGAGGTCGGAGCTGCTCGATCACCCGATCGGCCTCTGCCGGCCCTATGGTGTAGTACCCACCCACCGGTATCATCAGGACATCGACCCGGCCGATGGCGCGTACCTGCTCGTCGCTCAGCAGGTGGCCGAGGTCACCCAGGTGGACGACCCGCAGGCCCTCCACCTCGAAGATCGTGACCGTGTTCTTGCCCCGGGCGCTCCCCTGCGTGTCGTCGTGGTAGGTGGCGACACCGGTGATGCGGACCGGGCCGATCTGCTCATCCACCTTGGCCCAGGTCTTGCCCTCCTGCGCCAGGCACCGCACGATCTTGGGCTTGCCACCGCAGAGACTCACGTTGCTGTGATCAAAGTGCTCGTGGCTGATCACGATGGCGGTCGGGCTCACCTTCGGCTTGGGATAGCCGATGTCTTCGTTCCACGGGTCGACCACGATCGTGGTCCCGTTCACCTGAATGCCGAACATCGCATGACCGTAGTACCGCAGTTCCACGGTGCGGCTCACCTCCTCACCACACGTCCACGTTGACCGACCGACTCCGCCTATGCTTTTGGGATGCCACCGACGGGTTCCTGCCGCGCAGGACGGTGCTACAATGGGCGCCGTGAGACGCACGTTCTGCACTCTCGATCAGATGCGGGCCGCCTTGGCCGTGGCGCGGGGCGACGCGCCGCCCGATGTGCTGATCACCGGCGGCGAAGTGCTCAACGTCTACAGCGGCGAGGTGCTGCCGGCCTCCGTGGCGATCGTCGCCGGGCGAATCGCCTATGTGGGCCAGCGACAGCTCGAGACCGGTGAGAATACCACGGTCATCGACGCACGCGGCCGGATCGTGGCGCCGGGCTACATGGATCCCCACGCCCATCCTCACGCGCTGTTCACCCCCGTGGCGTTCGCCCGGGCGGTGTTGCCCCATGGCACGACGGCCGCCGTGGCCGACACGCTGCCGCTGCTGTACCTGACGCGGCCTGAGCGCACGCACGACGCAATGGCCGCGCTCGGTAGGCTACCGCTTCGGTTCTTCTGGTTCCTCCGCATCCACGGACAGTCCCACACGCCCGCCGACCAGGCACTGATGCGAAACGAACGGCTTGAGGCGCTACGCGCCCTCGACGACGTGCGCACCGTTGGCGAGGTGACGCGGTGGCCGCTCGTCTACGCCGGCGACGCGACCCTACTCCAGCGCATCGCCGACGGCCTGGTCGCCGGCCGCCGCGTGGAAGGTCACGCGCCCGGCGTCTCGACCGACCGCCTGCAGGTGCTGGCGGCCGCTGGCATCTCATCGGACCATGAGGCCATCACCGCCGACCAGGCGCTGGACCGGCTGCGCGCCGGGCTGTACGTGATGCTGCGGCACGGCTCGCTCCGGCCCGACCTGCCGGCACTGGCCCCCGTAGCCACCGGCGCGCGAGCGTTCTCCGGCCGCCTGATGCTGACCCCGGATGGGCCGTCGGCCCCGTTCATCGCGTCCAATGGATACCTCGACTACGTCATCGGGACGGCGTTGCGGACAGGGATCAACGCTCACGCCGCATACCAGATGGCCACAGTCAATCCGGCTACCTACTACGGCCTGGATCAGGAACTGGGCGGCATCGCGCCCGGACGCCGCGCCGACCTGGTGCTGCTCGAGGGCCTCGATCAGCCCCGCCCTCTCCTGGTGATCGCCGGCGGCGAGGTCGCCGCGCGGGACGGCCGGCTGGTCCGGGACATCGCCGATCTCCCCTGGGCCGACTGGCTGCGGCCGTACACCCCAGGACCCTGGCGACCCGATCCGTCGGTGTTCTCGTTGGAAGGCCTTCCTTCGCCGACCCCGGCGATGCACCTGAAGGACGCCGCAATCACCACGCGGGTGGACATCCAGCACTCAGGCGGCCTACCCGATGGCGTCGTGCGTCTGGTGCTGGTGGATCCGGCAGGCCGATGGCGGTGTCGAACGGTGCTGGCGGGGTTCGCCCAGCGGCTGGGAGGCCTGGCCTCAACGTACAGCACGGGCGGCGGCATCTACACCATGGGCCAGGACCCGCACGATATGGCCATCGCCGCTCGTCGTGCTCTGGATACCGGCGGCGGGATCGTCCTGGTGGAGGACCGGGCGATCCTCTTCGAGCTACCGCTGCCGCTGGGCGGCATGATGTCGCCGCTGCCGGTTCCCGAGGTGGCGGCGGCTGTCGAGCGCCTGGCGCGCCTACTGGCCGAGCGGGGATACCGGCACCACGACATCAGCTACACCCTGCTGTTTCTCGGGTTTGATTCACTCCCCTACCTGCGTTTGACCTATCAGGGGCTCTGGGACGTGCTGGCGGGACAGGCCCTCCTCCCCCGCGAAGATCTCTAGAGTGTCAAGTTCGGACTAGGTGTTTGCACTTTGAGACTCCAATCGAGTCCTGAATGCCATGGCCGGGGTTCGCCCCTTGAGGCGATAGCCCAGATGGGGCCGCTCCCGATTGTAGAACCGCAGGTACGC
>JAVKIJ010000052.1:0-22451 GCA_031459535.1 Candidatus Fervidifonticultor quintus | reverse complement strand
CGGCCCGTCGAAGAACGTGTCACGTCGACCGCTGGTGCGGTCCACCAATTGATCGCAGATGACGAAATCCCCGGGCCGGATGTGGGGGTGCAGGCTCCCGGCGGCGTTGGGGGCCAGGATCCGGATCACCCCCAGTTGTTTCATGGCCGCGATGTTGGCCCGATAGTTGATCGCGTGCGGGGGGAACTGGTGCTTCCTCCCGTGACGCGGCAGGAACGCCACGCGCCGGCCGGCGATCTCGCCGATGGTGACCACATCGCTGGGCGGCCCATACGGTGTCTGGACCTCGACCTCCTGGGCACCTTCCAGGAGCGAGTAGAACCCCGAGCCGCCGAAGACACCGATCTCTGCCTCCGCCATCCCTCCTGGCCACCTCGCCTCGCATGAACGCAGAATCGGCCCGGGAACCCCGGGCCGCGTCTTGGTCAAGCCTCGCGCCTCGTGCGTTCAGTTCGGCAGGCGCGCAGCAGGCTCCTCCCCCGGTGCGCCCGTCCCGCAGAGCGCTGCGGCCAACTGCGGGAGGATCCGCCCGGCCTCGCCGCGGGCGACCACCGTGGCCTGCCGGTCGTAGGGCGTGGACTCGCGGTTGATGATGAGCAGCCGGGCGCCGCAGTCCAGCGCCTCCTGGGGCAAGGAGGCCGCGGGCGTCACCTGCAGCGATGAGCCCACAACGAGCATCACATCGCACGTCCGTGCAGCCTCTGTGGCCTGCTGCCACGCCGCCTGGGGCATCAGATCCTCGAACAGGACCACGTTGGGCTTGAGCAACCCGCCGCACCGCCCGCACCGGGGCAGACCGCCAGCGTCCAGCGCCTCGACCAGCAGGCTGATCGGCCCGACGGCCCCGCACAGGATGCATGCGGACTCCCGGAGATTGCCGTGAATCTCGATCACCCGGCGGGAACCGGCGGCTTGATGCAGGCCGTCCACGTTCTGCGTGATGATGGTCTGCACCCGACCAGCGCGCTCCAGGTCGGCGAGCGCTTGGTGGCCCGGGTTGGGACGCGCCTCGGCCAGCTTGGCCAATCGGGCGCGATAAAACGCGTAGAACGCCTCGGGCCGGCGCTCCAGAGCCGTGCGGGAGGCCACGGCCATCGGGTCGGCTTCCTGCCACAGGCCTCCGAGCGAGCGAAAGTCCGGCAGCCCGGACTCGGTGCTGATGCCGGCACCGGTCAGGGCCACGGCCCGCCGGGCCTCGGCCATCAGCGCAGCGGCGGCCCCAAGGCTCACGGCAGGTCGGCCAGGTGCCCGTCAGGGGTGAAGGCCCAGGGCACCTCGGGCCCGATCTCGATCCCCGGCAGGCCACGCAGTGTTTCTGCCACCGCGTCGGAGACCAGCACGCGCTCAAGGTGCAGGGTGTTAGGAATCCTCATCATCCGCACCTTCTGCGGATCGGCGAGCCCCACCGTATCCAGGGCGACGGCGATCGCCTCCCGGTCTGACGGCAGCGTCACCGGGATCGCGGCCCGGTTGAGAAAGGTGCTGGTGATGGTGTTGGTGTACGTGACGTGCCGGTCCATGGCGTCCACGAGCCGCTGTGTGGTCAGGTCGGCGAGCCCGATGCCCTGCGCGTTCCCTTCTGAATGCGGGGAGAGCCGCAGGACCACCAGGCAGCCGACACGCGGAGCAGGCGGCTCGGGCATCCCGGCGATGCGCCGCCGGCCAATGACGTTGGTGTCCATGCCGGTGCCCGCATAGATCTTCCCCATCTCATCCACAATCAGCACGTCGAGTTCATCGACGGGCAGCCGTGGGACCAGGGCCTGGGCCTGCCCGAACAGCGCCAGCTCGCGCTCCACCAACCGCTCGGGCGGAATCGCTTCGATGATCGCGGTCTCGTCGTAGCTGTTCTCAACGATCGCAAGGCCCGCCACGACCATGCCGCGGTCCAGGTGGACCCCGGCGATGGCCGCGATGGACTCGGCGATCCGCGCGGGGCCCTGCCGGTGGATCTGGCTGGCGCCCTCGACCTTGCCCAGGCCAACGGCCAGCATCTTCATGAGACCACTGCCGAACGGCCCGTCAAACGCGGTGTGCGGCTTGACTCGGTTGACGACCAGGATGCCGTCGCACGCCGCCGCTACACGATCGCAGTAGGCGACCAGGCCGCCAGGCGTCCGGCCCACGACCACTGCCTCCATGGCGGTCGAGATCGGCGCGCCCACCGATGACTCGTTGATGCCCAGGCGCTCCAACACACGCCGCTGGCCGTCTGGGGTCCCGCCGCCGTGGCTGCCCATGGCGGTCACCACCACCGGTTCGGCGCGCAAACGCCGCAGGGACCGGACAGCGGCGCGCAGCACCGGCACAATGTCCCTGATGCCGCGGCTTCCTGCGGTCACCGCGATGCGACCGCCGGCCAGGCGTGCCCCCAAGTCGAGGCCTGCCAGCGCCTCCTCGGTCGCCCGCTCGGGATCTGCCACTTGCGGCCGCGGCATCTGCCTGATGGCGACGCGCATACGGGGGAAGGCCTGCACGCTACCGGCCTGCTGATCCACTGTTGCCTTCATCGGATTGCTGGCGGCGTAGGCGGGCGATGTAGAGTCGCGCCGCGGCCTCCATCGAGGCCGCCCGTGCTGCAGCTTCGGCAGGTTCCTCGATCCGCCAGCGATCCGCCGCCGCGTACTCCGCGTCACCTGCCACCTGTTCGGGCGAGGGCTCGCGCCGGACGAACGCGGCCGTGGCGGCGGCGAGGCGGCCCAGGTGGTTCTCGATCGCCGGGATTCGGCGCAGGACGACCTCGGCCACGAATCCGGTCAGCGCCAGGCCGGCGCACAGCGGCCAGGTCGGCTGGGATCGCCGTGCCGGCACCTGGGGCGGCGCCATGGCCTCCCGGGGCGTGGTGATCACCCGCGCTCCCCCGGTCTCGACCATCTGCGAGATGACGGCCCGGTTGAGCCCCACATGGCGCAGCTCCGGCGAGTACGGGACGGCCAGCGGAAGCATGGCGCGGCCCGCGTTGCCCTTGCTGTCCGAGACCGTGAGCCTGATCAGGTAGGCCCCGGGGGAGGGCATCGGCAACGTGGCGTCGTACCAGCCCGGACGCCTCTGCGACAGCCGCGCGGCACCGACAATCCCGCTGTCGCCGATCAGGGCCACACTACCGTCCCAGCCCACGTACGGCTCTCCGTCCGGCGCGCGCGCGTCGAGCGCCACACGCAGCCCGTCGGGCACGGGTTCGGCGTGGACGTCCAGCGGCTGCGCCTGTCGGGCCATAGCCCACCGGACCGCCTGCGACCAGAAGCGCGCGGCCTGCGGCCAGCGCGCCCACTCGGCCGTCCACCGGTACCGCGCATCGGTGGTGATGGCGACCGCACGGCCCAGGCCGTACGTCCACGACGCCGCGACCGGGTCGTCCTGGTGCGAGAGCAGCGCCACTTCTGCCGCGGGCTTGGGTGCCGCGGCCAGATACCCCAGCAGCGCCGGCACCGCGCCCAGATCGCCGAAGGCCCCCGGCGTACCGGTCCTCTTTGGGACGAACCGCTCCTCCACCACGTAGGCGCGGGCGGCGAGCATGGCCTCAGCGGTCAAGATCTGCGGGATGCCGTAGATATCCCGCGCCACATACGTGCGGCCGCGTCCCCAGGCCGCGATGTTGCGCATGATCTCCACGTCGGCGTCGCGGCCAATGGCGACGGTGCTGACGGTCATGCGTTCGGCGGCCATCCCGGTCACCAGTGTCTGGAACGCACCGGGATCGGTCTGCCCGTCCGAGAGCACGATCACGTGCTTGACCCTGGCGTCCACCTGCCGTAGCGCGTCCCGGGCGGCCTCCAGCGCGGGATACAGCACGGTGCCGCCCCCGGCCTTGATCCGGCTCACCGCTTCGAGAATGCGCGCCCGCTCGGTTGCCGGCGTCGGCCGTACCAGCCACCGCGGCTGCTGGTCGAAGGCCAGCACCCCGATGAGGTCTCGATCTCCGAGCAGGTCCACCACCGACTGCGCGGTCTCCTTGGCCAGTTCGACTTTGGCCAGCTCCGTGCCAAAGCTCCCCATGCTGCCCGAGGCATCGAGGACCAGCACGATGGCCATGGTGGGAATGGCCAGCCGGTGCCGGACGTCCATGCTGACCGGCAGGGCCTCCTCGATGGGTGTGCCAGCGTAGCCGCCGATGCCGAAGCTCTGGGTGCCGCCGACGGCGACCAGCCCGCCGCCAGCCAGGCGCACATAATCGCGCAGCGACGCCTGCTGCTTCGCACTGAGCAGATATGCGGGCACGTCGTCGAGGACCACGGCCGCGACCGACTGATAGCCGGCCAGCGACCCCGGCAGGGCTGCCGGTGCGATCTGTCGCACACGGAGGCCCTGCACGTCCAGCGCCCGGACCAGCGGCCCGGGCTGGACGGCAACGTAGAGGACGGAGGGCGGGCCACTCACAAACCCGAGGGCGAAAGCGCGGTTGTTGCCGGGCTCCTCGTCCGGCGTGGCATCGATGGACGCCTCGATACGAAGGAGCCCGGCGGCCGTCGCCTCGGGTTCCAAGTCAATTCGCGTGCGCCCCACCGGGAGGGAAAGCGTCCGGGCCAGCAGCAGCGCGCCGTTGGCCCGAACCCGCAGCGCGCCCTCCGCCGGGGCCGTCGCGCGGATCGTCACGGCCACCGGCAACCGTTCACCGACGGCTCCGAGCGCGGGCATGGAGACCTCTTCGATCATGACGTCCGGCGGCGGAGGATCTGGCGCCACGGGCACCACCGCGAGTTCGACGCCGCGGCGGTACACCTCGGCCAGTGCCGACGGCAGGTCTCCGGCCGTCGCCTGCCCGTCGGTCAACACCACGATGCGCCCTCCGCTGCCCTCAGGCAGAACGCGGAGCGCGGCACGGATGGCGCCGGCGATGTTGGTTCCGTCGCCGCGCACACGCGACGCCAGCGCCAGACGCGGCTGCGCGTTCGGCGGCTCCTCCAGCATCGCAGTGGCGCCGAACGTCACCAGGCCGACGCGGCGGCTTCCCCCGGCCCGCGTGCGCACCTCGTCGAGGAAGGCGCGGATGGCGCGGGCACCGTCCGGTCCTAGGCTGTCGGAACGGTCCGCGGCGATGACGACGGTCAGGTCGGGCACCGCGCGCACCATCTCCATCCCCGCGGCCCCGAGCACGAGCAGTGCCACGCTCGCGGTGCGCAGCGCCACCAGCGCCCGCCTCCTGCCGCGGCCGCGCAGCGCCAGCGCCAGGAGCGGGAGGGCCAGCAGGCCCACCAGTGCTGCGGGCGCGGTAAACCGGATCACGGCCGCCCCCTCCGGCCGTGGTCGGGCGGCAGCGTCCTGGCCCACAGCAACCACTCGCCCGCCAGCATGAGGGCGCCGAGCCCGAGCAACCATGGTACCAGCGAGAGCGCCGCCGACTGGGGCGCGTCGGGAATCGACCCAGCCGGCGCATCTGGCACGCGCAGATCCGACTCCTGACCGTCCACAGTGGACACCACCCACCGGCGCTCCCAGCCGTCTGTGCGCAACCGCCACAGCCCCACACGGTCGAGGGGGGGCAGCATGAAGAGGCCGTTGCGGGCCGCAAGTCGCGTCGCCGTGCCGGCAGGGTCGAGCAGCACCGCGGTCTGCCGCGGCCCGGCCGCAAGGACCGGCGCGCTGCCGGCCGGCAACTCCGGTCCCCCGGCCAACCACGCCAACGCGTTTGCGACCAGCACGGGGAACCCGGGGTGGAAGGGCAGGTCGGTCTGGTCGAGCGCAAACGGCAGCAGCACAGCGCGGATGCCGCGGCCCTCATACGCCCAGACCAGGGGGACGCCGTCTTCGGCCAGCGCCTCTCCCCCCTGGAGGCGCAAGGACAGCGCCTCTGTGATGCGGACTCCGCGCAGATCGGCCAGGCGCATCACCGGATGGGTAGCGGCCACCGCACGGATCACCTGGTCCCGAACAGCCCCTTCGATCTGAACGGGCAGGTTCTCCCCGAGCGTGTTGATGAGCAGGTAGGCTCCCGGCGGCAAGGTCAGGGGCTCCACGCTGTCGAGGACCACTAGGTCGTGCCGACCCCATTCGGCGGGTGCCGCGCGATCCGCCCGGGTCACCGCGCGGACGGGCACAGCCTGCCACACGGCGTCGAGGACCGGATTCGGCCCGCCGACGACGAGTACGCCGGGCAGGAACCCCCGTCCGACAGCCACAACGGCCCGGTCGTCTGCGGGCAGGGCGTCTTGACCCTCGAGCCACGCCGTGACCAGGCCCGTGGCGCGGCCCAGGTCGAAGACTGCCACCTGCGCCTCCCCGGGCGCCGGCTGCACCCGGCGCGCCGCCAGCGCGCGGCCGTTGATGGCGACCCGCAGGGTGCGAGCAGGTACGGCCCCACCGAAGGTCTGAACGCGCACGAGCAGCCGGGTGCCACCGCTGGCGACGGGGCTCGCGATGGCCCAGCTGATGGCCATGTTGGGCGCGCCCCGGCCGACGGGATGCCACGTGGCCCGCCTGTCGGCGGGGGCGCGGTCAGAGAACACGTGGACGCGCCCAGGCCTCCCGTCCACCCGCAGGCTGGACGCCAGCGCGACGGCATCGTCGAGCGCTCCGCCCGCGTCGGTTGCGCGGAGCGCTTCCACCGCCAAGACCAGGCTCCCCCGCTCGACGGTGAAGTCGCGCACGAGCGCCGGGGCCGCGCCAGCCGCCACCAGGGCCGCTGGCTGCCTCGGTCCCAGGTGGGCCAGTAGGTCCCGCGCCTGGCGCTTGGCCGCCGCTAGGCGCGAGGGGGCCACGTCTGTGGCCTGCATGCTGGCCGTCGTACGAATGACGAGCACGACCGCGTCCCCGGCCAGCCCAGGTACCATCACCGACGGCCGAGCCAGCGCCAACGCCAGCACTGCGATGGCCAGGATCTGCAGCAGCAGGAGCAGGCTGCGCTCCAGACGGCGGACCGGCATCCGGGCCACCAAGTCCCGCACGGCCCGCTCCCAGAGCAACGTGCTGGGCACAAGCCTGGACTCCCGCCGCGCGCGCAGCATATAGAGCAGCACCACCAGCGGAATCAGCAGCAACCACCACAGGGCCCCCGGGTTGCCGAGAATCATCAGGCGATCAGCCCCCCGGCCCTCAGGTACCGCAAGATCAAGTCCTCAAACGGGATGGATGTGGCCGCGCGCAGGTACTCGACCTCGTACCGTAGGCAGGCCTGTTCCACTTCGGCGAAGTACCGGTCGCGCGCCCGGGCATAGCCAGACGCCGTTGCGGCGTCGGCCGTCACCTCCACCGCCGCGCCGGTCTCGCTGTCCACCAGGCGCAGATCGCCGGCCAATGGGGGGGCGAGTTCCTCATCGCTGAGCAGGTGGATGACGAAGGGCTCGAAGCGGCGCGCCCGGGCGAAGCGCAGGCCTGCGCTGATGCCCTCGGGCAGCATCAGGTCCGAGATCATCACCAGGACGCCGCGACGATGGGTGCGGAGGCTGTACTCGCGCAGGGCCGCCACTAGGTCGCTGCCGCCTTCGGGGACGGCCTCGCTGAGGAAGTGGAAGAGCCGGAAGACACCCGGGCGGCCGCGTAGTGGGGCCAGCATGCGCCTGACGCGATCCGAGGCGATCACCGCGCCGACGCGATCGAGGTTGGCCAGCCCGATGTAGCCCAGCGCCGCCGCCACGCGCACCGCGTAGTCCAGTTTCGACGGCTCGCCCCACCCCATGGAACGACTGGCGTCCACGAAGAGGTGAACCGTGACGTCCTCCTCCTCGCTAAACAGCTTGACGAACAGTCGGTCGAGCCGGGAGTAGATGTGCCAGTCGATGTACCGGTAGTCGTCGCCGATGTGGTAGGAGCGATGGTCGGCGAACTCCACACCGCGGCCCAGGGTGTTGCTGCGCCGCTCCCCGCGGAAGCCGCTGCGGTAGAGCCGGTGCGAGAGGAGAGAGAGCTGTTCCAGCTTGCTGAGGAACTCCGGCTCAAAGAGCAGCGGGCGCGTGGCGACGGTCATGTGACGGCGGCGGCCGGCGTCGGCGGGATCTCGGCGACGATGCTCTTGATGATCTCGTCGGGATCGACACCCTCGGCCTCTCCTTCAAAGTTGAGCAGCACGCGGTGCCGCAGGGCAGCCAGGGCGAGGGCCTGGAGATCTTCACTGCTGACGGCGGTGCGGCCCTCCATCAGGGCACGGACCTTGCCGGCCACGAGCAGCGCCTGCGCGCCGCGCGGGCTGCTGCCATACCGGACGAAACGCTTGGCCATGGAGCTGGCCTCACTCTCCTGCGGGTGGGTGGCGCGGACCAGGCGCGCCGCATACAGCTTGACGTGCTCTGCAGCCGGCACTTCTCGCGCAAACGCCTGCATGGCCCGGATGGTGAGGCTGTCGGCCACGACGGCCGGTGTGGGGAGTACCGGCCCGGATGTGCGCTCCATGATTTCGACCAACTCCGGGAGCGTAGGCGTCTCCACTTTGAGCTTGAAGAGGAATCGGTCCACCTGGGCTTCGGGTAACGGATACGTGCCTTCCATCTCGATGGGGTTCTGGGTCGCCAGCACCAGGAAGGGTTCCTCCAGCGCGTACACGGTCCCGGACACCGACACCTGACGCTCTTGCATGGCTTCCAGCAGGGCTGACTGCGTCTTGGGCGTGGCGCGATTGATCTCGTCCGCGAGCAGGATCTGGGAAAAGACGGGGCCCCGCTGGAATTCGAAGTACCGACGGCCATCGGTGTCCTGCATCACCACGTTGGTCCCGATGATGTCTGCCGGCATGAGATCCGGGGTGAACTGGATCCGGGAGTACCTCAGGTCGAGGCACTGAGCCAGCGTCTTCACCAAGAGCGTCTTGCCCAACCCGGGGACACCCTCCAGCAGCACGTGCCCGTTGGCGATCAGCGCGATGAGCACGTGATCGATCAGCGATTCGTGGCCGACGATGACGGCCTGCACCTCGCGGCGGATCGCGGCAATGGTCGAACGAAACGTCTGCACGTCCATGGAGCGCTCCTGGGCCACGGCTAGCGGGACGCCGCAAGCGCCTCGAAGTAACGACGGACGATCTCGCGGTATTCTGGCGGGACGCGCATGCGTGCCACGTACCGGTCGGCTTCAGCGCGCGCGGCAGCCCCGCCGGGTCCCGACGGCGCTCGCACTCTGCCCGGTCGACCAGGACCCAACAGTTCGGAGGTCGCCACCCGCCCCTCGCCCTGCAGGCCACGAATCCTCGACTGCTGGCGGGGGCCCTCCAGCCGCTGGGTGCGCGCACCGAGCTTCTCGGCAATTGCGCCCTGGCCTGGCAGCGTCCCCTGATTGGGACCGGCCGGCACTTCGCTGGGTTCCGGACCCTGACCCTCAGACGGCGGACGCTCGCCAGGTGCCGCCGGTCCCTGGCGCGTGCTGGCCTGGGGTGCCTGTTCAGTGTCCTGGGGCGCGCCCGGCGCGCCACGGGCAATCTGGTCTGCGGAACGCCGCAGGTCGCGCTGCGCCTGCTCCAGACCTTCCTCGTCGGCCAGCATGGCGCGAAGGTCCTCGAGGTCGCCCGCGACCCCCTGGAGACTGCGTCGCGCGCCGGCGGTATCGCCCAGCTCGGCCTGCCTGCGAGCGGCCTCGGCCTGCTGGCGGATGCGGGTGGGGACACCCCCGTCCTCGCCGCCGGCGAGCGCGGCGAGCTGGCGGATGATGGCCTCACGTTCCTCCGGGGAGATGCTCTCAGCCAAGCGGTCGGCCAGTTCCCGGATCTGCCGCAGCGCGCGGTCTGTCGCCACACGCTGCTTGAACAGATCCGAGGGTTCATCACCCGGCGACCGGCGCTGTTCCCCGGCCAGTTGTTCACGCCGGGCGCTCACCTGGCGGCGTTCGGCCTCGAGCATCTGACCCAGGGACTCGATGCGCGCCAGGGCCTCCTGGCGCTCGAGGCGCTCGCGCTGCAGCGCCTCACCGAGCCTCTGCAGCGAGGGCGCCATCCGCCGGGCGATGCGCGCGCGCTCCGCCCGGGCCTGCTCTTCCATGGTCTGGCCCGCGCGCTCCAGGCGACGGCCCTCGCGCTGAATGGTGCGCGCCACCTCGCGCGCCGGAGTCCCGGGCAGTGACAGTCCCTTGAGTGCGCCAGCGGCCAGTACGGCGACGATCGCCAGCGCCACGGCCACCGCGGCCGTCCGGTCTGGCCCGGCGGGCAGGTGGCGCCGCAGGTCCAGCGAGGCGGCCAGGGCCGTGGCATCATCGAGCAGGAGAGACGTCAGGATCGTGGGCCGGTGCCTCCCCAGACGTACCTCCATGGCGGTGGCAATGCGGTCGGCACCACCGAACCGATAGTCGAGGACCTGGGCTGCGAGAAGCGGCGGGGTGCGCCGAGACGCGCGCATACCAGCCACCGTGCCCAGACCTGCGCCCAGGGCTGCCAGGGCCAGTGCCGGATACGGCAGCGCCAGGGGAACCGCCAGACGCAGCAACACCAGCACCAGTACCACGCCGGCCGCGACGGCGGCGACCCGGCCGCCCCAGCGCCAGGCGCGACGCGCGTCCAGGCGCCGCCGCGCGTCTTCAATTACCCGAAGCAGGAGATCACGCTCCACCGCTATCCCGACCCCTCGTGACTGCGCGCGTGGTGGATGTAGTTGGCCACGAGCTTGACGCCCGCGAGGGACAGGCACAGGTAGCCCGCCACCGGGGCGGCCAGCCACGGCGTCCACCCCTCCCGTACCAGGGTGTCCATCGTGCGCACCGGGTTTGCCATCCACCACTCTGATGGTAGCAGAGCCGTCGCACCCAGGAGCAGCGCCAGGAATCCCCAGTGGACGAAGCTGCGGGTGAAGTCAGAGGTGAACCGGCCCGCGAAGTACGCACCCCAGATCCCCGCGGCGGTCGAGACGCTGAAGGTGAGCACGCTGGCCAACGCGAGGGGCGCCAGCGGCGCGCCACGCAGGGCCGCGGAGAGCACGAAGACCGGCGTGGCGACAGCCAGCAGGTAGAAGGCGTATCCGGCGCTGGAGATGGCCTTGCCGGCAGCGATGACCGACGCGGGGAACACCGACAGCGCCAGATCGGGCAGGCCCTTCTCGCCCTCGACCGAGAGTTCCCCGCAGCTGACTGCCGACGAGAGATACGTGACCACGACGACCTGGACGGCGAGCACGGCCAGCAAGAGATTCGCATCGCGCAGGTCGAAGCGTCCGATCTCCGGCGGCAGCGAGAGGAACAAGAACGCGCTGCAGATCGTCAGGTAGATCGTCAGCAGCCGGAGCCCACGGGGCGAGCCGAGCCGGGCTGCCAGGTCACCGCGAGCCACGGGGTTCACGCCACAGACCTCCCCTGCGGCTACCGAGACGCCAACAGCGGGATGAGGACCAGTTGCAGCGGCGCCTCAGAACGACCATCCCACGCCAGCGCCCAGGCCGGTTCGCGCCACCAGCCCACCAGCCACGCCGGAATTTCCCTGAGTATAGCACCACTCCCCAGACGCGAGAACGCCCACAACAGCAGGGCGTGATTGGGCTCGGTGCGCTGGAGCCGGTCCGCGGACTGCCAGCGCTGCTCGTTCAGGACGAATTGCGCCCAGGCACCGACGGGCGGTGCCCGCTGGACGCGACCTGACGCATACACCCAGGGCTCCTCCAACGGCTGACCCGTGCGATTGAACACCGTGACATTGGCCGGCCCGCCTGTCGTCCGATAGGTCCCGAACACCGGCAACGGTATGACCGCCGTGCCCGCGAACTGCACTCCGGCCCCCTGGCCCCGCAGCGCCGTCCGAGGGCCGTGCATCACCGTCACCGCTGCAGGCGGGGACGGCCGGATCAGCAGCTCTGGCGCTGCCGTCACGACGAACGGCCTGGCGTGGGAGGACACCACGCGGCCATGCAGACGCAACAGCCCGTGTCCCGTGCCGGGAATGGCCTCGATCTCCACCGCACTGGCCACCCCAGACGCGTACCGGCGGCCCAGCACTGAGAGGCGCACGGCCGCCACCGTCGCCACCACCACCACGATCAGCGCGGTCAGCACCGGGAGCGGTCGCAACGACGCGAGCCTGCGGCTCAGATGGCGAACGAGCAGGATATAAGAGACGACCACGAGGCCCGCAACGAGGTGGATCTGCACGGGGACGGGCCGGGTGGTGGGAACAGCGGGCTCCAGGCTGGGGGGCACCGGCGGCGGGGCGCCCTCAAGCACCGATTCCCAGGCGCGCGCGTGCGCGAGGCCACCGCGTACCGCCGGATCCGCTGGGTCGTGCGCCCACTCGATCACATGCCCCAGACCGGTCCGCCCGCCTGCGACCCGCAGCGGCCCCAGCGTCGGACCGCTGAGGTGGCGGGTGTCGTCGCCGGATGGCATCACCAACACCCGGCCTCCCGTCCACACCCACTCGCGCAGGGCGGCACGCTGCGCGTCGTCGAGGCGCCGCTCATCCAAGTCTCGCACCACGAGCATCCGGACCGCCTCGTAGGCCTGCCAGAGGGGGGGCAGCGTGTCCGGGCTCACATACGCCACTTCGAGCCGGCCGATCGCCGCTGCGGCGGCCTCGATGCCCAGCGGCTCGGCGGACAGCACGACCACCAACTCGTCGACAGCACGCAGCCGTGGGAGCGGCCGCTCGGCCATGCGCGCAGCGCCGGACTCGATCGCCACCGTCCCCGGGTAGCGCGCATCGAGGAAGACCACTGGCACGAACACGCGGATCCGCGCGCCGGCGGCCGCACGAACCGGCACCCCGTAGCGCACCACCGGTTGACCGGTCGGCGCTCGCGCCTCGATGACCACTATGGCGTCGATGTCCGTGGTCGCGACCAGGTCGATCCACACCGGCGTCCACGCGCCCAGTCGCGCCCGGCCGTCGAACCCGATGGCCGCCACCTCCACAGCCGCCACGCCGGCCGCGTGCACCGGGCCGGAGGCAAAGAACAGGCCCACGACCAGCGCGGCCAGCGTCCACCGGCCCATCGAGACCTGCGGGCGTGAAGGACCGCCTCTGACTAGGATTTCGACGCCGGGGTGGAGGCCGAAGCGGACGACGCCGCCGACGGCTCGGCGGACGATGCCGGCTTCTCGCCGTCGGTGGAGGTGTGCTTGCGGTAGTCGGTAGTGTGGAATCCGCTGCCCTTGAAGATCAGCCCGACTGACGAGTAGACCTTGCGCGACGGGTTGCCGCAGACCGGACACTTCGGCGGCGCCTCGCCCACGGCCTGGTAGCGCTCGAACGTGTGTCGGCAATGCACACAACGGTATTCGTAGACTGGCATGCTCGATCCTCCGAGCCGACTGCGGAACTGCCCTCTATTATTCGTGCCCGCAGGACGACCGTCAACCCCGCAGCGGCCGGTGACCGTCCCGTCGTCACCGCGGCGCGAACCGGGCCATCCACACCGGGCCGACCAGCGCCCCGGTGTTGGTTCCGTAGGCCAGCCGTGCTTCGTCCGGTGACCACGCCAGCGCCAGCGCGGCAGAAGGGTCAGGGAACTCCGGCCGGTAGACGGCGACCAGCAGGCGGGCGGAGCCGACCGCCGACGCGGCGTAGACCTCGGCGTGCGCCTCACCCGCGAACACGCCGTAGGCGATCTTGTCGCCGCGCGGCGCCCACGCCAGACCCGAGATCCTCCGGGCCGGTGACGAGACCGGGCGCCGACCGCTGCCGTCCTGGCGGATGACGTACGCGCGTTCACCCCCCGACTCCTCCGCGATGTAGGCCACCCAGTCCCCGCCGGGTGAAGGGACCGCCTCCACCACGCGCTGCTGCGGGCCCGGCAATCGCCGGAAATCGGGGTAGGCAATACGGACGCGCCACCACTCCGCGATCACGTCACCGCCGGCGGAGGCGAGCCCGACGAACAGGTACAGCGCCCCGGGATACCAGCCGAGCGAGCCGATGTGGCGGCCGCGGGTGTCCCACTGGATCTGCCGCAACGTGGCGCCGCCCGGGCTGGCCAGCCATAGCCGCGTCCCCGACGAGCCGGGCCCGCTCGTACGCACCACGACAGCCAACCGATCGCCACTGGGCGCCCAGAGCGGATGGCTGGCGACGCCGCGCAGCGGCAGGTGCCGGCGCTCGCGGCCGTCCGGCCGAACCGTGTAGAGCTCACCCCGATCAATGTACGCTAGGACATCGGCATCAGCCGACCATGCCACCGCGGTGACCGCCTGGCCGGGTGCGATGCGTGCGCCGCTGCGGTCCCCCACACCGTGGACCCAGACGCCGTCGCGGCTGCCATAGGCGAACCGCTGGCCGTCCGGCGACCAGGCAACCGGGCTCAACGCCGCGCGATCGGTGGCGCGGGCCACCTCCGTCACGCGCAGCAAGCCCACGCCGACCGGCGCCGGCTCGCGCCGCACCTGGCAACCGGCCACGCCAAGCAACAGGGCCACCACGACGGCGGTCGTGCGCAGGACTGGGAAGAACCCGCCGGGCTCAGACCACGGGATAGCGGCCCTGGGCCAGGTCCTGGGTGAGCTGCGAGATCTCTGCCAGTTCATGATCCAGGATGTCCCGCACGCGGCGCTCGATGGTCTTGCGGCGCGCGCGCGGCTCGAGCACCACCTGGGCCGCGGCCACCTTGGGTTGATCGATGGGCACGCCGATCTGGGAGAGCAGCCAGACGTAGATCTCCTGGATACCCGCCACCTCATGGTAGATCTTGTTGGCCACCTGATGGGTCATGATGGTGTAGATCTTGCCTACGTGGGACACCGGGTTCTTGCCCGCGGCGGCCTCGGTCCCCATGGGTCGGTTGAGCGCGATGACCCCGTTGACCTTGTTGCCGCGGCCCACCTGTCCGGAGTCGCCGCTCTCCGCTGACGTTCCGGTAACCGAGAGGTACATGCCCCCCAGGCCTCGACCGGGCTCGTCCAGCGTATTGATATAGAGGTAGATCTGGCTGAACTCCTTCCTTGCGCGGATGCGATCCATCACCGCGTCGTGCAGCGCTGCCTTCCGTTTGAAGTACGTGGCCTCGCTGTCGATATAGCGATCCACCATGGCGACGGCCGCGGTCAGGTGCAACTCGTCGCCTCGGCGGAACCCCATGACCTTGATGTCCTCGCCCACCTCGGGGAAGTGCTCCTTGAAGGTGCGGGAGTTCATCAGGCGCTCGACCTCGAGGACGGTCTGCTCGGTGGGGGTCAGGGGCGCGTAGCCCACCGCGGCCGACGTGTCGTTGGCGGTAGGCGTGCGGCGCGAGAAGATGTCCACCAGCTCAGGCGACCCGGGCTTGATCTGCACGTCGTAGATGACGTGCTGCTCGGGATCCACAAACCGGAGGTTCTCGCGGATCCAGGCCTTTGCCGTGCGGACGGCGATGTCGGCCACCGGTACCTGCTCACCGTTCCAAACCGATGTGGCCCGGTCGCCGAAGATGAGCCGCATAGGTTCCGTGACGGTCCCACCGCCCAGGCGAATCTCCGCGTTGCCCGCCACCAGGAACGCCTTGTCGATGTTGTGGTGGAGAATCCTGCCGAACCGGTCCTGGTACTCCCGGCTCAGGGCGATGGACACGCGCTCCATGATGGCATCGCAAATCGAATCCGGGTGCCCAACCCCCTTGCGCTCGACGATTTCCACCAGGTGCTGCGCCACCGGCGACTGTGCCAGCACCTCCACGGCGATGTTGCGCATTCTCACCCTCCCTCAGATCAACCTGCGCGCCACCGCCCCACTATAGCAGACCGGGGCGGAACCGGCATAGCGGCCCTAGCGGCGCACGAACAGCGGGACCAGCACGGCGCCAGCCACGAAGCCGCCCACGTGGGCCCACCATGCCACGGTCTCCACGTGCGGCGCGGCCAGCGCGGCCACGCCCTGGAACACCTGGAGCACGAACCACAGCAGCAGCACCAGCGATGCCGGCAGCTCCACCAGGCGGATCAGAAAGACCACGAAGACCAGGGAGAGGATGCGGGCCCGCGGATAGAGGACGAAGTAGGCGCCCAGCACGCCGGCGATGGCGCCGCTGGCCCCCACCAGCGGCGTGGCAGAAGCGGGGTGGGTCACCACGTGCGCAAGGGCGGCCAGCGTGCCGGTGAGCAGGTAGAACACCAGGAATGCGGCGTGTCCCATGGCATCCTCGACATTGTCGCCGAAGACCCACAGATACAGCATGTTCCCGCCCAGGTGCACCCAGCTCCCGTGGAGGAACATGGAGGTGACCAGCCCCATCCAGGCCTGGCCGGGGCCGCCGCTGACCGCCCGCGGAACGACACCGTAGGTGTCGTAGATGGCCCGCAACGAGCCCTGGGACTCCAGGCCAAGGGTGTGGAGAAAGACGGCGACGCTGACCGCAATCAGGCCGTAGACGACCACGGGGGTGGTGCGGGACCGCGTGCTATCGCGCAGCGGAATCATCCGTGGCTACGGTTCCCAGCGAGCTTCGTCAACCCCCTCGATCCCGCCCAGCAGCGCCAGCACGTCGTCCCGCGTCACGCGCAACGGCAGGCGCAGCTGCATGTCCAGCAGCACTCTCTGGTCGATCTTCTCGGTGAACTCCACACGGTCGATGTTCACACCCAGGCCGCCGAGCGCGGTTCCGATCTTGCCCAGCTGGCCGGGGACGTCGGCCATGAGCACTACGCAGTGGCCCGTGCCTCGGCGCGGCAGCCGGCGCTCGAGGCTCTTCATGAGGGTCAGGACGCCGATCACGATGGCCGTGGCGCCCATGGCGCCCTCGTAGTACCCGATGCCGGTCGCGGTGCCAATGGCGGCCACCGTCCACAGGCTGGCGGCGGTGGTTAGACCCTGGACGCTGCCGCCGGTGCGGAAGATGGTCCCTGCGCCCAGGAAGCCGATGCCCACCACGATGTTGCTAGCGACCCGTGCCGGATCGGCGCCCGAGCCGAAGAAGCCCTCGCGCGAGACCAGGGCAAACAGGGCCGCACCCACACACACCAAAATGTGGGTGCGGAAGCCCGCAGGCTTGTCTACGCTCTCCCGCTCGAACCCCACCACACCGCCCAGGATGAAGGCCAACAGCAGCCGAGCCACGGTCTCCCACCAGGGAATCATGCCCCTCGGCTCCCGGCGGGCGTTGCCGCCGAAGATGGCTCGGTCACACCGTACCGTTCTCGGGCAACCCGCCAGACGTGCTCCATCAACCCGTCGATCAACTGGGCTTCCGGCAGGCTGGCGACGATCTTGCCGTCCTGGAAGACGAGGCCCATGCCGCGGCCGCACGCGATGCCTAGGTCGGCCATGCGGGCCTCACCGGGCCCGTTAACCGCGCAGCCCATCACCGCCACCTTCACGGGCGCCGGGATCCCCCGCAGCCGCCGCTCCACTTCCTGCGCAATCTGGATGATGTCCACCTCGGCACGGCCGCACGACGGGCACGCCACGAACTGGACGCCTCGGGTGCGCAGCCCAAGGCTCTTGAGAATTTCGTACGCGGCGCGCACCTCCTCCACCGGATCTGCGGCCAGCGAGACGCGGATTGTATCGCCGATCCCACGCGCCAGCACCGCGCCGATCCCCACCGCGGACTTGATGCCGCCCGCCCACGCGGTCCCAGCCTCGGTGACCCCCAGGTGGAGCGGGTAGGTGACGCGCTCCGCGATCATGGTGTAGGCCTCGATCATCATGGGCACCTCGGAGGCCTTGACCGAGATCACGATGTCAGTGAAACCCAGGTCCTCGAGCACCCGCACGTCCTCTATTGCGCTCTCCACCAGCGCTTCGGCGGTGGGCTTCCCGAACCGGCGGAGCGTGGCCTTGGACAAGGATCCGATGTTGGCGCCGATGCGTATGGGCACGCCGCGGGCGGCGGCTTCCCGGGCCACGATGCGGGTGCGCTCACGGCTGCCGATATTGCCCGGGTTGATGCGCAGCTTGTCGACGCCGGCCTCCAGGGCCCGGAGCGCCAGCCGATAGTCAAAGTGGATATCGGCCACGACGGGCAGGGGGCTGCGGGGCTTGATGGCAGCCAGTGCCGCCGCGGCCTCCTCGTCGGGCACCGCCAGGCGGACGATCTCGCATCCCTCCGTCGCGAGCTGGTAGATCTGCGCCAGCGTGGCCTCCACATCCCGCGTGTCGGTGATGGTCATGGACTGCACGGCGACTGGCGCGCCGCCGCCGACCTCCACCTGGCCAATGCGCACCCTGCGCGTCTGCAAGCGATGCATCGGGTCGGTGACCTCTCCGCTCTGCGCGCCTGCCCCCCTACCCGCCCACACCCAGGAGGCGCCGCAGATCCCGCACCGTGAGCAGCACGAGGAGCAGCACGAGGAGCGCGAAGCCGACCATGTGGACCCACCCTTCACGACGGGGGTCCAGCGGCCGCCGCCGCACGGCCTCCACGACCAGGAAGGCCAGGCGGCCGCCGTCCAGCGCCGGGATGGGCAGCAGGTTGAAGACGCCGATGATGACGCTGATGAAGGCGGCGATGTTGAGGAACGTCTGGAATCCACTGGCCGCGGCCTGGGCCAGCATGTTGCCCGCTGCCAGCGGACCGCCCAGGCTGTGGATGAACTGGCGCTCGCGGATGAGCGCGCCGACGGCACCGCCCAGCATCAGGATGAACTGCCCGGTCCGCTCTAGACCCCACCAGAGGGCGGCCAGCGGATTCAGCCGCACCCACTGTGGCTCTGGTGAGAACCCGATCCGGCCCACCCCGCGCTGCGCGTCCAGGCGCGGCGTGACCGCCAAGCTCAGGACCTGATCGCCGCGCCGCACGGTCAGGGTGAGCGCCTTCCCGGCGCTCTGATGGATGATCTCGATCACCTGGTCGCCACTGGTCATGACGACCCCGTCAATGGCTTCGATGACGTCGCCGGGCCGCAGCCCGGCTTCAGCCGCAGGCCAGTCGGCCTCGATGGTCCCGATCCTGGTACTGGGCACCGTGGGGATACCGCCCGTGGCGGCGGCGGCGGCCAGGATCAGCACCGCCAGCGCCAGGTTCATCAACGCACCGGCCGCAATGATCGCCATGCGCCAGCCTACGCTCTTCGACCGGAAGCTGTCGGGCCCGTCCGCTCCGCCGTCGTCTTCGCCCTCCATGCGGACGTACCCGCCGAAGGGCAGAAGGTTCAGGGCGTACGTGGTCGCGCCTCGCCGCCAGGAGACGATCCTGGGACCGAAGCCGATCGCGAAAGCGTGAATCAGCACCCCGGCCCGGCGCGCGACCAGGAAGTGGCCGAGCTCGTGAAAGAAGATCATCGCGCCCAGCGCAATGATCGCCGCCAGCACATTGGACACTGCCGTCACCTCGCTGCGCCCAGGACCCGGTCTGCCTCACAGCGGGCCCAGGCGTCGGCCTCGAGTACCGCTTCCAACGTCGTCGCCGGGGCGGGCGTGTGGCGATCCACGACGGCGCGCACCGTCTCGACGATCTGGGGAAACCGGATGCGGCCATCGAGAAACCGGGCCACCGCCACTTCGTTGGCGGCGTTGAGTACCGCGGGGGCAATCCCGCCCCGCCGCAGCACCTCGCGCGCCAGCGCCAGTGACGGGAACCGCGCGGCCTCCGGTTGTTCGAACGTCAGGGTCAGCCCCGCCCATTCCACGGGTCGGATCAACCCGCGCCGTCGCCGCGGCGCGGTCAGCGCGTACTGAATCGGCCCTCGCATGTCCGGAACCGCCGCCTGCGCGATCACACTGCCGTCGGCGAACTCCACCATGGAGTGGATCAGGCTCTGGGGATGGATGAGGACGTCAATCTGATCCGGGTCCACGCCAAACAGCCAGTGGGCTTCGATGATCTCGAGCCCCTTGTTCATGAGGGTCGCCGAGTCGACGGTGACTTTGCGCCCCATATTCCACGTGGGATGGGCCAGGGCCTCTTCCACGGTCACGTCGCCCAGTTCTGAGAGCGGCCGCCGCAGGAGGGGCCCGCCCGAGGCGGTGAGGATCAGGCGCCGCAGGCCCGCCCGATCCTGCCCCTGCAGGCATTGAAAGATGGCTGAGTGCTCGCTGTCCACGGGCACCAGGCGGGCGCGGCTGCCGGCGAGGGCCGCGGTGACCAACGCGCCGCCGGCGACGAGCGCCTCCTTGTTCGCCAGCGCTACGTCGTGCCCGGCCCGCAAGGCCGCCAGCGTGGGCTGCAGGCCGGCTGCCCCGACCACGGCGATCAGCACCATATCTGCCTCGGGCATTGCCGCCAGCCGGGTGCCGGCCTGGGTGCCGGCTTCCACCGCGACGTCGGAGGGCACCAGGGCGCGCAGGCGTCCGAGGGCGGCCTCGTCTTCCAGCGCGACCACCCGTGGGCGCCACCGCCGGGCCTGTTCGGCCAACAGGTCGACGTTGCGGCGCGCGCCAAGTCCCACGATCCGCACGTCGCCCAGCGCCTCGGCCACCTCGAGCGCCGCGCGCCCGATGCTGCCCGTGGACCCCAGCACGACCAGCCGCATCACATCAGCCATCGCCAGGCATAGTACCCGACCGGTACGCCGAAGAGGATGGCGTCGAAACGGTCGATGACACCTCCATGGCCCGGTAGAATGCGGCCGGAGTCCTTGACCCCGGCCGCTCGCTTGATCGAGGACTTCCAGAGATCACCGAGCACGCCGGCCAGGACCACGATGGCGCCCAGGGCCCCGAACGTCGCCGCTGGCCACGCCTGCCACATCGCCGCCACCACGGCCACGACGACCCCGGAGACGAGCCCGGCCGCGAAGCCTTCGACGCTCTTGGCGGGACTGATGGCCGGCGCCAGCCTGCGACGGCCCCACCTCCTGCCCACGAGGAACGCTATCGCGTCGCTCACCCAGATGACAGCCACAAGGGTCACGGTAAGGGCGAACCCCGCTGCCTCGCGCAGCAGGATCAGGTGGGCGAACAGGGCGCCGAGGTAGAGCGCCCCCAGCGTATCCACCGCGGCGCTTCCGGGCGCACCCGCACGCCGCGCCGCGGTCAGGGTCAGGCCGGCCGAGGTCATCACGACGGCCACCACCGCCGGGCCCACCAAGTCCCAGTGATGCCACGCCGCGAGCACCGGAAAGACCAGCGCGCCACCGGTCAGCACCGGCGACGTTCGATAGCCGACGCCCAGGGCCAACCGTTGGAACTCCCGGGTCCCGAGCGCCACCAGGGCCAGCACGACCAGCAGGAGCGCCCAGCCACCTCGCCAGAGGATGATGATCAGCAGCGGGGCGCCTACGGCCACGGTGGCGACGCGGCTGATCCACATCGCCCGGTCTGGGTCGCCGGAGGACTCAGGCACCGGGCACGCCGCCGAAGCGCCGTTGCCGCCGCTGGAATTCCGCGATCGCCGCCATGAGGTGCTCGCGGGCGAAGTCGGGCCAGTACACGTCCACAAAATAGAACTCGGCGTATGCCGACTGCCACAGCAGGAAATTGGAGAGCCGTTGCTCGCCGGCGGTGCGGATCAGGAGGTCGGGATCCGGCAGGTCGCCGGTGTACAGGTGACGGGTGAAGGCGCCTTCGTCGATGGCGTCCACGACGAGCCGGCCCGCGGCGACCTCGGCCGCCAGGCGTTGGGCGGCCCTGACGATCTCTGCGCGGCCGCCGTAGTTGAGCGCCACGTTGAGAACCATGGCCTCGTTGGCGCTCGTCAGCGCCATGGCGCGCTCCAACTCGCGCCGGATGGGCGATGCCATCGATTCCAGATCACCGGAGATCCGGAGCCTGATGCCGTTGCGGTGGAGCTCGTCGGCCTCGTCGATCACCGCCTCGTGGAGCAGCTCCATCAACGCCGCCACCTCGTCGGCCGGTCTCCGCCAGTTCTCGGTGGAGAACGCATACAGGGTGAGCACGGGCACGCCCAGCTCCCGGCAGCCTGCGACAGTGCGGCGGACGGCTTCGCGACCCGCGCGGTGCCCGGCCGCCCGCGGTAGGCCGCGCGCGGCGGCCCACCGGCCGTTGCCGTCCATGATGATCGCGATGTGCCGTGGGAGCCGCAGACGATCGATGGCCGGGATCTGCTGGGGGAGAGAACTAGGCACCCGTTGCCCCCGCGGCCGGCGCGTATCGCTCACGGGTGACCACCAGACGAACGACCCGGCCGTCCTGGCGCTGCCGGACGACGCGCAGCGGGCCCGACAAAGCCACCGGCCTGGGTGTCCGGGTCTCTTTCACCTCGATCTGGAAGCCCTCAGCCTCCAGGATCCGGCGGGCGCAGTCCAGGTCCCGCCCCAGCACGTCGATCACAGACGGACCCCTAGACTGTCAAGTTCGGACTAGGTGTTTGCACTTTGAGACTCCAATCGAGTCCTGAATGCCATGGCCGGGGTTCGCCCCTTGAGGCGATAGCCCAGATGGGGCCGCTCCCGATTGTAGAACCGCAGGTACGCCTGCAGGTCCCGCTCCAACTGCCCCAGGCTGGTGTAGTAGGTGCGCCGGAAGGCCACCCGCCACAACTCGCTGAGGATCGTACCCTGCAACCGTTCGACGAACCCATTCGTCCAGGCGTGGCGCGGCTTGGTCCGTCGGTGCTCGATACCCAGCGCCCGGCAGGCTGCGGTGAAGGCCGTCTGAAACTCCGGCCCGCCATCGGTGAGCACAGCCCGGATGCGGTGCCCGGCGCGCTGGTAGATCGGGACCACGTGGGCCCGCAAGAAGTGCGCGGTCGCCTGCGCGGTGACCCGCGGGGCGACGGTGGCGATCGCGTACGAGCAGGCGGCGTCGCAGGCGG
>JAVKIJ010000051.1:0-22552 GCA_031459535.1 Candidatus Fervidifonticultor quintus | reverse complement strand
GCGGTGCACTCGTAGCCGTAGACCCCGACGCGGGCGCTGCCGCCTTCAGTGTCCGTGACCGTCGCCTCCAGGAAGTTCATCTGGCCGATGAACTCCGCCACGAACCGCGAGGCCGGCTGGCCATAGACCTCGGCTGGCCGGCCGACCTGGGCGATCTGGCCTGCTGACATGACCGCCAGCCGATCCGAGAGCGCCATGGCCTCGGCCTGGTCGTGGGTGACATAAAGCACCGGGATACGCATGCGACGCTGCAGCTCCTTCAGCTCGAAGCGCATCTGCTCGCGCAGCTTGGCGTCCAGGTTCGACAGCGGTTCGTCCAGCAGGAGGACCTGCGGTCGGCCGGCCAGCGCCCGGCCCAGCGCCACGCGCTGCTGCTGGCCGCCGGAGAGCTGGTGGGGGTACCGGCGCTCCAGCCCCCGCAACTCGACCATCTCCAGGATTTCGGCCACCCGGGCTGCGATCGCCGCGCGGGGCTGGCCAGCGATCCTGAGGGGGTAGGCCACGTTGTCGAAGACGGTCCTGTGGGGCCACACGGCATAGTTCTGGAACACCATGCCCAGCCGGCGCCGCTCCGGTGGCACGAAGACCCCGGACGCCGCAGAACTGACCAGCTGTCCGCCGATCGCGATCTCACCCGCGGTGGGCGCCTCCAGGCCGGCGACACACCGCAGCGTGGTGGTCTTGCCGCAGCCGCTGGGCCCCAACAGCGTGAAGAACTCCTCGGCGCCGACCGCGAACGAGACCGCCTGCACCGCGACGGTGCCGTCGAACTCCTTCCAGAGATTGGTGACGACCACTGCGTCCATTCAGAACCCCACCTGTCCCCGCGTGAGGCGCCGTACGACCAGGTTGCTGCCCACGATGATGAGGAGCACGAGGACCGACAGCGCTGCGGCGATCTGCGTGTATCCCGAGTCCTGCATGTTGAAGATGATGACCCCGATGGTCTCGGTCCGCAGGCCGAAGAGGAGGATGGACATGGTCAGCTCCCGGAACGCCGGCATGAAGACCAGCACCCACCCGGCGACCATGCCGGGCCGGACCAGCGGGATCACGATGTCCCGCAGCGCCCGCAGCGGTCCCGCGCCCGAGATCCGGGCCGCCTCCTCGAGCGAGCCGTGTACCTGCTGGAGCGTGGCCGCGCTCGTGCGCAGCGCGTAGGGCATGTACGCCACCAGGTAGGCCAGCAGCATGATCCACAGCGTGCCGTACAGCGAGACGGGCGGCCGCGCCCAGGCCAGGATCATGGCGATGGCGATCACCGTGTGGGGGATGGCGTAGGGCAGCATGCCGAGGCTGTCCAGGAGCGCGGCGCCGCGCACCCTGGCGCGGACATGCGCATATGCGATGTACGTGCCCAGGACCATTGTCAGCGTCGCCGCCGCCAGGCCCAGGATCGTGCTGTTGGCCAGGGCCCGGCGGATGTTCTCCTGCTGGAGCACGTAGGCGTAGTGCCGGGTCGTGAGGCTCTCAGGCTCAAGCGGTGCCCCGTAGTACTTCAGCAGCGAGGTGAGCGCCAGAGCCGCCAGCGGCAGGACAGTGATGATCACGGCGAAGAACAGCGCAACGGCCAGAGCCGGCCTGCGCAGCCGGCCCAACTTCAACGTCTGCGGATGGATCGACTTTCCGACGATCACGGTGTACCGTTCCTCGGCGCGCTGGAGGCGCCGCTGCGCCAGCAGGGCGCCGGAGGCCACCGCCACGAGGAGCATGGACTCCGCGGTCGCCAGGGAGAAATCCGGGATGTTGAGCGACGCGTAGATGCTGGTGGTCAGGACGTAGAAGCGGGCGCGGATCCCCAGCAAGGCCGGGATACCGAAGTTGGCGATGGCGCCGACGAATGCCAACAGGCCGCCGGCCAGGACCGCGGGGAGAACCAGCGGTACCGTCACGTCGCGCATCACCCGCAGGCTGCCGGCCCCGCTGGTCCGCGCGGCCTCCTCCAGGCTGGCATCCATCCGCTCCAGCGCGCCCGCCACGGCCAGGAACACCAGGGGGAAGTAGTGGATGGCCATGACGCCCACGATGCCCCATGGGCTGTAGACCGAGAACGGCGCCTGCTCCAGGTGCAGCAGGCGCAGCAGCGGCCGCATCAGGTAGCCCTGCGGTCCCAGTAGCTGCGCCCAGGCGATGGCGCCGAAAAACGGGGGAATGGCATACGGCACGACCAGCGCGGTGCGCAGCCAGGCCTTGCCCGGCATGTCGGTGCGCACCACCAGGAACGCCAGCCCCGTGCCGGCGGCCGTCGCCAGGGCCGCGGAGGCCAGCCCCACCCAGATGGTGTTGAGGAGCGCGCGGAGGTTGCCGGGTTCGGTCAGAGCCCGTCGGTAGTGGTGGAGTCCGAATGCGCCGTCGACGAGTAGGCTGCGGTGGATCACCTGCGCCACCGGCCAGACCACGAGCGCCACCATGACTACCGCGATGACCACCAACACCGCTGCGCGGGCATCTGAGGCGGGGCCTGTACCGCGCGCGCGTGCCCGGGGCGGAGAGGAGGGATCGGGCGGCATGGAAGGCTGGCGGCGGCGCTACCGCATCATGATCTGCTCGAACCGCGCGCGGATCTCCGACGCGTTCTTCGCCGCCCACTCGAACGGGATCGGCAGCGACCGGATCTCTGACGCCCTGGGCTGCCCCCTCGGCGGGTCGACGTCCTCGCGGACGGGCACCACGCCCTGGGAGGCCAGGAACTTCTGGCCCTCGACGCTGATCACGTAGTCCACGAAGCGCTTGGCCGCCTCGGGGTTCTTGCTGCTCTTGAGGATGGCGACCGGGCTGGGGACGGCCACCGCGCCGTCCTCGGGCCAGATGATGGCCAGCGGCGCGCCGTCCTGGATCAGGCCGTAGACGATGAAGTCCAGGGTCATGCCCACGCCGAACTCGCGCGCCGCCAGACCGCGCGCGACCTCGGTGTTGCCCCGCAGCACCTGCATGCCCTCCTTGCGGGCTCGCTCGAACCAGGCCCAGCCGTACTTCTGCACGAAGGTCGCAATGGTCACGAACACCGAGCCCGAGAACAGGGGGTTTGGCATGGCCGCGGTCTTCCCGTACCTCGGCAGGTCGGTCCAGGACTTGGGCGCCGCGCGGGTCGGGATGAGCGTGGTATTGGTGGCAATGATCATGTTGATCAGTCGGCCGGCGATGAAGTGGTTGCCCCTGTCGCGAAAGTCGGCGGGGACGAACCGGGCGTCCGGCGATCGGTAGGGCAGCAGCACGCCGCGATCGCGAAGAGTGATGAAGATGGGCGCGTCGGCCAGCCAGAGGAGGTCGGCGCGGATGCCGCCGGTTTCCAGTTCGGCGTAGATGCGCTTCTCGATCTCCGTGCTGCCAGAACGCAAGATCTCCAGCTTGATCTGCGGGTATTTCCGCATGAAGGCCCGGCCGAATTCGGTGGCCAGCTCCTGAGGCACCGAGGTGTAGAGGACCACGGTGCCCGACGCCTGCTGTGCGAGCGTGGGCGGTGCCGCCAGCGCCACGCACGCGACGAGGGTAACTGCTGCCAACGACTGCACGATGCGCATAGATTCGCCCCCACAGCGCCCCTGCGGCGCGATCCTCTCCACCCCAATTCCCCCGCCGCAGTGGCCGCCCCTGCTGCCAGGGCCCCTCCGGTCGGAGCGGTGTGAGGTCACGCGGCAGGAGCACCCCGCGCGCTGCCAGAAATCAGCGCCAGGACCGTCACCGACCGATTGGGCAACATTCCGGCCATGCGCATTGTTCTGCTGGAAGGTGATCAGACCGGTCAGGAGCTCCTCGAGGAGGCGGTCCGGGTGCTCCAACCCGGCCTCCTGGGCGTGCCGATCGTGTTCGAGCGGTTCGATCTGCGCCTCGAGCACCGGCGGGCCACGGGCAACCGCGTGGTCCGCGAGGCGGCCGATGCGCTGCTCGAGCATCGCCTCGGGCTGAAGGCCGCGACCATCACGCCCGAAGGGAAGGGCGACGTCGGGAGCCCCAACGCCCTCCTGAGGGAATGGATCGGGGCCACGGTGATCCTGCGCACGGGCCGGCGCATTCCCGGCGTACGGCCGGTGACCGGCGTGGTGGCACCGGTGGCTGTGGTCCGGATGGCGGTGGGCGATGCCTACAACGCCACCGAGTGGCGCGAGGGCGTCGGCCCAGACGAAGTCGCCATGCGGACCACGACCATCTCCCGACGCCATTGCCGCGCCGTGGCGGAGTTCGCATTTCGTCACGCGCGCAAGATTGGCGCCAAGGTCTTTGGCGGGCCCAAGTACACCGTGAGCCCGGTCTACGAAGGCCTGCTGAAGGAAGAGATGGACGCGGCGGCGACCCGGCACCCGGATGTGCCCTACGATCCCCAGTTGATCGACGCGGTCTTCGCGCTCCTCCTGCAGTCCACCGGCGAAGCGCTGGTGATCCCGGCCCTCAACCGGGACGGCGACATTCTCAGCGATCTGATCCTCCAGATGTTTGGGAGCATTGCCGGGGCCGAATCGGTGGTGCTCAGCCTCGACGATGAGTTCAACTCGGCCGTGGTCCTGGCCGAGGCGCCGCATGGGACCGCGCCCCGTCTGTACGGGCGCAACATCGCCAATCCGATGGCGATGATCCTGGCTGGCGCAGCCCTCTTGTCCTACGCGCCCGACAGTACGGCGCAGGCCGCATCGCGGGCGATCTACGAGGCCACGTTCGAGACGGTGCAGGCCGGGGTGCGCACCCTCGACCTGGGCGGCGAGGCGACCACCGTCGAGTTCACCGACGAGGTCATCCGCCGCGTCAGTGCCAAGCTCGAGGCCTGGCGCACCCTGGGCCACCGGTAGATGTCTGGTAATCCAGACGCACCCGTTGCCGCGGTCTTCGTGGCCGTGGCGGGCGCCTATGCGCTGCTCGCCCTCTATCCTGTGGAGATCGGCCGCCGTGTGGCCGGCTGGCTGCGCGGTCGCCAGCCGGCGTCCCTGTGGGATCTGGTGGAGGTCGTGCGGCGCCGCCGCCTGGTCGCCCGCGGGGCGCTCAGTTTCCTGATTCTCGCCACGGGCGGTCTCGTCGCCGGGTTGCTCGCCGTCGCTCGTGAACGGTATGCCCCATCGTGGCCAGAGGGCATCCTAGTGCTGGTCGTCGTGGCGATCACCGGTCTGCTCGTGCTCCTGGCGCGCCTGCGCGCCAGTGGTCTGGGCCGGCCAGCCCTTCCCATCATCGCTGACGTCGGGATGACGGCGCGCGCGCGTCGTGCCATCGAGGGCCCCGCGATCGCTGCGGGCATCGTCTCTCCCTCTGTCATGATCATCGGGCATCCCCGTCCGACGGTGTTTACGCTCCTTCGGGGAGCGCAGCCGGTGGTGTGCTTCACCACCGCCATGGTGACGACGCTGACCGCCCAGGAGCTGGAGGCGGCTGCGGCCCATGAAGTAGGACACATCGCGTCGGGGGCCCTCGAGGAAGGCCAGACCATTGAGTTTCTCCTGGACGCATTGAGGCTGCTGGGCACGACGGCATTGTGGCTGTTCCTCCTGACCTGGCCCTCGGTCCTGAACGCCTTCGTCCTGGGGCTGATGCTCCTGGTTGGGCTGGGCGCGCTGCGTGTGCTCACCGATCCGATCGTGGAGCAGACCGGCCACCTTCCGGGCCGCGTCATCGACGCGGTGCTCATGCTGCTGTCGCCGCCGCTGGTCCTGGCCAATCTGCTGGCCCAGGTGCTGCACGCCGTCATGGGGCAAGAGGAGGACCTGCTGGCCGATCTCCGGGCGGTCGAGTTCACCCGGCATCCCGAGGCGCTGCACGCGGCGCTGCTCCGGATCAGCCAGGCGCCGGTTGTCGGCGAGCCGATGCCCGTTTCGTACCACAACCGATACTTCACGGCGGAAGGCGTGCTGCCTGCTGACTTTCCCGCCTCCGGGGCCGCGATTGCCACGCGCCTGGCCGCGCTCGAGCGCATCGATCCTGGACTGGCCCTCTCGCGGCCACCGCGCCAGCGCGCCGCGACTTGCCCCGACTGCGCGCAGCCCTTGGTTCGGCGTGAGGTCGCGTCGCACTATGGCGCGCCCATCCCCGTGGAGCAGTGCCCGTCGTGCGGGGGGATCTGGTTCGACGATCTCGAGCTGTACATGACCGGCGCCCGCGACCTGCTGGCCGTTCAGCCCCGCGCCACGACCCGCGCCCGGGCCGCCATCTTGGCATGTCCGCGCTGCCAGACGCCTCTTGTGCGGGCGGCGACCTTGGGGATGCCTGCCGACATTGCCATCTGGGAATGCGGTATCTGCAAGGGTGCCTGGGTGCGGCCGGCTGACCTGGTCCGCTTCGGCGCGCACCGCGCCGCCCGGCGCCGGGCGCGCGCGACGGCATCGTGATGCTCAATGCCAGGGGGTGAGACGGCGTGAGACGGCCTTCTGCCGCCGGCGTGCTGGTCACGGTCAGCATCGCCACCGTGGCGGGCCTGGCAGTGATGGCGATCCCGGCCGCGGCCAAGTCGTTCGTGTTCGCCCGGGTGGCCATCGAGGCGACCGTCGCCCCCGATGGCAGCCTGCGCATCGTCGAGGCGCGGACGTACCGGTTTGACGGCTCGTTCTCCTGGGCCAGCTACCGACTCCCGCTGGTGGGAGCGAGCCGCATCCGCCAGATTGGGGTGGCCGACGAGCGGGGCCCCTACGCCCCGGGCAACCTCGTCGGTCCCGGGGTGTACCGGGTAAGGCGGGAGGGGAACCAGGTTGAGATCGTCTGGGGATTCCAGGCTTCGAACGAGTCGCGGACCTTCACCATCTCGTACGTGCTGGATGACGTGGTCACGGTGTACGCCGACGTCGCCGAGCTGTACTGGAAGTTCATTGGCACGGGCTGGGACCATCCCAGCGAGGACGTGCGGGTGGAGGTGAAGCTGCCAGGCAGTCTGGCGGCCAGCGAGATCCGCGCGTGGGGTCACGGGCCACTCCACGGTACGGTCCGGCCGGTCAGTGGCGGGGCCATGCTCGCCGTGCGCCACCTGCCGGCCTCCACCATGGTAGAGGGCCGCATCGTGTTTCCCCACCGCGTCGTCCCCCAGGCGCGCCGCCGCACGGCGGAGACGGCCCTGCCGCGAATCCTCAAGGAGGAAGCCGCGTGGGCCGCCCAGGCCAACCGGCGGCGACAGGTTGCGCGCGTGGCGCAGGGTGGGATGGTCGCCCTCCCGGCCGCGGTTGTGGCGCTGTGGTTCGCGATGTACCTGCGCTACGGCCGTGAGCCCAACCCGTCGGTGCCTGAGGGCTACTACCGGGAGTTGCCCGGACGCTACACACCCGCTGAACTGGGCGTCCTGTGGCGCTTCGGATCGGTCCAGCCAGCCGACTTCGTGGCCACGGTCCTGGACCTGGCGCGGCGGGGCTACCTTCGCGTCGAGACCGCGGTTGGTGAGGGGTTTCTCGGGTTGGGACGCGACGAGCAGTACACGCTCGTGCGAACGGACAAGGTGGGGGGCCTAGCGGCCTTCGAGTCGGACGCGCTGGCCCTGCTGTTCGGCAGCCCGGATGCGCCCGGGTCGGTCACGGTCAGCCGGCGCCGCGGGTTGCCCGACGAGGTCAAACGACGCGTCGGCCGCAGGTTCTCCTCGTGGTCGGGCGCGGTTCGCAGGGCTGCCGACCGAGAGAAGTTCTTCGACGGGACCAGCATGAGGATCAGCAGCATGAGCCTCGTCGCCGGCTTCGTCGTCCTCTTCGCGGGTTTGTGGGCGTCCATCGCGGCGCAGGCGCTGGCCGGCATCGCCGCGACGGCGGTGGCGGGTCTCGTCCTCATCCTGGGTCACGGCGCGCTGCGCCGGCGTTCGCAGCAGGGCGCCGACGACCTGCGGCGATGGCAGGGATTCCGACGGTTCTTGCTCGACTTCTCGGAGATGCCGCGGGCGGAGTTGCCGTCGCTGGCCCTGTGGGAGCACTATCTCGTCTACGCGGTGCCGCTGGGCGTCGCCGACCGGGTGATCCAGCAGCTCGGCAGGATCTATCCGGCCGAGGAACTGGCGCGGTCGCCCGGGTTGAGCGCATGGACCGCGTCTTCGGGATCGGGCCGCGGAGGCCCGCTGGCTTCACTTTCCGGGTTCACGACCGCGTTGGCCGCGGCGACATCCTCGGCGAGCTCGGCGAGCGGCGGCGGGGGCGGCTTCTCGGGCGGCGGGGGCGGTGGCGGGGGCGGGTCGGGCGGATCGGCCGGGTAGGGTGCGGTGCCCGTTGGCGCTTCAGGCCTGGCCCTGGCCGCGGTGGAGCAGGTGCCGCGCCAGCTGCAGCAGTGCGGCGCGGTCTTCGGGCCGCAGCCTGCGGCTGATCACCAGGAGTTCACTGATCGCGAGATCACCCGCCTCGGCGGCTGCAGCACCGCGGCGCCGGCGCGGGGGCCTCGCGCCTGACCCCGTGCTTTGATCCGGGGCAAAGAGCGGCATCGGGCGGCCGCGCTTCAGCGGGAGCTGGACGGCGCGGGCGGACGCGGGTTCCTCGGGCAGGGGGGCCGAGAGGTCCTCGACGTACTGGAAGAAGGCGCTGCCCTTCATCCCGAAGGCCCGCGCGATGCGGGCGACGATGTCGGCGGACGGACGCTTGAGCCCCCGCTCGATCTCCGAGAGATACGAGTGCGAGATGCCGGCCAGGCTCGCCGCCTCCTCGCGAGAGAGACCCCGAGACGCCCGCAACGTCTCGATGGCCCGGCCGAAGTCGAGGCGTGGCCGCATGAGAGGTCCTCCTGGAGTCAGATTCGCGATCGCAGGGAAAGATTCGCCATCGCAGAGGCGGCTCCCCTGCACGGCCACAGGCGCCGCCCCCCGCGTCGCGGCGGCGCATCGCGCTGGCGCCAGGCCGGGCTAACGCCAGGCCAGCAGGTGTTCGCCGTCCGCGGATGCGCGGAGGCCGTTGGCCCCCGATCGACTCAGATCGGCCCGCACAGCGGCCCATGTGTCACGGGCTCGGTGCAGCGCCTGGCGGATCCACTCCTTGTCGCCCTCGTTGAGCGGGAGCCCGGCGCCGAGCTTGGCCCAGATCATGGTGTGGTAGAACCGCAGGGCCGTGGCCGCCACCCAGACCTCGCTGCGCACGCTCCCGTCGCCGTTGGGGATAAAGATGTCGCAGATGTTGTCGGTGCCGATGCGCACCGCCACGTCGGCTGTCATCATCTCCAGCAGCCGGGCGATGGAGTTGTGGATCGGCGCCACGAGGGGACGGCGCTGGAACATGGAGAGCGCCGCCGTGGGGCAACTGATGACCCCCACCCGGAACTGCCGCATGTCCTCGACCAAGCGCTGGAACCGGTCTTCGTCGTAGCAGGACGGCGAGATGGCGTGCACGGCCCAGACCGTGGGTCCCTCCTCGCCCGGTACGTCGGGCGAACCCAGCCAGCGGACGGCCTGGACCAGTTGCTCGGTCTCCGCTTCGCGGGGGTCGTTGTCCTGGTCGACCTGGAAGTGCACGGGCTTGCGTAGGCGCTTGCCGAGCTCGAGGATCATGCGCACGTGGCCGTCGAATCCGACCCGGCCCTCCCCGCGGTCCTTGGACGGAAGGCCGCCCAGCACATCGGCCACTTCTGCGGCCTGGGAGTAGACGGTCCACCGGTCGGGATTGACCTTCGGATTCTTGAAACCAAAGATGGGCGAGACGGCGATCTTCAACGTGAGTCGCCCTCGGTACTCTTCCCGCAGGCGGGCTGCCTGCTCGATGGCCACCAGGCCGATGTCGGGTGTGGCGTCCACGAACGAGATGACCTCCCGGACACCCATGGCCACCATGCGCTCCAGTTCGTTCTTCATGCGCCCGTAGAGATTGTCTGCCCGGTAGGCCAGGCCCTTGTGGAGCTCACCAACCAGGATCTGCTTCACCGACAGCGACAGACCGGCGGCTCCCACGGGATCGATGTTTGCGTGGTGGAGGTACTCCGGGGCGAAGGTGTTGGCCCGGTCCAGATGCGTGTGCGCGTTGAGCCACCCGCCGAATTCGCGGACCTGGAGCTCGAGGGTGCGGTCCCAACTGCTGTAGCCAGGGCCGTCGGTCAGCACATCCATCGGGGAATCACGCTCCTTCGGGGATCATGGATACGATTGCGAATGTCTGACGTGGAGGCAGAGGACCGAAACGTGCGGGGCCGGGCCACGTGAAAACACCCACCGTCGCGGCGGGTGACCCCATGGTGCCTGTACGGCATTGAAACCCTCCTTGACCGTCTCGCGGGACGGTTCTTAAAGGAGTGCGTTCGCCAGTGACGTTAACACGCGGCTGCAGAGCCGTCAAGGAGGTGTACGGCATCTATCTGAACCTACCCCGAAGAGGGCGCCAGAGCATGCCGGGCGCGAGGGCGAGCGACCCAGGTGCCCACAGGGGCGCGCCCGGGCAACGCAGAAGGCTTCCGGTAGCATGAGGGACTGGTTGCGACGTCTGGTCGCTCGCGGCGCCGGCGGCGCCGATGAGGACGCCGCGGCGTTGTGGCTCGAGGTGCGCTGCACCAGGTGCGGCGAAGTTCTCCGCGTGAGGGTGGACACGCGCTACGAGTTGTGGCAGGACGTGGAAGACGGTGTGGAGGTGCACGTGCTGGACAAGGATCTGCTGGGCACGAAGTGCTTCGCGTTGTTGCACGTTCACGCGGTACTCGCGCCTGATTTCTCCGTGCGTTCGCACCAAGTCACCGGCGGCGAGTTCCTGAGCCTGAGCCGGGCTCGCACCCGTTGAGCCGGAGTGAAGCTGGCATGCGCCCGACGACTGGTACGCCGGCCGGGTTGACGCTCCGTATCCGGCCCGCCACCGATCGGGACGCGGACCGGATCGCCCACGTCAGCCGCGCCGTGTTTCCCCAGTACGCCGAGACGGCCGAGGAGATCCGCACAAGCGACGGCCGGCTGCACGCCGGCGGGTACGCTAGCGTGCGGGCACTCGCCGAGACCGCAGACGGTGATGTGGTCGGGCACTACCGGTTCCAGCACATGCCTGAGCAGTTCAGGGCCTGGCGCTACCGCCTGACGATCCTCGTCCATCCGGCGTGGCGACGGCAAGGTGTGGGCCGGGCGCTGTACGACCACGCGCTGGCCTCGCTGCGTGAGTACGGCGCCACCGAGGTGGAGTCGTTTGCGTGGGAGGCCATGCCCGAGGCCATGGCGTTTCTCGAGCGACGCGGGTTTCGGGAGGTCCTCCGCAACTGGGAGCTGCGCCTCGATCTCCGTCGCTTCGATCCGGCGCCGTTTGAGGTGTACCGGCAGCGGGTTCAAGCGGCGGGGGTCCGGATCGTGACGCTCGCCGAAGAGCGAGTGCGGGACCCCAACGCCTTGCGGCGCGCCTATGATCTGCACAACGCCGTGGTGGCCGACATTCCCGCGCCGATCCCGTTCACGCCGCCCACGTTCGAACACTTTCTGGCCAGCCGGGTAGACTCCCCCCGCGCACTGCCGGACGCCTACTTCCTGGCCAAGGTAGAGGACGCCTACGTCGGCGAGGCGAATCTGGAGCGTCCGCCCCAGGGTACCCACCTGTCTCACAACGTGACCGGGGTACTGCCGGGCTTTCGCGGCCGGGGCATCGCCATGGCGCTCAAGCTGGCCACCATCGCGTACGGCGGAAGCCGCGGCTACACCGAGATCCGCACGTGGAATGCCACGCACAATGTCGGCATGCTGGTGATCAACGAGCGGCTGGGATTCGTGCGTCAGCCAGCCTGGATCACGTACGAGAAGACCCTGGCCCCGGGAGCCGCGGCATGACCCCGCCGCCCCTTCCGGTGCTTGACCTGGCCGGTTCGCCCTGGGAGATCGGCGTGGCCCACGGCCGAGCCGCCGCCGGCCGCATTGCGCACAACCTCGACATCTATTTCCGTCGCTTTGCCGAGGAGGCCGAGCTGCCCCGTGAGGAAGTGATCCGCCGCACGGCGCGGAGTTGGCCGTTGATCAGAGCCCGCAGCCCGGAGTTCGCGGCCATGGTCGAGGGCATCGCGTCAGGCGCGGGCGTCCCGCTGCTGGATGTGGCCGCCGTGAACCTGCGGTTCGAGTTCATGTACGGAGAGTTCTCGCGGATGGGGCGGCGCGACCTGGCCGGCCTGCCGTCGCCGGCCGGGGCATGCACGTCTTTCGCGGTCCTGCCCGAGGCGTCGGCCGATGGTCACCTGCGCGTCGGCCAGAACTGGGACTGGATTCCGGGGGTCGTGGGTCTGCTGCTGAACGTCACGCGGCCCGACGGCCTGCGGGTCCTGTGCTTCACGGAAGCCGGGGTGGCCGGCGGCAAGATCGGCCAGAACAGCGCCGGCGTAGGGCTCGCCATCAATGGCCTGCTCTCCAGTGAGGACGACTGGTCCCGGATGGGCCGGCCGTTTCACGCCCGGACATGGGACGTACTCTGCAGCCACACCCTGGAGGCAGCGGCAGACGCGGCGGCTGGCGGCGATCGGGCGTGCTCCGCCAACTTCCTCATCGCCCAGGCCAAAGGAGCGGGCCGCGGGGCGGCCGTGAGCGTGGAGACGGCGCCGGGCGCGGTCTGCCACCTCTACCCGGCCGCGGGCGTTCTCGTGCACGCCAACCATTTCCGTGACCCCGGGACGCTCGGGGTCTGGCAGCCGCTGATCGAGGAGCGTCGTTCGACGTATCACCGCTGCCGTCGCATGGAGCGACTGCTCGCCGAGGCCGTCGCCTCCGGTGGCCTGGACGCCGGACGGCTGGAGGATGTGCTGCGCGATCACGACGGGCATCCCGAGTCCATCTGCCGGCACCCGAACCCGGCCCTGCCGGAGGCCGACCGCCATGAGACGGTGGCGTCGGTCATCATGGACCTGCACGAGGGCTGCATGCGCGTGGCGCCCGGGCCTCCGTGCCGCGCTGCATATCAGGAACACGCCCTGTGATCTCCCCTCGGCCCGCTGCGGGGTTCGCCTCACGGGCCCGGCGCCGGCAGAGCCGCGCCGCGGTTGCGGAGCATGACCTCACTCCCGAGCAGGATGGCACCACCATTGGACAGCGCAGCCGACGCCCGGACCCGCACACGGGCGACGCGATCGACGCTGGTCACCGGCGCCCCGCGCGCGTCGAGGTGGCTGAACTCGAGCTGGGTGATCGGGGAGGCCAGGTTGTTGACGCCCCGACCTACCCGGCGCTCGAGCTCTTGCTGCCGGGCGTTGTGCTGAAACGTGACCTCGTAGGCTTCGTCGCCCCGATACGGGTTGCCGCTCGGCACTCGCACGGTGAGTCGGTCGGCGCACAGCCCGCTGGCGCCGCAGGCCGGGTCGGGCACGACCGCCTCGGCCCAGCGCAGCTCTTCTGTGATGCGCTCCAGGCAGCGACGAACCGCCTGCTGGGCTTCGAGACGGCCGAAGGACAGCGAGGCGGCTCGGGCCGCGCCCTGGGCCAGGGCGCCGAATCCGGTGGCGACGGCCGTTGCCAGCCCCAGCGCGATCAGCAGCTCCACCAGCGTGAAACCCCTCCGAACGCGGGGCGCGGCCCGACCGGCGGCCGGCGGGCGTGCGGGCATCTCGGACCTCCCAGGGTGGCGTGGACTGCACCAATTCCATCGGCGCGCACCCCGTGCCTGTGCGGGGCCCGGCATGGAAGGAACGTCGCATGATCGGCGAGCTGGCGGGACTGGCCGCAGCCGTCTCGTTTGGCCTGAGCACCGTCCTGGCCCGTCGCTTCATGCCTGCGGTATCACCGGAGGCCGGCGTCCTGGTCAGCATCGTCACTAATGTGGTGGCGTTTGGCGTAGCATCGGTGGCGATGGCGATGGGTGGGCTGCTGCCCCCCATCGCACCATGGTCGCTGGTGCTCTTTGTCTCCGGCGGACTGCTGGGGACCCTGGTGGGGCGCAACCTGTCCTACCAGAGCCTCAGCCGGATCGGCGCTTCGCTGACGGTGACCGTGCGACTCAGCAACGGGATCTTCTCGCTGCTCATCGGCTTCGTGCTGCTGCGGGAATTCCCCCGGCTCCTCCAGTTGCTCGGCATGGCAGGCGTGACGCTCGGTCTGTGGCTGAGCGTGCAGTCCGACGACCCGCCGGACGGCGTCCGCCGGCAGGTCGACCCCGGCGGCGTATTGATGGCGCTGGCCAGCGCCGCGGCGTTTGCGTTGGGCGACACCGCCCGCCGCGCCGGCCTCCATCTGACACCCGCGCCGATCGTCGGCGCGGCCATTGGCGCCACCGCCGCCATGCTGGCGCACCTGGTCTGGTCGGTCTTCAACCGCGCCGCGCGATGGCCACCCGGCGCCGCGCTCCGGCGGTTCGACGTCGGGGCCAGCGCCATATTGAATACCGCGGCCATCCTGCTCCTCTACATCGGCCTTCAGCACGCTCCGGTGGCCATTGTCTCGGTGTTGTACAACCTGCAGGTCCTGGTGGTCCTACTTACCGGCCCACTCGTCCTGCGCGGGCAGGAGCAGCTCACGGCGAAGATCGCCGTGGGCGCGCTCGTGGCCCTGGCGGGAGCCACGCTGATCTTGATCGGCTGAGCAGGGCATTATCCCAAGACGACGAACCACCGCGTGTTACCTGTGGGCCCGCAGCGCGGGCGGTCCGCCGGGTCTGTTCGGGTGAGGGAGAGCATGCCGGCCTTTCTGTATCTCCTACTGGCGCACCTCGTGGCCGATTTCGTGCTGCAGCCCTATGAATTGGTGAAGTTGAAGGCACGTCCCGTTGGGCTGGCGATCCACGCCGGTATCTACGGCGCGCTGACGGCGCTGGTGGCCGCGCCGCTGTTCCCGCGCTGGCCGGTCGTGGTGCTCGCGCTAGCAGCGGCGCACTATCTCGTCGACCGGGTCAAAGTCAGGTCCCACCTGATCCATGGGCCAGCGTCTTTTGTGGTGTTCCTGGCCGACCAGGCGGCGCACCTGATCGCCCTCGCCGCGGTCGCGGGCTTGGCCGGCCTGCCGCGCGACGCGAGTCTGACCCTTGGGACGCCCGCGGTCACCGGCGTACTCTACTATGCGGTGCCCTACGTGACAGCCACCTTTGCGGGCGCCATTCTCCTCTACCAGCTCGCCCTCGCGTACCGGACGCGCCGCAGGCCGGAAGACCTGCTCAGCCCGGGCCCGAGGGTCGCAGGGTACGCGGAGCGCGGGCTCATTCTCACCGGCGTCCTGTTTCTGGCGCCGGCGTTCTGGGCGGTGGTCGCCGCGTGGTATGCCGCACGGCTGATAGCGGGCCGGCACCAGCCCGGCCGGTGGATCGAGGTCGCGGCCAGCGGCCTGGTCACCTTGCCTCTGGGCGTGCTGTTTCGGCTGGGATAGCGGGATGACCGAGCCGCCTGTGGGACCGCAGAGCGAACGCCGGCCGGTCGCCGTCCTGTTCGCCGACATCGTGGGTTTCACCGCCATGGCAGAGAGGCTCGACCCCGAGACGGTCACCGATGCCGTCAACGATATCTTCCGCATGCTCGGTGAGGCGGTGGAGGCTTTCGGCGGGCATGTTGACAAGGTCATCGGCGACAATCTGATGGCGCTGTTTGGGGCCCCGGTCGCCCACGAAGATGATGCGCAGAGAGCGGTGAGGGCTGCGCTTGCCATGCAGCGCGTGATGCGTGAACGCGAAGATCAGACCCGCCGCCTGCTGGGTGAGCCCGTGCGCCTGCGCATAGGTATCCACAGCGGGATGGTGGTCTGGGGGAGCGTAGGGCCCCCGGGGCAGGCCCGGCCGACCGTCATGGGCGACACCGTGAACCTGGCGTCGCGCCTGCAGCGTGCGGCGCCGCCGGGCGGCGTGCTCGTCTCCGAGGCGGTCAGCCGACAGGTCCGTGGGGCATTCCACTGCGTGATGTTGGAGCCGATTGGCGTCAGGGGGAAGTCGGAGCCCGTGGCAGTGTACGAAGTCACCGGGGAGCGTGAGCACGTTGAGCCGGTTGCCAGGCCGCCCTTTGTGAACCGCCACGACGAACTGGCACAGCTCGCAGACCTGCTGGCGCGCGCGACGCGGCCGCGCCCAGGTGGTGACCGTCATCGGTGAGCCCGGCGTGGGCAAGACCAGGCTCGTCGAGGAGTTCGTCGCGCGCCTGGGTGATCTGCGGGTGCTCCGGGCTGCCTGCCCGCCATACGGCGGTGTCAGCCTGGGGCCTCTGGCCGATCTCTTCCGCCAGTTGGCCGGCCTCTATGGCCCCGTCAACGTGGACGACGTGGCGGCGAGGGTGCCGTTCGGCGATCGGGCGATGCAAGCTGCCGCCGTGTTGAGCCGGCTCTTCAATCTGGCCGTCGTGCCCGAAGCCGCAGAAGTGTCCCACGAGACCGCGCTGCTCGTGGCGGCCGAGGCTATCCGCCGCATGCTCGGCAGCCCCACCGTGGTGTGGATCGAGGATCTGCAGTGGGCCGACGCTGGCACCCGGGAGCTGCTGCCCTTCATGGTGGATCGCCTGGCCGACGTCCCGATGTTGCTGATCGGGACCCAGCGGACGGATGCACCGCCCCTGGTCTGGGGACGGCGCACCGCCTTGACAACGGTGCAACTCGTGCCGCTCGCAGAGGTCGATGCCAGGGCGCTGGTGGCCGCGGTGTTGGGCCAGCACCTGCCCGATGCCGTAGAGCGCGCGCTGGTCGCCAAGGCCGGAGGCAACCCCTTCTACGTCAACGAGATCATCGCCACGCTCCGCGGCTCAGGTGTCCTGGTCCAGGACGATCGAGGGCACTGGCAGGTGACGGGATCCGTCGCCGATGTGTTGCCCGACACCATTCAGGCCGCGGTCCTGGCGCGTCTGGACCGCCTGGCCCCGGACCTGAGGGGTTTGGTGCAGCGAGCGGCTGTGATCGGCTCGTCGTTCGCGGCCTCGCTATTGAACGAGGTGGGCCAGGGCGCCAATGTGGCCGCGCTCCTGTGCGCGCTGGAGGAGGCAGACATCGTTCGACGGCACGATCCCCTGGCAAGTGATCCCGAGTACGTCTTTGTACACCCGCTCCTCCGGGAAGCGGCGTATTCGAACCTGCTGGCCAAGCAGCGGGCAGCCGTGCACCGGCAGGTCGCCGAGGCCATGGAGCGCCTGTACCCGGACCGCATCGGAGAGCTGGCCAAGGCCGTCGGCGTCCACTACGCGCACGCGGGATGCCCCGATCTCGCCCTCCCTCACCTAATCGTGGCGGGCGAGAATGCCGCCGCCCGCTATGCGATCCGAGAGGCGATCGAGTTGTTGGAGTGGGCCCGCCAGCTGGCTGGGGAGACCGGCCAGGGCGAGCGCTGTCTGGCGGCGTGCGAGCTGCTCGGCGAGCTCTACCTGCGCGTTCAGGATCGCGGGCCGAAGGCCTGGTTCGAAGTCTGGGAGTTCGTGCGGTCGCGCATAGACCCTGCGGCAGATCCGGTGCGGCGCGCCCGGGCGGCAATACGAGCAGCCCACGCGCTGGCGTACGACAACCAGATCGCCGCCGCCCGGCGATACCTCGCCGAGGCCGCACCGCTCATCCCCCTGGGCCACGGGCTGTGGAGCGACTACTACCGGGTGCACGCCCACGCCCTGATCATGGGCTCCGAATACCGCCAGGGGTTGGAAGCCGCCCGCGAGGCGGTGGTTATCGCCGACCGCACCGGTACGCTCCAGGATCGATCGCGGGCGTATGCCGTGCTGGCGCATCCCGCCATCCTTCCGTTGATGGGGGATGAGGGCCGCCGTCTGATGCGTGCGTGGATGGCCGAGGTAGCCCGCACGGGAGACGAGCGCCTCCTCATCGAGGCCAGGCACTTCCTGATCAGCGACGTGTGGACCCGGGGCGTGGTGGACGAAGAACTCCTCCACACCGCCCAGGAGGCTCTCCGCAAAGCAGAGGAGCACGGGTGGACGCGGGACGAGACCACGCTGAACATGCTCCTGGGGTGGGCGGAGTTCCTGGCGGGCCGATGGCCCGAAGCCGACCGGCACATCAGCCGCGCACACCGGCTGATCGAGGAGCTGGCGGGCGTATGCACGGCCAGTACGCCATCCTGCTGCCGTACTTCCGCGGCAACCTGGCCATGGCGGCGGGGCTGGTGGAAGAGGCGCGGGCGATCTTCGAGCAGGCCCTGGCGTATGCCCGGTTTCACGCGCCGATCTGGTTGAACCACGATCTGGCCCGGTGCCTGGCCATGCTCGGGGACGGTGAGGGCGCCCGGGCTGCCATGGAGCGGTCGCAGGAGGCCAGGGAGCATTTCCGGTGTCTGGTCTGTGGATGCCAGGCCGATGGGGTCGCCGCGGAGTTCTACTGCCGCCGACATCGGCCATGTGGTGACCCGGATTCGGGTGCGGCGGGCCCGGGCGCGCCTGGCCCTGCGCGCCGCGGCGGGCGGTGACGCCGTGGCTGCGGCGGAAGAGGCCGTGGGACTGGGCCAGCAGATGCCGCTGCTGCAGCCGCTGGAACACGGACAGTCTCTGATCGTGCTGGCTGAGGCCTGCGGCCTGCGAGGTGACCGCCATCGCGCGGCCGCCGTCCTGCGCAACGCTCGCGCGATCCTGGCAGAACTGGGCGCCCGGTGGTACCTGGGGGCGGTGGACACCATGCTGCAGACCGTGGGGTGAGAGGCCGCGTACCCGGGCCGCCCGACGGAGCAGGGCTCGGGCGTCGGCGGAGTGAATGCACCACCACCAACCGTGCTTGGGGGGTGTCATGGGTCCACAACAGACGGACGACGTGGTCGACATCCTTGCGGGGTTGACGCTCTTCGCTGACCTGACTAGGCCACAACTCCAGGCGGTGGCGCACACCCTCGAGGAGGAGTGGTTCACCGAGGGGCAGCGTATCCTGCGTCAGGGGTTTGCAGGGTCGAACTTCTACGTCATCCTCGACGGGGAGGCCGCCGTGCGCATCGACGGCGAAACCAGGGCCACGCTCGGCCGCGGGGACTTCTTCGGCGAGGTGTCTGTGTTGTTGGGCGAGCCGCCCACCGCGGATGTGGTGGCCCTGCGGCCGCTGCGGTGCGTGGCCCTCCCGGGCCCGGAGACCGAGAAGTTTCTGATGGCCTACCCGCGCGTCATGTACCGCATGTTGCAGGCGCAGGCGCGCCGGCTGCGCAACGCGAACCGGTGGCGCAGTTGACCCCCCGTCCCTTCGCGCCCGGTCGTTACCCGGTGGTGGTGGTCGGCAGCGGCCCCGGCGGCCTGCAGCTCACCTACTGGCTCCGGCGCCTGGGCGTGGAGCACGCGACGCTGTCCGCCGACGATGGCCCGGGCGGCATGTTCCTCCGGTATCCGCTCTTCCAGAGGCTGAATACCTGGACCAAGCCCTACGCGCCTGCGGAGCGCAACACCCGGCCCTACGAGTGGTACGACTGGAACAGCCTCATCGCCGACGAACCTGAGCTGCGATCGCTGGTGGCGCAGTTCATGGACGGCACGTCCTACTTTCCCGCCCGGGCCGATATGGCCTCCGGGCTCGAGGCGTTCGCCGACCGCGCGGGCGTCGTCGTGCGCTACCGGTGCCGCTGGACCGGCACGCGCCGTGAGGACGACGGGTTCGTCCTGGAGACCACTGACGGCGAGTATCGGTGCCGATACGCCGTCTTCGCCGTGGGGATGGCCGAACCGTGGAAGCCGCCCATCCCCGGGATCGAGAGCGTCCCGCACTACGTCGACGTCCATCCGGCCAGGACCTACGCCGGACGGCGTGTGTTCATCATCGGCAAGCGCAACTCGGGATTCGAGATCGCCGATGCGTTGCTGCCCTGGGCTCGCCAGATCATCCTGGGTTCGCCGAGGCCGCCGGTGCTCTCGGTGCTCAGCGCCGGCGGCGGCGTGCGCGCCAAGTACCTGGTCCCCTATGAGGATCACGTGATCGGCGGGGGCGTCTTTGTCATCGAGGCCTCGATTGACCGGGTCGAGCGGGTGGGCCCCGCGTGGCGGGTGCATACCTCAGGGACCCATGGCGGGGCGCACACCTTCCAGGTCGACGATGTGATCGCCGCCACCGGGTTCACCACTCCGCTGGGCGACCTGCCTGCGCTGGGGGTGCAGACCTTCTACGCGAATCGCCTGCCGCGGATGGGCCCCTTCTGGGAGAGCACATCTCTGCCTGGGGTCTACTTCGCTGGCACGATCACTCAGGGCGCCTTCGGCATCAGAAAGTACGGCGGCGCGGGCAACTCCGCCGGTGTCGCCGGCTTTCGGCACAACGCCAGAGTCCTGGCTACCCACCTGGCCAGCCAGCTCGGCCGGGAGGTCCCGCGGCCCACGCTGCGGGCCTCAGACGTGGTTGACTTCATGCTGTCGGAGGCCACGCGGGCGCCAGAGCTGTTGAACCAGAAGGGCTACCTGGCCCGGGTGGTGAGCTTCGACCGTGCTTGCGGCATCTGTGACGAGGGGATCCAGCCGCTGGCAGCATTCGTAGATGCGCCCGGCGCCGATGCCGCGGCCGTGGTGGTTGAGACTGATCCTGCCGGCCAGCACCACCCGGCGGTCTACATCCGGCGCGGCGGTCAGGTCACCGCACACGAGCTCCCGTCGGCGCCGTTGCTCAACTTCGAAGGCCCCGACCACCGCTTGGCGCTCACCGCGCTGCTGGCCGGCCTGATCTAGGGTCCCTGGGTGTCTAGTGGCGCGGGTGATCCGTGACCGCGCGGAGCCTCCGCGCCATCACCCGCAGGATGCCCAGGGCAATCTTGGGCATTCTCTCGATGAGCCTGGTGAAGTCCCACGAGGCCAGCGCCAGGCAGGTAGTCGGCTCCTCGGCGACGACATGAGCGTGGCGCGGGGACTGGTCGAGCACCGACAACTCACCGAAGAAGTCGCCCGGCCCCAGGTGGGCCAGCACCTCACTGCCCCGGACGACCTTCACGCGGCCTTCGACCACGGTGTAGAAACCGGTCCCCACCTGGCCGTGGCGCACGATGTAGTCGCCGGGCTTGTACTGGATGTCCACCGCGGCGTCCGCGATCACGCCCAGCGAGCGACTCGATAGCTCGGAGAAGAGATCCACACGCCTCAGCAGGTCCGTCTTCTGCTTCCGGGTCATTGGCATGCGAGCACCCCCCGTACGCCCTCCTCGGGGCGTTACCTCGACAGGTCCCCGGGCCTGAAGGACTTCAGCACGTCGTCGCAGCGCTTCTGCCCTTCCCGCCAGGTCACCAGCGGGCCGGCGCAGACCACGTAGTGGAGCCGCCTGGGGCCGCTCACGAGCAGGCCGAGTGAGGCCCATTCGCTGCCGCGCGTGGAGCCCGTGAGCTCAAAACGGTACCACGCCACCTGATCGGTGCTGGCGGGCGTGCGCACGAATCCCGAGACGCCGTGCATGGGCAGCAGGGTCATGGCCAGCCGCCTGACCTCGATCTCCGGCAGCGGGCCGGGTTGCGCGAGGGTCATGACCACGATGAACTCCGTGGCCTCGGTCTCGGGGTCGCCGGTCGCCGGCGGTCGCGGCAGGAACCAGACGCGCCGCCCACCGTCGGTTTCGGCTCGATGCCAGCCCGACGGGCGGGCCACCGTGAATCCGTGGTCCTCGCTGACGTAGGGCTCAAGTGTCTCGGGCGCGGCGCGTCCACAACCGACGGCCAGGACGGCGACGAGTACTGGCAGCATCCGATGGGTCATGCATCCCACTACGCCGCCGGGCCTGCCGGCGCCTGCCGCTTGCCCGCATCGGCCTGTGGCGGCATGATGTCCATGGGAGGGGGCGGGGCGTGAGTGGCGATCCCAGCCGGTTCGTGCGGTTCTCGGCACGGTTCGAGCCGGCCTACCGGCGCCTGGGGCTGGCCGCGCTGAGGGAGCGGGCAGCAGAGGCGCTGGAGATGCTCGGCGACTGCTGCGTCTGCCCCCGACACTGCCGCGTCAATCGCCTGGAGGACCGTTGGGCGGTCTGCAAGACGGGGCGGCGAGCGATCGTCAGTTCCTACTTCCCGCACTTTGGCGAGGAGGACTGCCTGCGCGGCTGGCGCGGGAGCGGGACCATCTTCTTCTCCATGTGCAATCTCAAGTGCGTCTTCTGTCAGAACTTCGAGATCAGCCATCTCGGCGAGGGCCGGCCGGTGCCGCCCGAGGCGCTGGCGGCCATGATGCTGGCGCTCCAGGATGCCGGCTGCCACAACATCAACCTCGTGACGCCCGAGCACGTGGTCCCCCAGGTGCTGGAGGCGTTGCCCCTGGCGGTGGAAGCCGGGCTGCGCCTCCCCCTGGTGTACAACACCAGCGCCTTCGATTCACTGCACAGCCTGCGTCTGCTCGACGGTGTCGTGGACATCTACATGCCGGACTTCAAGGTGTGGGATCGGGAAGTGGCCCGGCGCTACCTGCTGGCTCCGTCCTACCCGGAAGTCGCCCGGGCGGCGATTGGGGAGATGCACCGGCAGGTGGGGGACCTGGTGTTCGACGAGCGGGGGCTCGCGCTGCGCGGGGTGCTCGTCCGCCATCTGGTGATGCCCGGCGGGGTAGCGGGGACCCCGGAGATCATGCGGTGGCTGGCGGCGCTGTCGGCTGACACGTATGTGAACCTTATGGCCCAGTACGCGCCGGCGGGCAAGGTGAGCGCGTCGCGCTTCCCCGAACTGAATCGCAGGGTGACGGCGGCCGAGATGGCGGACGCGTACGCGGCGGCCCGGGCCGCCGGGCTGTGGCGGTTCGACCGGCGCGCGCTCCTGATCCGGCAGGTGACGGTATGATGGACGTCCGCATCGACCAGTCGGTGGCCGACCATGTGTGCGTCGGGCTCGTGGAAGCCTCTGGCGTGCGTGTGGTGCCCCACGACCCGGCAGTGTGGGCCGAG
>JAVKIJ010000050.1:0-22554 GCA_031459535.1 Candidatus Fervidifonticultor quintus | reverse complement strand
TGACGGGATGAGGCCGTGGTTCCTCCTCGGTCCGCCCGCGTGCAAGCGTGACCCAGACCACGTCTCCCGGTGCGACGTGGAGCTTGGCCCGCAGCGTCTGCCCGAGAATGAGGCCTCTCCCATCGAGTCGGACGGGGCTGCCATCTTCCGCCAGGAGGCGCTGGAGCCTGCTATCGGGTTGCAGTCCGACCAGCAACGCCGAGTAGGTTACAGGTCCCCGCTGGAGCTCTGCGGGGAGTTCAAGCACGCCCTCGGCCCAGACCACCCCAGGCCAGCTCCGCACCCGGTTGACCACGGTCAGGTCCTGCTGAGTGGCGAATTCCACACGCACGTCGTCCTGGATCAGCCTGCGCAGGAGCAGATCCAGCGCCGCTTCCGACGAGTCCAGGAGACCCTGCGCCGTCATGATCAGGGCCATGGCCGCGCCGACCCCGAACAGCGTGGATGCCGTTCGGCGCGGGTGGCGCAGGAGGTTGCGCCATGGCAATCTCCAGACCAGCGCCAGACGGCCCAGCCCCGGCAGCAGCCGGTCGAGAGTCACCACCCGACCCGCCTCCGGGGCTGCCTTCCGCAGGGCCTCGACCGGCTCCATGCGTGCCGTCGCCCGCGCGGGAAGGATGCCGGCTGCCAGGCAGCTGCCGGCGCCGATCAGGAATCCGGCGGCCATCACGCCCCAGCGGGGGATGGCCATCACATAGGGGACCGAGAGGAAGGAGGCGTACCAGCGCGTGGTCAGCGCTGCCAGCCACTGTCCGGCCAGCGTCCCCCACGCGCTGCCTGCAATGCCGACGAGCGCGGCAGCACCCAGGTAGTGCGTGACGACCTGACGCCGGGCGAGACCCAGGGCACGGAGCAGCCCGATGGTCGGTCGTTGTAGGTGGATCATGCGGGTCAGCAAAGTGTAGACCGTCAGACCGGCGACGCTGAGGAACAACAGCGGGAACAGCACCGAATAGGCCCGGAACCCCTGCAAATCCTGGTCCAGGAGTTGATAGCTGGGTTGGTCGTGGCGCGGCACCGGATCCTGGGCCCCGTAGGCAGCGAGCAGGCGCTTTGCCTCCCGCATGATGGCCGGCAGGCGTGCCGGGTCCACCACCGTCCCGTGCACCTCGTTGATCAGCCCCGTCTTGCCGACCAGCGGCCCGAGCACGTCACCCGAGATGAACATCACGCCGAAGGCCTCCGGGAACGGCATGATGTCCTGCTTACTCCTAACTACATACACGTACTCGGGGCTCTGCACGATGCCGGCCACGCGGAGCCGCGCGCGCCCGCCGCCGCGCACCACATCCAGGACGTCGCCGGGATCCACGCGGTGGAACTTGGCGAAGCTGCTCTCCAGCAGGATCTCGCGGGCGGTTCGGCTGCTGAGGTATCGGCCGCGGGTCACGAACATGTCGTTGACGGCCGGACGGCGGTCGGCCGGCACGCCGATCAGCCGGCCGACCAGCTTCTTCGTCGACCGGCCGGGCAACTCGATGATCACGTCCTCGACCAGACGGCCCTCGACGGCGGTCACGCCGGGAATGCGGCGCACCCGGTCCGCCGCCTGCTCAGGTGCGGCATGGAAGGTTACCGAGAAGTCTTCGAAGCGCAGGCGCCGATACGACGTGGCGTACGACGCCTCCAGGTTCCTATAGGTCATGTAGGCCGCGTCGAAGAACGCGACGCCCAGCAACACCATGGTGCCCACGGCCAGGTGCTGCCAGCGCGACTGCCACAGGTCGCGGATCAGCTTCAGCGCCAGAACCGACATCTCACCACTGGAGCTGAGCAGGATCCATCGGGGCCGGGTTCTCCTCGCGGGAGACGATCAGGCCGCTGCGCAACCGCACCACCTGATCCGCCATGGCGGCGATCGCCGAGTTGTGGGTGACTAGGAGCACGGTGCGCTCCTCCCGCTGGTTGATCTGCCGCAGCAGTTGCACGATTCGTCGTCCGGTCTCGAAGTCGAGCTCGCCGGTGGGCTCATCGCACAGGAGGATCGGTGGGTTCTTGACCAGCGCCCGTGCCACGGCCACGCGCTGCTGCTCGCCGCCGCTGAGTTCGCTGGGGAAGTGCGCGGCGCGATCTCGGAGTCCCACCGCGTCCAGGACCTCGTCCACGTCCCGCGGATGCCTGACGAGCTGCGCGGCCAGCTCCACGTTTTCACGGGCCGTGAGCGTGGGAATCAGGTTGAAGAACTGGAAGATGAATCCCACGTGGTCCCGGCGGTACGCGGTGAGCTGCGCGTCAGTGTAGGTGGCGATGTCCACATCGCTCACGAGCACGCGGCCGGACGTGGGCACATCGATCCCGCCCACCATATTGAGGATGGTGGTCTTGCCCGACCCGCTGGGTCCTAGGATGACCACGAATTTGCCCCGGCGCACCTCGAGGTCGACATCCTGCAGCGCGGGGACCTCGACCAGGCCCATCCGGTAGATCTTCGAGACATGCTCGAGGCGCACCAGGGGCGGGCCGTCTCGTCCCACGGTCAGTCACCGCTGACGCGGGCGATCTTCACCCGCTGGCCGTCCGCCAGCCCATCCTTGCCCCTCACGATGACCAGCTCGCCATCCCTCAGACCGGCCAGAATCTCTGTGAGCACGAAGTTGGAGTAGCCGGGGCGGACTTCGCGCAGTTTCGCCACCCCGTCTTCGACCACGAAGACCGCCGTGCGGTCGTCCCGTAGCAGCACCGCGTCGCTGGGGACCACCAGTGCCGAAGCCACCACGTGGGCGGTGCCCTCCACGTCCACCTCGAGGCCCGGGCGCAGCAGGGTCAGACCGTCTTCCAGCCGGATCGTGACGCGCACGACCCGGGTCTGGATGGCTGCGTCCGGCTTCGTCTCTGCGGCGGTCGCCAGGCTGCGTACGTGTCCGCGAAACCGCCGTCCTGGAAACGCAGGGGCGGTCACGATCACCTCCTGTCCCTCATGCACCTTTGCTGCGTCCTCGTCGGCGACGTCGGCGCTGATCCAGAGGTCTCGAGGATTCACCAGGGTGAGCAGCGGCATGGCCGGCGTCACCATCTGGCCCACCTCGACCGCGATGCGGCTCACCACGCCGTCGAACGGCGCGGTGAGCGCGGTGCTCGCCAGAGCCACTTCCGCCCGAGCCAGGGCCGCTTCAGCCTGCGCGACCCGCGCTCGCGATGCCTCCAGGTCGGCCCGGCGGAGCGCCACCTCCTGCCAGGCGGCCCGCGCGGCCTCCAGTTGTGCCTGCGCCGCCTCCACCTGGGCGGCGGCGGCCGCCCGCTCTTCGGGACGGGCCCCGGCCCGCATCAGATCCAGGGCCTCTGTGGCCGCCCGATGCTGCGCTCGCGCAACCTCATAACGGGCCTCGGCTTCATCCAGGTCTGCTCGTGCCAGTCCACCTGCGGCATGCAGTTGCCGGGCGCGCCTGACCGCCTGCTCTGCGGCTGAAAGACTAGCCCGCGTCATCTCCACCTGCTGGTGCGCCTGAGCGACCTCCTGCGGACGGGGCCCGGCCAGCGTCTGTGTGAGCTGCGCGCGCGCAGCCGCCAGGTGCGCCTTCGCCTGGGCCTCGCGAGCGGCGGCCTGCTCCCGCGCCAGCACCAGCGCCGCCTCGGCCTGCGCCAGCAGGATGCGTGCACTCTGCACCGCAGCCTGCGCCTCGCGGACGCCAGCCCGCCACTCGCGGTCGTCCAGCAGGACCAGGACCTGCCTGGCCGCCACGGGCTGGCCTTCGACCACGCGCAGTGCCCGGACTCGGCCTGCAACCGACGCGGCCAGGTCCACCGTCTTGCCCTTGACGACGCCGTCTGCCGTGAACGAGGCCGCGATCGTCCCGCGGCGGACGGCAACCACCTCCACGGCAGGCGGGCTGCCCAGGCGGACCCTGTACGCGCCGGCCCCGGCCGCGGCGGCCAGGAAGATGGCCGCGACTACAAGCGGGCGTCGTCGCATCGCACCGCCTCCTCTTCACCGGTCATGGCGGAGCACACCGAGCGTACCCCTGTGGCTGCCGGCTGGCCATCGGGTGACAGGCCGATATGACCGTGCCCGTACCCACGGATCGCGGACGCCCGGGTCTGGGAGGACGTGGTCTGGGGGTCGGCTCCTACTCGCCGTGGGGCACCCAGATGTTCTTCACCTGGACGGCGTGGCGGAGGATCGTCTCGCCTTCGGCCCACGCCGCTGACCAGTCGAGCGGCCGGCCGTGATTGACCCAGGTGCGCTTCATGTTCGCGGCCGACTCGAGCTCGACCATCGCGCTGCCCTCGGCAGACCCAAAGTACCACAGCGCGTCCACGTCGTCGTGCTGAGCCAGGACCTTCGCCAGATCGTCACGGCTTCCGGTGACAATGTTCACGACGCCGCCGGGCAGGTCGGAGGTGTCGAACACCTGGTAGAGATCGGTCGCGGCCAGGGGATGCGCCTGAGACGGGATGACCACCGTGGTGTTTCCCATGGCAATGGCCGCGCCCACCAGCGAGGCGAGGGCCAGGAGAGGGGACTCCTCGGGGCAGGCGATGCCGATCACTCCTACCGGTTCGTGGATGGCGATAGTCAGGTTGCGGGGCGGGATGTGGACGCTGTGGACCACCCCGTCGTACTTGTCCGCCCATGCGGCGAAGGTGAACAGCCGGTCGATCGCCTGTCGCACCTCGCGCTGGGCCGTTCTGAGGGACCAGCCCGTCATGGCCGCGATTCGCCGGGCGAACTCGCGCGCGCGGGGTTCCAGGTTCTCTCCGATGAAGTAGAGAACTTGAGCGCGGGTATGGGCTGTCGCCTGCCCCCAGGATGCGGCGGCATGCGCTGCCTCGACCGCATCACGGATGTCCTTGCGGTTCCCTTCACCCACCTCCCCGACCAGCCGGCCCCCGGAGCCGTATACGAGACGGGAGTATCCCTGGTCTGGCCGCACCTGCTTGCCCCCGATGTACATCTTCGGCGAACGGTCGATGGGCGGCTGGCCGTCCGCCATTGCCGCCGGCGCCCCGCGCGCGTAGTCCGGGGCCGACAAACCGGCGGCGGAGGTCCGCCCGGGCGTCGGTGAGTGGGCCAGCATCCGGGTCTCATCGGGGGCCCGCAGGTACTCCAGCATGCCTTCGCGGCCGCCCTCGCGCCCGAACCCGCTCTCCCGGTACCCGCCGAAGCCGGAGGCGCCATCGAACAGGTTCGTGCCGTTGATCCACACAGTGCCTGCACGGATCTGGCGGGCCGCCTCCAGCGCCAGGTTGATGTTCTCGGTCCAGACGCTGGCGGCCAGGCCATAGCGGGTGTTGTTGGCGAGGGCGATCGCTTCGGCCGGGGTGCGAAACGTCATGGCCACCAGCACGGGCCCGAAGATCTCCTCCTGGGCGATGGTGGCCGATGGGGCCACGTTGGTGAACAACGTCGGCGGGAAGAAGAACCCCTCCCGCGGGCAGGCCCACGATGGTTGCCACATCACCGCGCCTTCCTTGACGCCCAGCTCGCAGAGCCGCTGGATCTTCTGCAACTGGACGGGCGCCACGATGGCCCCGATGTCGATGGCTTTGTCCAGCGGGTCACCGACGCGCAGCTTCTCCATGCGCGCGCGCAGCTTCCCCAGCAGGCGCTCGGCGATGCCTTCCTGCACCAGGAGCCGGGATCCGGCGCAGCAGACCTGGCCCTGGTTGAACCAGATGGCGTCCACCACGCCCTCGACCGCACTGTCGAGATCGGCGTCGTCGAAGATGAGGAACGGCGACTTGCCGCCCAGTTCCAGCGAGAGTCTCTTGCCGGTGCCGGCGGTGGCGCGGCGGATGATCCGGCCAACCTCGGTGGAGCCCGTGAACGCGATCTTGTGGATGCCGGGGTGCCGGACGATCATCTCTCCGACCTGCCCGTCACCGGTCACGACGTTCACCACGCCGGGCGGCAACCCGATCTCCAGCAGAAGCTCGCAGAAGGCCATGGCCGAGATCGAAGTGAACTCGGCCGGCTTGAGGACCACCGTGTTGCCCGCAGCCAGGGCCGGGGCGATCTTCCAGGCCAGCATCAGCAGGGGGAAGTTCCAGGGGATGATCTGCCCCACGACACCCACTGGCTCGTAGCCGGGGAATGCCCGTTCCAGCAACTGCGCCCAGCCCGCGTGATGGTAGAAGTGCCGCACGACCAGCGGGATATCGATGTCGCGGGTCTCACGGATCGGCTTGCCGTTATCCAGGGACTCCAGCACGGCGAGCAGGCGGGCGTGCTTCTGGACCTGGCGCGCGATCGCGTACAGATACCGGGCGCGGCCGTGCCCCGGCGTGCGCCCCCAGGACTCCGCTGCCGCTGCCGCCGCCCGCACTGCGGCGTCCACGTCCTCGGGGGCGGCCTGCGCGATGCGTGCCAGGGGTCTGGCCGTCGCCGGGTTCACGCTGTCGAACCACACCCCTCCGGACGGTTCCACCCAGCGGCCGTTGATGAACAGCCGGAACTGGCGGCCGTGGGAGTCCAGCCACTGCAGTGCCGGGCCAGCGGCTTCCGGAGCCGGGCCGTACTCCATCGTGCGCAGGATCTCGGTGACGCCCATGGATACGCTCCCGGTGCGACGTCAGGGCATGGGTTGATGGTGCGTGGCGGCGTAGTGTCCGGTCAGCGTGTGCCACAACTGGCGCTCGATGTCGGTGAGCAGGCCGCTGGCGCCGATCCGAAACCGCGACCTGTGCATCCAGTCCTCTCCCAACTCTTCCTTCACGAGCAGCAGCCAGTCCAGGGCCTGCCTCGCTGTCCGGATGCCCCCGGCGGGCTTCAGGCCCACGCGGTATCCAGTCTGCCCATAGTATTCGCGGATCGCCCTGGCCATGACCAGCCCGAAGGGGAGGGTGGCATTGATCGCTTCTTTGCCGGTGGACGTCTTGATGAAATCCGCCCCGGCCATCATGCACACCCAGCTGGCCGCGGCCACGTTGAGCAGGGTGCCCAGCTCGCCGCACGCCAGGATGGTCTTCATGTGCGCGGCGCCGCACGCCTCGCGGAAGGCCCGGACCTCGTCGTACAGCGCGACCCAGTTGCCCGCGAGGGCGTGGGCCCGGGAGATCACCACGTCGATCTCCTGGGCGCCGGCGGCCACCGACTCCTTGATTTCCTCTATCTTGATCCGAAACGCGCTCTGGCCGGCCGGGAAGCCTGTGGAGACCGCCGCGACCAGGACCCCGGAATCGCGGAGCGCCTCGACCGCGGTAGGCACCATGCTGTGGTAGACGCACAGGGCCGCCACCCGCAGCGCGCCCGGGTCGAGTCCGAACCCTCGAAGCACTTCCGGCCGCACCGGATGTCGCGCTTTGATGGCCAGCCGGCGGATCGTCCCTGGCGTGTCGTCACCGGCCAGGGTGGTGAGGTCCAGGCACTCGACTGCACGGATCAGCCACGCCGCCTGCCATTCCCCCTTGACGGTCCGGCGCGTGGGGATGGTGGCGGCGCGGCGCTCGACGGCGCTGCGGTTCACATGGAGGTTTCGGATCCACCCGGGATCGAACGGCACGCCCGCGTTGCGCACGTCCAGCCGCGGCTCCCCCGGGTACGCCAGGGTGGTCACGCCTTCAATACTATCACAGGCACCTGGGACCGCCTCGCCGCGGTGCCGAGGCTTCCGGTTCTACCACAATAGTCGAGCCTGGAGGTCTATACTGAAGGACGGGGCTGTGGGCGGTCTCGCGGTGATGCCCGCGGAGGGAGAAAGAGGAGCATGGAGAGGATCGCGGTCAGCAAAGACGGCACCGTCCGCCTCCCACCCAGGTACCGCGGCACCGAGATGGTCGCTGAGTCCCGGGAAGACGGCCTCTCGCTCTGGCAGGCTCGCCCCGATGTGCGCCGCGTCTACATCGAGCCCACCACCCGGTGCAACCTGGATTGCGCCATTTGCGTGCGCCAGGTGTGGCAGGACGCGCCGGGTGAGATGAGCCAGCAGACCTTTCAGCGGATCGTCGCACAGCTCGCAGCCCTTCCCGAGCTGACGCGCGTGATCTTTGGCGGGTTTGGAGAGCCGCTGGCGCATCCGGACATTGTCGCGATGGTCGCCAAGGTCGCCGAGCTGGGCGTGGGGACCACGCTGACCACCAACGGTCTGTTGCTGGACCGGTCCGTGGCGGAGGCCTTGCTGGAGGCCCGCCTCGACACCGTGGTGGTCTCCATTGACGCGGCGCACATCGCGGCCTATGAGCGGGCCCGTCTCAGCCGCGGCCTGGACAGGGTCCTGCACAATGTGAAGACCCTGCGGGCCCTGTCCCGGGAGCGGGGCCTGATGGCGCCGCGCGTCGGGCTGGAGTACGTGGTCACGCGAGGCAATTTCGACGATCTCGCCCGGCTTCCGGCGCTGGCCGGCGCACTGGGTGCCGCCTTCGTCCTGGTGTCCAATCTCCTGCCTCATGGGCCGGAGCAGGCCCAAGACGTCCTTTACGACCGAGAGGAGCCCCTGCCGGTCCCGACCGGTTGGCCGGTGGCGAGCGGGGACTGGGTGGTGTGGGGGATCGCCCGGCTGCCCCGCCTGCGGTGGGGCGCGCACCGGCGCTGCCGGTTCGTTGAGGAACGCGCGCTCGTGATCGGATGGGACGGCGGCGTGAGCCCCTGCTATGCGCTCATGCACTCGTACCCGTACTACATCTACGGGAGGCGCAAGGACGTCTCGCGCTACGTGCTGGGATGCGTGACCGATCGGCCCCTGGCGGAGATATGGACTTCCGAGGAGTACGTGGCTTTTCGCGCCAGGGTGCGAGACTTTCGCTTTCCTTCGTGCGTGGACTGCGGCGAGGCCTGCGCCTACGCGGCGCGCAACCAGGACTGTTGGGGAAACGCGCCGTCCTGCGCGGACTGCCTGTGGGCGCAGGATATTGTCCGCTGCCCGTAGGCCAAGGAGGAGCTCCCGGTGGTGGGTGGAGTATACCTCACTTGGAACCAACATACGGTCTCCGACCCGCGATGCCCCCAGCGGACACACGGGCGAGAGGGTGGGGCGAGCGATCGCCCCGCCTGCCGGTAGCAAAGGAGACGACCCCGGTACGGGTTGTCTCCTCCGTTGTTCTTGAGGGAGGAGGTGAGAGCGTCCGCACGCAGCGTCTGCGGGAATGACCACGTGTACCGGAGGGATTCCATGAGCAGGTTACTACGGGTGAACATGAGCGACTTGCGGGCGACGTTCGAGGACGTGCCCGAGGTGTACCGCCTGTGGGGCGGGCGCGGCCTGACCTCCATGGTCACGGCCCGGGAGGTCCCGCCTACCTGTCACCCTCTCGGTCCCAACAACAAACTGGTGATCGCGCCCGGGATTGTCAGCGGCACCGCTGCGCCCACGTCGGGCCGTACGTCGTTCGGCGGCAAGAGCCCGCTGACGGGCACGATCAAAGAGACCAACGCGGGTGGGCTGTCGTCCCAGCAGATTGCCAGGTTGGGCATCAAGGCGATCATCGTCGAGGGCCAGCCCAGGGACACCGGACAGTTCTGGCTCCTCAAGATCACCAAGGACGGCGCCGAGTTCCTACCGGCGACAGACCTGGTCGGCAAGGGCATGTACCAGGTGTGCGCCACGCTCTGGGAACGCCATGGGAAAGGCGTGGCCATCATCGGCATCGGGCCCGCCGGCGAGTTCCGCATGGCTGGGGCGGGCATCTGCGTTAACGACATGGAGAACACCGCCGGGCGCTACGCCGGCCGGGGCGGCATGGGTGCCGTGATGGGCGCCAAAGGGCTGAAGGCCATCATCATCGACGACACCGGCGGCCCGGGTGTGGCCATCGCTGACGAGGAGAAGTTCAGGGCGGCCATCAAGAAGCTCACAGACGCGTCACTCAAGCACGACGTGACCAAGAAGGACGGAGCCCTCAACACCTATGGGACCAACGTCCTGGCCAACATCATGAACGAGGCCGGCGGGTATCCCACCCGCAACTTCCGCAGCGGCCGGTTCGAGCTCACCGGCCAGATCAGCGGCGAGGCGGCCCGCGAGATCATCCACAAGCGCGACGGCGTCGGCACGACCGGACACCCCTGCCACCCGGGCTGCATCATCCAGTGCTCGAACGTCTATCCCTACCCCGACGGGAAGTTCCACACGTCGGTGTTGGAATACGAGTCGGTGTGGGCCCTGGGGGCCAACTGCGGGATCGGGAATCTGGACGACATCGCGGACCTGATCTGGGCCTGCAACGACGTCGGGGTGGACACCATCGAGATGGGCGGGACCATCGCGGTGGCCATGGAGGGCGGCCTGTTGAAGTTCGGCGACGCCGACGGTGCCAAACGGCTGCTCAATGAAGAGGTGCGCCGCGGCACGCCGCTGGGCCGCATCATCGGCAACGGCGCCGAGTTTACCGGCAAGGCGTTCGGCGTTGTCCGCGTCCCCACCGTCAAGGGACAGTCGATGCCGGCCTACGAGCCGCGGGCCGTCAAGGGTATCGGCGTGACGTACGCCACGACCACCATGGGCGCCGACCACACGGCCGGCTACACCATCGCGCCGGAGATCCTGGGCGTCGGCGGCAAGGCCGATCCCTTCAAGCCGGAGAAGGCGGAGATGTCGCGGGCGTTCCAGGCCACCACAGCGTTCCTCGACTCTACCGGATAGTGCCTGTTCGACGCCTTCGCAATTCTCGACATCCCTGAGGGCGCCGAGGGCATGGTCGAATCCAGCGCGGCGGTGGTGGGGACGAGCTGGACCACCAACGACATCGTGCCGCTGGGGCTGGAGATCCTCAAGGCCGAGCGTGCCTTCAACGAAGCGGCGGGATTCACCAAGGCGCACGACCGGCTCCCGGAGTTCATGAAGTACGAGCCGCTCCCGCCACACAATGTGGTGTTCGATGTGCCGGATGAAGAACTGGACAAGGTGCACGCCTATTGATTGAGGTCCACCTGTACGGCCGGCTGCGTCGGCTCGCGCCCCAGTCCGGCGTCCACCGTCCTTCGATCGCCTGGGTCGACCTGCCGGAAGGCACGGTCGCCCAGGCGCTGGCGGCGCTCGGAATCGAGCGCGCGGCGGTCGGCAACATCTTCGTCAACGGCCGATACGACGCTCAGCCCTGGGACCGGACGGTGCGGTCCGGGGACCGGCTGGGGGTCTTCCCGACGGACATGCGCATGCTCTATGTCTAGCGTGACGGTGGAGGTGCGCATCTACGGGGCGCTTCAGCAGCGCTTCGGAAGGCGGTCGGCCTTTGAGCCGGTGCGCACGCACGCGACCGTGGGTTCGGCCGGCACCATCCGGGACGTGCTAGCGTCCCTGGGCCTGGACCCGGGCGATGTCAGCCATCTCTTCTTGAACGGCCAGTACTCGGCCGCCAGCCGGCGTGTGAGGCCGGGCGATCAGCTGGCCATCTTTGGCCGGGACATGGCCCTGCTGTACCGGCAGTATTTCCCCAAGGTGGCCGACCCCGCATGATCGTCGCCGTCCGGCTCTACGCCACGCTGCGCGAGATGGTGCCGGGCGGCCGGGCGGCGCTGCAGATCGAGGTGCCTGACGGCACCACCGTGGGGGAACTCGTGGCCCGCCTCGGAATTCCCGCCGGCACGGTGCGAAAGGTGTTTGTGGCCGGGATCGCGCGTGACGATTCCCACGTGCTGCGGCCGGGTGATGAGGTCGGGATCTTCCCTCCCATCGCCGGCGGGGCCCCGCTGCAGGAGTTCCTGCACATCAGGAGCGTGGCCGAGGCCAGGGCCCGGCTCCAGGCCGCGTGGACCCCTCCACCGCCTCGAGTCGACACCGTCGCCCTCGCTGAAAGTCAGGGCAGGGTCCTCGCTGCGGATGTCATGGCGCCTGAGGATCTGCCACCGTACCCGCGGTCGGTCGTGGACGGATTTGCGGTCCGCGCCACCGACACGTTCGGCGCGAGCGAGGCCCTGCCGGCATACCTTGCGGTCATCGGCGAGGTGCTCATGGGCAGGGCACTGGGAACCTCGTTGGGCGCCGGGCAGGTTGTGCGCATCTCCACCGGAGGCGTGTTGCCGCCGGGGGCGGACGCGGTCGTCATGGTGGAACACACGGAGACCCTGGCAGCCGGTGCGTCCCCCGGTGTCGGCGCTGAGGCCGGCATCGAAGTTCGCCGTCCGGTCGGTCCGGGAGAGAACGTCATCCAGGTCGGCGAGGACGTCAGGAGAGGGGCGGTTGCCCTGCGGGCCGGCACGGTCCTTGGGCCATCGCACATCGGATTGCTGGCTGGCCTGGGCGTCACGCGGGTGGCCGTGGCGGCGCCGCCGCGCGTCGCGGTCATCTCGACCGGGGACGAGGTCGTGCCGCCGGACCAGACGCCACCGCCAGGTTGCATCCGCGACATCAACGGCCCGGCGCTGTGTGCGGCGGTCGAGGCGGAGGGCGGGACCCCAGCATTCTACGGGATCGTGCGTGATGAATTCGACGTGGTCCGGACCGCGCTGGACAGCGCGCGGGGGGCGTCGGATCTTGTGCTGATCTCAGGAGGCAGCTCGATCGGACTGCGCGACGAAGTGGCGCGTGCCATCGATGCGCTCGGGCCCCCCGGCGTGATCGTGCACGGGGTCGCCATGAAGCCCGGCAAGCCCACAGTGATCGGGCTGTGCGGGCAGGTGCCGATCGTCGGGCTGCCGGGGCATCCCACGACCGTGCTGGTCGTCTTTCACGTCTTCGTCAGGGAGATGATCGGCCGTCTGCTGGGCAGGCAGCCTTGGCCCCTACCTGTGGTGAAGGCCCGCCTGGGCCGGCGGATCGCGTCGTCCGCGGGCCGCGCAGACTACCTGCGCGTCAGGCTGGAGAGCCGGGGCGACGAACTGTGGGCGGTGCCGATCCTGGGGAAGTCGGGATTGATCTCGACCATGGTGGGCGCCGACGGGCTGGCGGTGATTCCCGAAGCCGCAGAGGGTGTCGAGGTGGGTGAAGAGGTCGCCGTCGAGGTGTTCGCCCGGTGAACCGTTCCAAGCGGCGGATCTACCTGACCGACGTGCCGGTGGACCTGGCGCTCGTGCAGTGGATGGACGCGCTGCGCACGCGGGGCCTCCTGCGCCCCCTGCCCGGCGAGCCCGTGCCCGTCTCCGAGGCATGTGGCCGGGTCACGGCGGAAGCCGTGGCCGCCGCGCGTTCTGTTCCCCACTATCACGCGGCGGCGATGGACGGCATCGCGGTGCGGGCTGCGGAGACGTTCGGGGCATCGGAGACCGCGCCGGTTCGTCTGTCCCGGGAGCGGTACGTTCCGGTGGACACGGGCGACCCCCTCCCCGACGGCGCCGACGCGGTCATCATGATCGAGGACGTCCACGAAGCCGACGGTGAGGCGGAGATCACAGCGCCCGCGGTTCCCTGGCAGCACGTCCGGCCGGCCGGCGAGGACGTGGTGGCCACGGAGTTGCTGCTCCCCAGCAACCACGTGCTCCGACCGGCGGATCTCGGCGCCCTGGCGGCGGCCGGGCTGCGCACCGTCAACGTCAGGCGCCGCCCCAGGGTCCTGCTGATCCCCACTGGCGACGAGGTGGTGGACCCGTCCGGTCCGTTGCAACCAGGTCAAATTCCCGAGTTCAACACGATCATGTTGGCCGCGGAGATAGCTCGCTGCGGCGGCGAGGCTGTGCGATACCCCGTGGTGCCCGATGATGAAGACCGGCTGATGGAGGCACTGGATCGGGCCGCGCAGTACGACCTGGTCCTCACCAACGCCGGAGCGTCTGCCGGCTCCCACGACTACACCGCAGAGGTGTTTCGGAGGCTGGGGGAGGTCCATGTCCACGGGGTCGCCATCCGGCCCGGGAAGCCCGTCATCCTGGGAATCGTGCACGGGAAGCCGGCCATCGGCCTCCCGGGGTACCCGGTCTCTGCCATGCTCGCCTTCGACCTGTTCGTGAGGCCGGTGCTCTATGCACTGCAGGGTCTGGTTCCTCCGGAACGCCAGCGCCTCCGGGCGACGCTGGTGCGCAAGGTCCACTCGACCATGGGGCTGGACGAGTTCGTCCGGGTCACCGTCGGCCGGGTGGGAGACCGGGTTGTTGCAGCTCCGCTGAGCCGGGGGGCTGGCGTGGTGACCTCGCTGGTCCGTGCGGACGGATGGCTCGTCATTCCCAGAACGAGCGAGGGCATCGAAGCTGGCGCGGACGTGGAAGTAGAACTCCTCCGTCCCAGGAGTGCCATCGAGGGCACAGTGCTCATCGTGGGCAGCCACGATGTGGCGCTGGACGTCCTGGCAGACTTCTTGCGGCGCGAGTACCCTTCGGCCGCGCTCGCCTCCGCCCATGTGGGCAGCCTGGGAGGCTTGCTCGCCCTTCACCGCGGCGAGGCGCACATGGCTGGCATCCATCTACTCGATGAGACCACGGGCGAGTACAACGTGCCCTACGTACGGCTCCACCTTCCCGGTCGGGCGGTCACGCTGGTTACCCTAGCCCATCGCGAGCAGGGCCTCCTGGTGCCGCCCGGCAATCCCAAGCGAATCCAGACGGTCGCCGACCTGGCCAGGCCCGGCGTACGCTTCATCAACCGCCAGCGCGGTGCCGGCACCCGGCTGCTGCTCGACTATGAGCTGCGCCGGGCCGGGATCTCGCCCGGGCAGATTGGGGGCTACGACCGGGAGGTCTACACGCACATGGCTGTGGCCGTGACGGTGGCCACGGGCGCAGCCGACGTGGGACTGGGCATCCTCGCCGCCGCCCGGGCCATGGGCCTGGATTTCGTGCCGGTCGCCCACGAACGCTTCGATCTGGCCATCCCGGACGAGCACCTTGCAGCCCCTGGGGTGCAGCAGGTACTGGCCGTACTGGAGCGTGACGACTTCCGGCGAGCGGTCGCTGCCCTCGGCGGGTACGATCTGTCGCGGACAGGTACCCGCCTCTCGGTGAGGCCTTCCGTGGAATCCTCCCCTACCTCCTGACCCAGGAGGAGAGCCCATAGGAATCGCACAAGCACGGCTGCGGCACTGCCAGGGCCGATCACCGCAGCGGGATCGTCATGTTGAGGAAGGGTCGCGGCTGTAGACGATCCGACCTCCAACCATGGTGGAGCGCACGACGAGCCGGTCGTCCAGCAGCACCAGGTCGGCTCGTTTGCCCGGGGCCAGGGTGCCCCGATCTCGGTCGAGCCCCATGTAGTGGGCTGCGGCACGGCGTGCGCGAGCCGCTACCACTCCCAGGCCCTCCGCATCAACCGCATTTGGTAGAACACCACAATCATCAGGAACGGCAGCATGAACAATGAGACGGCCGCGCCCCGGCCCAGTTCGCCTGTCAGCAGCCCGACCTGGTGGGCCAGGGTCGGTAGCAGATGGGTGCTGTTCAAGGGGCCCCCCCGCGTCAGCACGTAGACGATGTTGAAGTCGCTGATGGTCATGATCAGCGAGAACAGCACCACCGTGGCCAGCACCGGGCGGAGGAGTGGGAGCGTGATGAGCCAGAACTTGGCCCACGGCGTGGCGCCATCGGCTTCTGCGGCCTCGTAGAGGTCGTCGGGGATGGCGATCAGGCCGGCCAGAAGGTTGATGGCGAAGAACGGGACGCCGCGCCAGACGTTCACCATGATGACCGCGACGCGGGCGAGATTCGCCTCGCCCAGCCACTGCAAGTCGGAAATGTAGTGAATCGTGCCGAGGCGGACCAGCGTCCAGTTGATCACGCTGAACTGCGGCTCGAACATCCACTTCCAGCCCACGGTGCTCAGCGCGGTGGGCACGATCCACGGCAGCAGGATCATGGCCCGGACGAGGCGGCTCCCAGGGAGTCGGTGGCGGCTGAACCCGGCCAGGATCAGGGCCAGCGTCATGCCCAGCACGACCTTGGCGGCCACGGCCGCGAGGGCGTAGATGGCCGTGTTCTGGAGAGTCTGCTGGAAGATCTGCTGGCCGAGAAGCCGGGCGAACTGGGCGGGACCCACGAAGTGGCCGGGGTTACCGAGGACTGCGTCGCTGGTAGCCAGGTAGAGGGACAGCAGGAAGGGATAGCCGACCAAAGTCGCCAGCAGCAGGATCGCAGGCGCCACGAACAGATACGCGGTAACAGCCTCGGGGCTCAGGTTGGCAACCCAGCGTCCGGTGCGCCCTCTAACCCCGAGGCCGACCGCTGAGTTGGTGCTGCCGCCGCTAGTATTGATGGACGATGCGCCCCCGATAACGCTCTTGAATCTTCAGACTCCGCTCGCGTCCTCCGGGCAGGTTGGCACTGAATCGCACGAGCGGTTCCAGGCCACGCTGGGCCATGCGCTCCACTGTGAGGGCCACCAGGCAGTTCAAGATCAGCACCACGGGGAACGTGGAGCTGGCGGCTACCTTGTGGGAGACTCCGGGGATGTCCAGCACGGCGTCCCCCACAGGCACGTGGCAGTCGATGACAATGTCGGCCAGATCGTGCAGGTTCTGCGTGCTGGGGTGGCGAGCCGGGCTGTCAGCGGGCACGTGGGAGGCGAACTCTCGCGACGTGACGGCGATGACCGTCACCCCCCGGCGCTTTGCTTCCAGCGCTGAATCGATGGTCACGGCATTGATGCCGTTGACGTTGACGATGATGAGCACATCGCCCGTGCGGACCCCGTAGTGATCCAGGATCGCAGGCGCGTAGCCCACCAGGCGTTCGGTGTTCGGGTGGCTGTCGGTGACAGAGATCCGCGGTGGGAAGATGGCGTTGACGGGGTACAGTCCCCCTGCCCTCTGGAACATCTCCATGGCGCCCATGATGGAATGCCCGCCGGTGCCAAACACGTGGATGAGGCGATCCTCTGCGATCTTTTCTACGAGCAGGTCGGCCGCCCGGCCGAGGGACTCCTGTTCGTGGTCCATCACGGCCTGCATGATGCGGGTCACGGCCTCGTAGTACCTCAACGCGGCGTTCATGGTTCTTCTCCGTCTCCTGGGTCCCGGTGGGTCGCGGCAACCTGTGTCGAGGGCGCTGAGATGGCGCGTTGCCGCGCCAGCGTCTGGACCCGTCTCTTGACGCTTTGGAGATGTTCGGCGATCGCCTCAGCGGCTTCGGCATTGCTGCGCCGGCGGAAGGCGGCCATGATCCGTTCGTGCTCTGCCAGATTCCGTGGCGGCATGTCCTCGCTGGAGTGGAAGAGGCGCATCGTGCGCATGTGCGAGTTCATGGAGCAGAACAGACGGAGGAGGAGGGCGTTTCCGGTGGCCGCCACGATGGCCTCGTGGAACTCGCGATCCGCCACGTTGGTCTCGTATCGTTGTCGCAGCGCCGTCGCACGACAGAACCGCCCGTGGATCGCCTCTAGGCGTTCCACGAGGTCGTCGGTGATTGGGGTGATCTGCTGGACGGCGAAGGTCTCGAGCATCAGGCGGCAGTCCAGCATCTCGAGGATCTCGCGGTCCGTCAGAGGGGTGACGTAGTAGCCCTGGTTTCTCCGGTAGACGACGAGGCCTTCGCCCTGCAGCCGGCCCAGGGCCTCGCGGATCGGTGTGTGGCTCACCCCCAGCTCGCGGGCGAGCCGGTCAATCATGACGCGCTCTCCCGGTCTGTAGACCTGCTCGACCAGGCGCTGGCGGAGAATGTCGGTGACCTGCTCGGAGATGATCTGCACGCTGGTGGCGGTCCCCGGTGGCGCGATCCTATAGCCTATAGGTTTATTCTTCAGGGCATGAGGAAATCCTTTCGGCAGCCTCCTCTGCAGGCCGATGGCGGGTCGGTGGTGCAAGAGGCGGAGTGGTGGGCGAGGAGGGGTTCGAACCCCCGACCACCTCCGTGTAAAGGAGGCGCTCTACCGCTGAGCTACTCGCCCTGGCCAGTATACCAGAGTCGGGTCGCGAGCGGATAGGGGATCGGGGAGCATACTGAACATCCTGTGGAAAACCTGCGTACATCGCTCTGCGGGACTGGCAGAATAGGTTCGTTTAAATGAACCATTCCCTCTTGTCCTGCACACTAGAGGGCCCCTCCGGGGAAGAATTCAGCGGAATCGGGCGAGGGGTCACGTTCGAGCTGATGAGCGAAGGGAAAATCCTTTCAAAAGCGAATTTTCCGGCCAGATCGCCCCGAGTTTGGCGGTCATAGGCCGAACGGCATCCTGCGGGATGAGTCATGGCCGATCGAGGTGACAATGGGTGAAGAAGCTCACGCCGGCGCATACTGACATGGTCGTGCGCCTGATGGAGATGGCCGACTCCCCCCAGAACTTCGAGGCCCTCCAGTATGTCGTGTTCCAGTTCGATTTCAAGGACTACGAGCAGTTCATCATCGAGTGCCCGCCGGGCAGCATCCGCTTCAACAACCTGCTGCGGGTGGCGGTCTTCTGCGACAACCTCGGGTTTCTGGTCGAGACCGAGGCGGTGGATCGAGAGGCTGTGTACGAGCTCTTCCCGATCCCGTGGGCGAAGGTCGAACCGATCATCATGGGGATGCGCAGGGAGCTCGACTGGCCCGATGCCTTCGACTACTTCGAGCGACTCGGGCACGACTACGTCAAATGGTGGGATGCCAAACGCAAGCGCCTGAAGCCTCTCCCACCGATCCCACCCACGAGCGGCGCGCCCAAGTCGCTCACGGTGGCCCGGACACGGCCGCCGCTTCCGGCACGACCGGTGGTGCCGCCGAGGCCGGCCTCCCCGGGCCCGTCGGGGACAGCGATCGCCCGTCCCGCCCCCGCCCCGCAGGTCACCGCAGGGAAGCCGACGCTGCGAGTGCTGGCCAAACCCGCACTCAAGCCGGTGAAAGTAGTGAAGGCCAAGCCAGCGCCCAAGTCCCCTGCTAGGCCGAAGCCGAGACCCGGCAGCAAGTCGGGAACGCCATCGAGCCGACGCTGATCAGACCGGCGGCCCTCCGAGAGGTGTATACGGGACCGGGCCCCCCGCGTCGTCCCTGTCTGGGTCGCCGGCGGCCTGCTGTGTGCCAGAATGCCGCTGCGGTTGCGCGCGCCTCGCCAGCGGGCTTGGGCGCCTGGCCTGCGCAATGGCCAGGGGTGCTCGCCTTGTAGCTCGAAGAGAGGCGCTGGTTACTCAACGTGGAGCGTCCAGTGACCATCATGCGCTTGTACGCGCTTCAGCAGGTAGATGCCGCGCTGGCGGCGGCCGTGGCCCACCGCCGGCGCCTGAACGACGGCACACCGCAACGCGAGGCGCTGGCCGCGGCCGAGGCCAGGCTCGAGGAACTCTCCAAAGCGATCACGGCGGCCAGGGCGCGGCAGCGGACCCTCGAACTGGAGACGCAATCCGTGCGCACCAAGCGGGCCCGGCTCGAGGTGGACATGTACAGCGGCCGCATCAACAATCCCAAGGAACTGGCCGCGATGCAGAGCGACGCGGCGGCCCTCGGTCGTCACATCGGCCACCTGGAGGACGAGACGCTGGGGCTGTTGGAGCAGCTCGAGGTGCTCGAGACCCAGCGGCGCGAGACGCAGGCCGAGCTGGAAGAGGCGCAGGCGGCGCTGGCGCGGACCCTTGAGGAGTTCGCCCGGGCGTCCGCCTCGCTCGATCAGGAGATCGCCGAGCTCACCGCCAGACGCCAGGCACTGGCCGCGGATATCGACGAAGTTCTGTTGCGCCGGTACGAGCGGCTGCGGGAGAACAAGGGTGGGATCGCTGTCGTCGCGGTGCGCCAGGGCGTATGCGGCGGCTGTCATGTGATCGTGCCACAGCGCCTGCGCTCCAGGCTCGAGCGCGATGCCGATCTCGTCGCGGCCTGCGACGGGTGCGGGCGCCTGCTGGTCGTTCTTCCGGAGGGCTGACGTGAGGCTGAAGCTGCACATCGACGGCGCCTCCCGCGGCAATCCCGGCCCCGCAGGCATCGGCGTGGTGCTGCAGGATGTCCAGGGGCACACTGTGGTGGAGATGGGCGAATACCTGGGCGAGACCACCAACAACGTCGCCGAGTATCGCGCCCTGCTGCGCGGGCTTGACAGAGCCAGGGAGCTGGGTGCCAGCCAGATCGAGATCTACGCCGACAGCGCCCTGCTCGTCAAACAGCTCCAGGGTGCCTACAGGGTCAGGAGCGCGCAACTGGCACCCCTACACGCCCGGGCGAAGCAGGCACTGGCTGGGTTTTCCGACTGGAGCATCACACACGTCTCCCGGGCGTACAATGCGGCGGCGGATGCGCTGGCCAACCGCGCGATCGATGAGCGCGCCGGCGCGCTGGCCGACGGGCACGGTGTCGACAACCTGCGCCGGCGGCTGGAGCGACTCGCCGCGGGCCTGGACGGCGTTATGGGGGTTGGCATCAAGTCCAGCTGGGACGGCCTCGAGCTCTACCTGGAGCCGGATCGGACGTTTCCTACGGCCAGCGTGTTCAAGATCCCGGTGCTGCTCGAGTTGCTGCTCCAGGCCGAGGAAGGGCGTCTCAGCCTGGATGAGCGGGTACCGGTGACCGAAGCGGCCAAGTCTCCCGGCTCCGGCGTGTTGAAGGAACTGACGTCGTCTCCAGTCCTGAGCCTCTCGGATCTGGCCATGCTGATGGTCGTCATCAGCGACAACACCGCGACAGACATCCTCATGGGACGCGTGGGCATCGAGGCCATCAACCGGCGTCTCGCCTCCTGGGGCTTTCGCGTGACGCGGGTGGCTATGGACTGCCGGCGGTTGCTCTTCGAGCTCGCCGGGCGTCCCGGCGGCCCGTTTACGCCTGAGGCTCGCCTGGAGGTCGAGCAGATCCTGAGGACACGGCCGCGGGTGTTCGCCGGCAGGCCGTATGCCGACACGGAGAACAACGTCACCACCCCTCGGGAGATGATCGCGCTGCTGGAGATGCTGGTCACCGAGGGCCGGCTACCCCGCTCGGTACGGGAGCAGGCGCTGTTCTACCTGCGCAAGCAGCAGGTGCGCGACCGTTTGCCTCTCCACCTGCCGCCCGGGACCGACATCGCGCATAAGACCGGATCCATTGCCGGTGTCCGCAACGACGCCGGGGTTCTGTTTGCGCCGCGCGGCCCGGTGCTCGTCTGCGCGTTCACCCGGGACCTCAAGGTGGACCTGGATGGGGCCATGGCGATCGCCGAAGTGGGCCGGCTCGTCTATGAGGCCTTTGCGTGACCCGCCTCCCGTGCTACTATCTCGACGGGAGCAGGCCGGGCGGTCGCGGCACGGGAGTGCCGAGGAAAGTCCGGGCTCCGCAGGGCAGGGTGCTGGGTAATCCCCAGCGGGGGCAACCCCAGGGATAGTGCCACAGAAACATACCGCCGGCCGGCACTGCCAGCCGGCAAGGGTGCAATGGCGGGGTAAGAGCCCGCCGGCGGTTCGGCGACGGGCCGGCCAGGCAAACCCCACCCGGAGCAAGGCCAGATAGGGGGAGATGAGGCGGCCCGCCGATCCCCGGGTAGGCCGCTTGAGGTCCCGGGTAACCGGAGGCCCCAGAGGGATGACTGCCGCGTCGGCGGGTGCCATCGCGCGTGCCGACGCACAGAACCCGGCTTACAGGCCTGCTCCCCGGCCGAGCCGACCTGGCTAGGGGTAGATAAGGAAGGCGTTACGGAGCGCCTGGAAGCGCCGCAGATCGGGCTCCCAGCGTGCCACAATTGCCGACGCCGGCGCTCCGCGCTCGATGTCTTTGCGGATCTTGTCGGTGCCCCAGACGTAGTCGAAGACCTGCCGTCCGTTGCGGGCGACGAATCGGAAGTGCCGGGGGTGCTGTCTGCGGGCCTCGATCAGAACGTGGATGGCCGTCGTGGCCGGCCGAAACCGCAGGGCATCGGTCACCACCAGGCGCACACCGCTGAACAACCCGCCGGTCAGCACCGTGGCATACGGTTCAAATGAGACGCCTGGGAGGCCCAGGGTGTTGAGTCTGCCCGCCAGGCGCCGGCCGTCCAACCAGGGGCTGATCACCACTTCGAACGGATTCGCCGTGCCGACGCCGTTAGACAGGTTCGTGCCGTCCATGACACCGGTTGCCGCGTAGTAGATGGGCGTGTGCATCCCCGGGATATTGGGAGAAGGACGGACCCACGGCAGGCCGGTCTCCTCCCACACCATTGACCGCGTCCACCCGCGCATGGGCACGATCGTAAGGTTGGCGTTGATGTCGAAGCTCTCGTTGAACATCCACGCTAGCTCGCCGATGGTCATCCCATGGACCATGGGGAGCGGAAACATCCCGATGAACGACCGGAAGGCCGGGTCCAGCACGGGGCCGTCCACCTGGACACCACCGCGGGGATTGGGTCGGTCGAGCACTACGACAGGCGTGCCGGCTTCGCGGGCAGCCTGCATCACCAGCGCCATTGTGGACACATACGTGTAGGTTCGGGCGCCGATATCCTGGAGATCGACGACGAGAGCGTCGACGGCGGCCATCATGGCCGGCGTTGGGCGGTTCGTGCTACCGTAGAGGCTGTAGATCGGGACGCGACCGTTCACGGTGGGCACCGCTCGACCGGCAGGAATGGTTCCCGCCAGTCCGTGCTCAGGGGCGAATAGCGCCGCGACGGTGAAGCGGGGGTCCCGCAAGAGGACCGTCCACGTGGCCTCGCCACCGCTGGTGACGGCTGCGGCATGGGTCACCAGCCCCAGACGACGGCCCTGCAGGAGGCCTGGTGACTCCAGGAGAACATCCACGCCTGGCCAGGTTCGGGGTCCGGGTGTCGCTGGCGACGGGGGCTGTGCTAACGTCCAGTCGACCGTCCCGAGCAGCAAAAGAAGCGTGGTGCCAAGGAGGATACGCGTTAGCAGCCGCACTTTCAGAGGTGTTTCGGGCCGGCGCCGCTAATTCCTTGAGATGCCCCTCAAGCGCCGCGG
>JAVKIJ010000005.1:0-66238 GCA_031459535.1 Candidatus Fervidifonticultor quintus | reverse complement strand
GCCAGCCGGCATCCCGTTCTATGGCGGGACGTACTTCCCGCCAGTCCCGCGGGGCGGGATGCCGGCGTTCGTCGACGTGCTCCGGGCGATCGCCGAGGCCTGGCGGACCCGTCGCGACCAGATCGAGCGCGGCGGAGCCCAGGTGCTGGAGCTGCTGGCTCGCGCGCGTGCGAACCAAGATGCCCCGGAGATCTCAACCGACACGGTGGATGCCGCCCTGGCGGCGCTGGGCCGCAGCTACGATCTTGCGCGCGGCGGCTGGGGCGGCGCGCCCAAGTTCCCGCAGCCGATGACCATCGAGTTCCTGTTGCGGACGTACGTTCGCACCGGCGACCGCGCAGCGCTCGCCATGGCCACCGCCACCCTCGAACACATGGCGCGGGGTGGCATCTACGACCACCTGGGCGGCGGCTTCCACCGCTACGCCACCGACGCGGTGTGGGTGGTGCCCCACTTTGAGAAGATGCTCTACGACAACGCCCAGCTCGCGCGCGTCTATGCCTGCGCCTGGCAGGTGACGGGGACTCCGCTCCTCCGGAGGGTAGCCGAGGAGACTCTGGATTACCTCGTGCGGCGCATGAGGGATCCAGCCGGGGGATTCTACAGCAGCGAGGATGCCGACTCCGAAGGCGAAGAAGGCCGGTTCTATGTCTGGTCCACCGATGAGATCCGCTCGGTGCTGGGTGCCGACGCCGATCTCTTCATGGACGCCTACGGCGTCAGGTCAGGCGGGAACTTCGACGGCAAGCACATCCTTCACCTGACCACAGACGCGCAGACGCTGGCAGAGCGGTACGCGTTGCCGCCCGGCGAGGTCGTGCGCCAGCTGGAGGAGGGACGGCGGGCTCTGTTCGCGCACCGGGAGACGCGCGTCCGGCCCGGCCTCGACGACAAGGTGCTCGCGGCATGGAATGGGCTGGCGGTGGCGGCGTTCGCTTCCGCCGCCCGCATCTTCGACCGGTTGGACTACCGGACGGTCGCGGAGCGCGCCGCGGCGTTCTGCGTGGACCGGATGCGGACCCCGGACGGCCGCCTCTTCCGCGCATGGCGGGTCGGGGCCGCCCGACTCAACGCCTACCTTGAGGACTACGCCAATCTGGCCTACGGCCTGCTCGCGCTCTATGAGGTCACGTTCGATCCTCGCTGGTTCGTTGAGGCGAAGCGCCTGGTCGACACGATGGTGAACCACTATCACGATCCCCAAGGGGGGTTCTTCGACACCAGCCACGACCACGAGACCCTGGTGGTTCGGCCGAAGGACCACCAGGACAACGCCACACCGTCAGGGGGTGCGATGGCCGCGATGGTCTTGCTGCGCCTGGGCGCGCTCACCGGGGATGGTCGCTATCGTGACCTGGCCGAGGCGGCCCTGCGGCCGATGCAGCCCGCCGCCGCCAGTTATCCCACGGCATTTGCCTGGTGGCTGTGCGCTCTCGACTTTGCCCTGGACCGGCCGCGCGAGGTGGCCATCATCGGTGACCCCGCATCCGCAGACACCCGCGCGATGCTGGACGTGGTGCTCGGGCCGTACCGCCCCAATCAGGTCGTGGCGGTCGGACGGCCCGGCGAGGTGTCACCGGTTCCGCTGCTGGCTGGCCGCGGCCAGCTCGGCAGCCGGGCGACAGCGTACGTGTGCGAACGAGGTATCTGCCGTCTCCCGGTGGACGATCCGCAGGCCCTCGCGGCCCAGCTCACCTGACGGGGGTCGGTGGCAGGCGTCAGGCGCGGGAGGCCCGCGAGCGTCGCCACGCCTGCAGGGCGCGGATGGCAGGCAGCAGGAAGAGTGCCGCGCTGGCCAGGACGAAGCCCAAGGCGATCGGCCTGGTGAAGAAGATGGCGGGCGATCCCTGGGCCATGATCAGGCTCTGACGCAGGGCCTGCTCGGTCATGTCTCCCAGCACCAGCGCCACCACCAGGGGCGCCAGCGGGTACTTGAGCTTCTTGAAGAGGTAGCCGGCGACCCCGGCGCCCAGCATCAGCCACAGGTCCAGGATCTGGTTGTTGGCGGCATACGCCCCGATGCTGGAGAGGATGACGATGAGCGGCGCCAGGATGCCGAACGGGACCCGATTGATCGCCGCGAAGACCGGGACCAGCGTCAGCACCATGATGACGCCGATGACGTTGGCGATGTACATGGACCCGATCAGGCCCCAGACGAACTCCCGCTGCTCCTTGAAGAGCAGCGCACCGGGATTCAGTCCCCAGATGAAGAACCCCGCCAGCATCACCGCGGCGGTGGGCGATCCCGGGATCCCCAGTGTCACCATGGGCAGCAGCGCCCCGATGCCCGCGGCATGGGCCGCCGTTTCCGGCGCCACCACCCCTTCCACTTCCCCGTTGCCGAACCGCTCGGGGTGTCTGCTGAACTTTCGTGCCAGGCCGTAGCTCATGAACGAGGCCGGCGTGGCTCCCGTGCCAGGCAGCACGCCGATCCAGAATCCCAGGATGGTAGCGCGGACCATGGTCGCCACGTACCGCGGGAGCAGCTTCCACGTCTCCCACACGTCCCCCAACCCAAGCCGCGCACGGATCCCCTCCAGGCGCAACCCTTCCTCGACGGTCAGGAAGATCTCGCCCAGTCCGAACAGGCCGATGGCGATGACCACGAAGCTGACCCCGCCCTGGAGTTCCACGAAGCCGAAGTTCATGCGCGGCTGCCCCGTGACGATGTCGAATCCCACCGTGGCCAGTAGCAGGCCCAGCAGGGTCATCAGGATGGTCTTGGCCGGATCGCCGCTCTCCAGGCCGGCAAAGGTGGCGAATGCCAGCAGCAGGACCGCGAAGTTCTCAGGTGGTCCGAACTTCAGCGCCAGGTCGGCCAGCGGCGGCGCAAAGAAGGTGAACAGAACGATGGAGACCAGCGCGCCGATGAACGACGAGGTGAACGCCGCCGCCAGCGCCACGCCAGGCTTGCCCTGCTTGGCCAGGGGATAGCCGTCGAACGTCGTGGCCACTGACCAGGGCTCCCCGGGAATGTTGAACAGGATGGAGGTGATCGCACCGCCGAAGATCGCGCCCCAATACACCGAGGCCAGCAGGATCACGGCCGCCGTGGGCGCCATCTTGAATGTTAGGGGCAGCAGCAGCGCGATGCCGTTGGTTCCCCCCAGGCCGGGCAACACTCCGATGGCCGTGCCGAGTGCCAGCCCGATGAGGGCGATAGTGATGTTGGTCGGGGCCAAAGCCACCCCCAGACCGTATGCCAGGTCGCGGAAGACATCAAAGAAGGCCATCGGCTACCGCCCGTAGAGCAGCAGCTCAAGCACTGACCCCTTCGGCAGGGGGAGGAGAAACCAGCGCTCGAAGAGCAAGAAGAGTGCCAGGGGAATCCCCACTGCGACCAGCGCCACCTGGGACCAGCGGTGGTGGCCCACGAGTCGCATATAGCCCGCCAGGTAGATCGCCCCGCCCAGGTAGATGCCCAGGACGTTCATCAGGGCCAGCACCGCCACAATTGGCAGGGACACGATCAATAGCGGCCTGCGGGCCGCGACCGGGATGAACGGCGCTCCCGGGTTCAGCGGTACCCGCAGGCTCTTGATCAAGATCAGAGCGGCGTTGAAGGCCATGCCGACGGACAACGCCAAGGGAAAGAACCCCGACCCCGGACCGGTCGTGGTCCAGGCAACCGGCAGCCGCAGTGCCTCCTGCGCCAGCAGGATCGACCCTGCCAGGAGTAGGAGGGCCACAGCGGTCTCGGCACGACGCATCGGTGCGAGCAGGGCCGAGCCTCAGTCCTTGGGAACCATACCGCCCTTGACCATCAGGGTGCGGACCGCCGCGTCCTTCTGTTCCAGCCAGCGCACGAAGTCGGGCCCGGTGAGGAACGCCTTGGTATAGGCACCCCGCTCGATGAAGTCGGCCATCTCGGGCGTATCGATCAGGCGGCGGAAGAGGCCCTGGTAGAACGCCACAGCCTCGGACGGCATCTCCGGAGGGCCGAAGACGCCGCGAAGCATCTGGTACTCGAGCGGGAAGCCCAGCTCCTTCATCGTGGGGACGTCCTTCCACTTGGGGAAGGGCACGCGCTCGCTGGCGAAGAAGGCCAGCGGCCGTACGCGGCCTGCGTCCCAGTGGCCGATGGCCTCGATGGGGTTGTTCACCGTGAAGTCGACCTGTTTGCCGACCAGGGCAGCAGCCACGGCGCCGCCGCCGGGGAAGGGCACGTAGGTGAACTTGACGCCCCAGGCCTGCTCCAGCATGGCCATGATGATCTCGTCCTCTTGCTTGGAGCCGGTGCCGGCCATCTTGATCGTCGCCGGGAGCGCCGCCCGCACCGCACGCTGGAAGTCGGCCACCGTCCTCCACGGCGAGTCCGCGTGGACCCACAGGATGAAGTGGTCGAGCAGGAGCCGGGCGATCGGGGTCAGGTCGCGCCAGGTGAACCGGGTGCCGTCGCGCTTCCGGATGATCTGCGCGAGCGGCGTCGCGAAGAGGTTGTCCAGGGTGATAAGAATGGTGTGGGGATCGCCCGTCTTGTCAATCATCCACAGGAACGCCTGGGCGCCGGCGCCGGCCGGCCGGTTCACCGGGATCAGCGGCTGCGGCGACAGGTTGTGCTGGGCGATGAGCGGCGTCATGAACCGCGCCTGCACGTCGGCGCCTCCGCCGGTGCCGGCGGGAATCGTCCACTCGATGGGCCTGCGGGGAACGAACGCGGGCCCGCCCTGGGCGGACCCGCTGATGAGCACCGTGCTGACGAGCCAGACGACCAGGACGCGGTGAGCTGTGTATCTCACATCTCCTCCCCCCTTAGGAGATGATGATGATTCTGGTCAACAATGACGCTGCGGCTCCCTGACCCCCATGGGGAGGGAACCGCAGCGCTCTCTCACCAGCCTGCGCGTGCCGATTGGAAGCCACCCACAACCGCCGGGCCGATTCCGGCACCGTCCCTTACGCCGGCGGATTGTCGTTCTGCAGTTCGCTGGCGAACGGGATGACTCCTGGCACCAGCCACCGTTCCCACATCTCGTCCACCTTGCTCTGGAAGTAGTCGATGTCGTCGTCGGTGAAGTGCGCGAAGCGTCCCTGCTTGAGCAGGTACTCGCGCACGGGCAGGCGCCTGCTGCGGCCCTCGGCAATGCCCTTCGACCGGCCGTAGAGCCGCAGTGTGTGATTCTCGACCTCGTACAGCGGCCAGATGCCGCAGTTGACCGCGAGCTCGCCCAGTTCGTGGGAGAGCATGGGGTCGTAGTCCCAGCCCTTGGGACACGGGTCCAGCGAGTGGATGAACGTCGGGCCCCCGATGGACAGGGCCTTGCGCACCCGGTTCATCATCTCCACGGCATATGACGCGCACACGGTGGCGATGTACCGGCACTCCGGGTGCCCGGCAGCCAGCATGCCGGCCACGTTCTTCTTCCACCGCCTGTGCAGGATGCGCTTCATCTTGCCTGGCGGGCTGAAGGTGGTGTGGGCGCCCCATGGGGTCACGCCGGAGAGCTGGATGTCGGTGTTGGCATAGGACTCGTTGTCGTAGAGCAGGATCAGGAGGTTGTAGTCGGTGTGCGTCAGCGCCGCTGAGATGGCCGAGAGACCCATATCAGCGCCGCCGCCATCACCGCAGAACGCGATGACGTTAATCGGCTCCGAGGCGATCCTGCCCTTGCGCATCAGCGCCCGAAGCCCGGCGGCCGTCCCCAGGGCCGCCGAGCCGCTGCTGCCGAGCTGTGTGTGCATCCAGGGCACTACCCAAGAGGTGCTGTAGTACGTGGTGTTGGCCACGTACATGCACCCCGTGCTGCCCAGGACGATGGTCCGGGGGCCCGCAGCCTTGACCATGAGTTTCATGACCAGCGCGGACTCGCAGCCCTGGCACGTGCGGTGACCGGAGGTGAAGTACTCCTCCAGCGGAACTTTCTTGACCCCCCGGAAGGGTTCGAGGACGGGCACCGGATAGGTCTCCACTGTGTCATCCATGAGGCTTCCCCCCAGCTTACTCGCGCAGCCCGATCCAGTAGGTGTCGGTCAACCGCTCGCCCTCGGCCGCGCGCAGGACGATGTCGGTGATCTCCCGCACGTTGGGCACGGTGACCTCGCGGCCGCCCAGGCCGCAGATGAACCCGACCACCGGCGGGCGTTGCGGCGCGCCGTAGAGGGCCGTGCGCACCTCGTTGGCCAGCACGCCGTTGAAGTACGGCGACCCGAACGAGTAATCGCGGTCGATGACACCCACCGCTGCGAACCTGCCCAGCGCCGCCTGCAGCGCCTCGGTCGGAAACGGCCGGAACCAGCGCAGGCGGACGAACCCGACCTTCTTGCCCTCGGCGCGCATCTTGCGGATGGCGACCTTCACGGGCATGGACAGGGTGCCCATCCCGACCAGGACCACGTCGGCATCCTCGGTGTCGTACTCCTCGAAGAACGGGTTGCCGTACCGGCGGCCGAAGATCCGCTCGAAGTCGGCGTAGGCTTCGGCGATGACCACCGCCGCTCCGCGCATCGCCGCGTCGTTCTGCTTGCGGATCTCCATGACCCAGTCCTCGTTGGCCTGGGGCGCCACGGTGATGGGATTGTCGGGATGGAGGGTCAGCTCCGCCCGATGGTAGCGGGGCAGGAACTCGTTCACCCACTCCTGGGGCGGGATCTTTACCAGGGACTGGGAGTGAGTGAGAAAGGCTCCATCGCAGCCGATGGCACAGGGCAGGAAGACCCGGCGGTCTTCCGCGATGCGCCAGGCCAGCAGGGCGGTGTCCAGGGCCTCCTGGGCGGTGTCCACCCAGACGAGCATCCACCCCAGGTCGCGCACGGCCAGGGCGTCGTTGTGCTCGACGCCAAAGGCCCCCGGATCATCCAGGGCCCGGTTGCCGACCATGGCCACCATGGGAATCCGTAGCGCCGGGGTGACGGTGAGCGCCTCGAAGGCGTACATCCACCCCACACCGCTGGAGCCCACGAACACCCGGGCGCCCACCGCAGACGCGTGCTTGACGATCTCGAACTGCGAGTGCTCACTCTCGGCCACGATGTACTCGCAGTCCAGCTCCCCGTTGCTGACCAGCTTGGCCACGTACTGCATCACGGTGTCGTAGGGACGGATGGGGTACGCGGTGATCACGTCCACATCGGCCAGCTTGCAGGCCACCGCGATCGCCTCGCTGCCGCTGATCAGCGCCTCGGTCTCGCCGAGGGCGACTGCAGGTTCCCGAACCTGTGCCATACTAGGCTCCTCCCGCGCTGGCCTCGGTGGTGTCCTCGCCGCCGACCTTTTCCTCGCCGCCCTTCGCCATGCCCACGGCCGCCATGGCCTTAACCTGCTCCGCGTACTGGCCACGATAGCGGAACCCGTGGGAGCGATCGGGCCGGTGCTGGATCTTCTGGGCCACCCAGGCCTGGTATCCGGTCTTGTCGGCCTTCCACATTTCCCACTGACTGGCGTTGTCGGCGAACGCCGATTCATTGACCATGGTGATGCAGCCATCAATGGGGCAGACCGCCTCGCACACACCGCATCCGCAGCAGGCCTCCATGCTGGCGTCGTAATAGCCGTCGGGTGTTACATCGAAGCACGAGTCCGGGCACTGGAGCCAGCACAGCGTGCACTTAATGCATGTGTCGAAATTCACCACCGGCCGCATGGTCCGCGTGCTGAACTTCTTGAAGTACGGGTTGCGGGCCGGCCGGTAGCCGCCGGCTACGCCGGTCGTCGGGTCGGCAAACCCACCTCCCAGGCCGGTGTTTTCGATGGTGACGCCATCCCGCATCTCCTTCCAGCCGGGGAGCGTGAACGCGTAGGGCACGTCGGTGACGCCCACGCCGGGAGGGACGTCAATGACCTCGAGCCGTTCGTGGGCCTTGCGGGCCGAGAGCATCTTGAGCTCGTCGTTCCACTCCTGCAGGATAGCCTGCTCGATGGCCCTCAGGCTGACCATATCGGGGACGAGTCGGGCAATCGCCCCCAGCAGCCGGACGTCGGTGTGGTCGTCCTTGTAGACCCACAGACCGCTGAAACTGGGGATGGCCCGGAGGATCGCCAGGTGGTAGGGGGTGGACCTGGCGTGGGTCATCTTCAGCAGGTCGTCGAAGCCGAGCATGGAGGTCACGATCAGATGCCCGCCCGGACGGAGCAGCCGGTTGATGGGTTGGAGGCCGTACCAGGCCCAGGACTCTACCCCCTTGCACAGCGTGTCGTCTGTCACGATGGTGACGTCCACGCTCTTGGGTTCGTATTGGGCCATGCTCTCCTCCAGCGTGTCCTCATCAGGGGCCACGATGGCGAAGTTCTTGGCCGGAATGCCGTTTCGCTCGGGGGAGTCGCCGTAGCGGCCGAACGAGATGCCTGTCTTGCCTTCCTTGGCCGCGGCCAGGACCAGTCCCCGACTGATGTGCTTGGCCAGCGTCTTCTGAAAGATGCCGCGGTAGACGATCTCCACGGCGTAGCTGCGCTGCATGGGCTACTCCCCCCTGGCTGCGGCGGCGACCGGCGGCCCTCGCCGCTCTGACAGCACCATCTCCTCGATCTGGTCCAGATGATCTAGCATGGCGCGGTAGGCGGCCTCCCCGTCACGCCGGCGGATCGCCTCGAGGATCCGGCGGTGTCCGCGCAGCGACCGCTGCGGCCGTCCTCTGATCTGCAGGGCGCGCCGCCGGCTCTCACGCATCAGGTCCATCAGCACCCCGGCGACCTTCAGGACCACCTGGTTGCGGGAGGCCCGTGCGATGGCGTCGTGGAAGGCGGTGTCCTCTTCGACGGCGAGTTCGCCGGCCTCGACCCGCGCGGCCTGGCGGGCCAGAATGGCGTCCATCTGCCGGACCTCGTCAGGAGTCGCGTGCACCGCCGCCTTGCGGGCGATGGGCGGTTCGATCATCTTGCGCACCGCGAGCAGGTCGGCGAGCAGATCGCTGCGTACCAGCAGCGCCGTGGCCAGCGGGGCCATCAGGCTGTCGGTGGAGGGCTGCTGCACTAAGGTGCCGTCCCCCTGCCGCGGCTCGACCAGTCCGGCGGCCTCCAGGGTGCGAATCGCGTCGCGGACCGACGCCCGGCTCACGCCCAGTGCCACGGCCAGGTCGCGCTCGGCAGGCAGTCGGTCCCCCGGCTTCAACGCCCGGGAGATGATCAGCTCCCGGATGCGCTGGGCCACCTCTTCGTAGACCCGGGTGCGACGCACGGGGTCCTGCGCAACGGCTCGGGTGATGGGAGATTGGTCTAATGATCTGACCATTTTGGACGCCATTCGCCCGCCACCTTGAGAAGTCCTGCTGCCCTGGTGCCTCCTACTTGGCGACGGACACCACGTTGAGCCAGGTCAACGCGTCGCGCAGCCCGAGGACCGGGAACCCCTGCACGCGCTTGTTGATGGCCAGGATCTCCGAGTTGTAGAAGATCCACAGGACCGGCACGTCGTCGTAGATCAGTTCCTGGATCTTGTGGTAGAGCTTGGGTCGTAGCGTGGGGTCGAATGTCGCTCTGGCCTCGGCCATCAACCGGTCCACCTCCGGGTTGGAGTACATGTAGTGGTTGACCGTGCCCCCGGTGGTGTATTCGGGCGTCTTGTCCGGATCCGGCGAGGTGATGCGCCAGCTGGTACGCGCCTCGTAGTCGCCCGGTCGCTGGTTGCCGCGGCGGATGTAGACCGACCACTCGACCACGTTGAGCTTCACCTCGGCGCCGAGCTGCCGCCACTGCTGCTGGGCCACCAGCGCGATCTGTTCCCTCGTCGGGTTCCCCTTGTCCACCATCAGCTCAAACGAGAAGGGGCGGCCGTCCTTCTCGAGGAGGCCGCCGGTCCCGGGCCGGAACCCGGCCTCGGCCAGCAGCGCCTTGGCCCTGTTGACGTCGTAGGGATACGGCTTGAGGTTGGGATTGTAGTACTTCCCGAACGCCCGGGCGTACGGGCCGGTCGCCAGGTTGGCCGTGCCCTTCAAGATGCGCTCGACGATCTGCTGGCGGTTGAGCCCGTACATGAGCGCCTGGCGCACCCGCCTGTCGCCAAATGGCCAGCGCGTGGCGTTGAGCGCGATGTAGAAGGCGCTGGGTAGCTCGGTAGTCTGGAACCGCAGGTGGCCCTGGCCGCGCAGGCTGTCCAGGTGGACCGGCTCGATGATACCCACGTCGAGCTCACCCGTCCGCAGCTGCGCCACCACCGTGTTGATGTCCGGGATGATCTTGATGACCACGGCGTCGAGCGGCGGCCTGCCCGCGTAGTAGCTGGGGTTGGCCTCCAGGGTCAGGTGCGAACCCTCCACGTACTCCTTCCACTTGAAGGGGCCGGTGCCGACGGGATTGCGGATGAACTCGGGCATCTCGGCCAGGTTCTTGCCCTCCAGCAGGTGCCGGGGGACGATGGGAATGTTGAAACCGACCACGATGGGCAGCGACGGGTAGGGGCGGTCGAACTCGAATCGGACCGTGTAGTCGTCGACGACCTGGACCGACTGCAGGCCGGTGAACGTGGTGCGGTACAGCGCGCGGGTGCGGGGGTCTACGATGGCGTCGAACGTGAACTTCACGTCGGCGGCGGTGAACGGCCGGCCGTCGTGCCAGCTGACGCCCCGGCGCAACTTGAAGATCCAGATGCGGCCCGACTCCGCCGGCGTCCACAGCGTGGCCAGGTCGGGCACCACCTTGAGGTCACCGGGGTTGTACTTGGTCAGGGTGTTGAACAGCACCTTGATGACCTGGGTCGTCGGCAACTGCTGCGGGAACGTCAGGGGATTGATCGTCACATCCCCGTTGATGGACAGGCGCAGGACGTTCCCACTCGCCGGGCCGGCGCGTACACCGGCAGGTACCGCCGCGGCCGCCAGGACGGCGACCAGCACGAAGACCAGAGCTCGACTCATCTCCACACCCCCTTTACGGTTGGCCACTAGGCGCCTCCTACGCGATTCGGGCACGGCTGGCCCTCGGGTCAAGCGCATCCCGCAGGGCATCGCCCACGACATTGTAGCCGAGCACGCACAGCATGATCAGCAACCCAGGATAGATGGCCAGGTGAGGTTTCGTCCACACATACTGCTGCGCGCCCGAGAGCATGTTGCCCCAGGTCGGCGTCGGGGGCTGGACCCCGAGCCCCAGGTAGGAGAGCGACGACTCCACCAGGATCGCATGGGCCACGCCCAGGGTGGCCGCCACAATAACCGACGCCCAGGCCTGGGGCACCACGTGCCGGACCAGCAGGCGGCCATCTGAGGAGCCCACCGCCCGGGCCGCCAGCACGAACTCCTGCGGGAGTGTGCGCAACACTTCGGCCCGTACCACGCGCGCCACGACCATCCAGCCCGTGAGCCCGATGACCAGGATCAGGTTGGTCAGGCTCGAGCCGAACGCCGCCAGGACGAGCAGGGCCAGGAAGAACGTGGGGATGGTCAACATCCCGTCGGTGACCCGCATCAAGACCCCGTCGGTCAGGCGGCCGTAGAACCCCGCCAGCGCACCGATCACGCTGCCGACGCCGACCGAGACCAGCATGGCCAGCAGCCCTACTGCCAGCGAGACCCGCGATCCGACGATCAACCGGGAGAGCACGTCGCGACCGGCCTCGTCGGTCCCCAGAGGATGCTCACGGGAGAAATCGGCGAACTGGTTGAGCAGATCCAGCGCCGCCGGATCGTGCGGGGCCAGGGCGTCGGCGGCGAGCGCCACGAGGTGGATGGCCACGAGAAAGCCCAGGGCCACCACCGCCAGCCGGTTGCGCCGGAAGCGGGTCCAGAAGACAGCCAGGCCACCGCGGCCGCGTGGCGCCGCCAGCGGCGGGAGGGCAGGCGAGACCGCGTCCTGGGCCATCGGCTACCTCAGCGAGATCCTGGGATCGAGGCTCACGTACGCCACGTCGGTCAGCAGGTTGCAGGCGATGACCAGCACGGCCGTGGTCATGGTCAGCCCCATGATGACTGGATAGTCGCGCGTGACCGCCGCGTCCACCGCCAGCCGGCCCAGGCCGGGCCAAGCGAAGATCGTCTCGGTGATGACCGCCCCCGAGAGCAGGCGCGGGATGATCACGCCCAGGACGGTCACCACCGGGATCAACGCGTTGCGCAGCGCGTGCACGCCCAGCACCCGCCCGGGGGCCAGACCCTTGGCCTGCGCCGTCCGGACGTAGTCCTGGCTGAGCACCTCGACCATGCTGGACCGCGCGTAGCGCATCAACTGGGCCAGGGGGAACGTGGAGAGGACCACGGCGGGCATGATCAGGTGACGCAGCAGATCCCCTGCCCCGGCCGCCACGCCGGCCGTCCGCATCCCCGCCGACGGCAGCCAGCCCAGCGTGACCGAGAAGAGCACGATGAACATGATGCCGAGCCAGAACGTCGGGATGGACACGCCGAAGAACGCGCCCACGGTGGCCGCGTAGTCCACTGCCGAGTACCGCCGCACGGCGGAGATGACGCCCAGGGGGATTGCTGCCAGCACCGCCAGGGCCAGGGCCGTCCCCGCCAGGATCAGCGTATTGGGAATGCGGTTGGCAATGAGCTGGACCACCGGGATCTGGTGCTGATACGAGCGGCCGAGGTTGCCCCGGATGGCCCGCCCCACCCACCGCGCGTACTGCACCGGCACCGGATCGGTGAGCCCCAGGTCGCGGGCAATGGCCTGGGCGGTTTGCGGGTCCACGTCCGGGTTGTTCAGGATGGCCGGCCCGCCGGGCGCGCTGTGCACGATCAGGAAGATCACCGCGCTCACGATGAACAACAGCGCTGCGCCCTGTAACACCCGCACCAGCAGATACCGGCTCACCGGGCCGCCTCCGCGGGCTCGATCTCCGCGATACTCTCCACCCCCAGCCCCGGCTGCGGCGCCGGGATCAACGTGTCGCGTTCCAGGCGGATGCCGGTGCGGGCGAGCTCGGGCTGGGTGGCGAAAACGGTCAGCTCGTGCGCATGACGGCCGGCGGGCAGCGCCAGTGCCATGTGCAGGCCGGCGGCGGCGCCGATCTGGGTTTCGAACGGGCTGATGACCACGCAGGCGATGCCGGCTGCATCCGCCATGGCCGCGATCTCCCGCGCGCGGGTCAGGCCTGCCGTCTTCACGAACTTGATGGCGAAGAGGTCGGCCGCTTCGGCCCGGATCAGGTTGAGCGCGTCCTGGGGGGAGTGGAGGGCCTCATCGGCCAGCACCCGCGCGCCGGTGGCGCGCCGCACAAATGCCATGCCAGCGTGATCCCACGCCGGGACGGGCTGCTCGATGTACTCGAGGTCGCACGATTCGAGCTTCCGGAGCACGGCGACGGCTGTGGCCGGATCGTAGCCCTGGTTGCCGTCAATCCGGATCCGCACGTCCGGGCCGATTGCGGCCCGGACGGCCCGCACCCGCTCCACGTCGGCGCGGGGATCCTGCCCGACCTTCATCTTGATGGTGCCGAAGCCGGCCGCGGCGTACCGTTCGGCTGCGGCCACGGTTTCAGCCACGGTGCCGATGCCTACAGCGCGCGCCAGTCGCACGGACGGCCGGCGCGCGCCGCCCAGCAATGTGGCCACGGGCACCCCCAGCAGCTTTCCGACCAGGTCGTGTAGTGCCATGTCCACCGCGGCCTTCGCCGAGGGGTTGCCCGGCAGGGTGCGATCCAGGTCAGCCATGATGGCCCCGATAGGCGTGGGGTCGCGCCCCACCAGGGGTGCCAGGTACGTCTGGTTCAGCGCGAACAGCACGCTGCCGGCCGTCTCGCCGGTAAATTCCGGTAGAGGAGCCGCTTCCCCCAACCCCCGCAGTCCGCCGGCGGTGACGATCTCCACGATGACGTGCGGCCGCACCGCCGGCGCCTCGCCGTAGGAGGTCGTCAAACGACTGGACGCCGGCCGCTCGATGAGGCGGGCCCGGGCGTGGGCGATGAGGTGGCCTTCGTCCATGCCTGAAGCCTCACGCCGGGGCGCCGCTATCCGCCAGGAGCCACTCCACGTGGTCGGCGGCGCTGGCCAGCGCGTCGGCGACCCGGTTGCGCTCCCGCACCAGGCGGGTCCGCAGGAAGCCGTATTCGTCTGAGTCGGGGTCGAGCGAAGCCAGTCTCCTCACCCCTTGCAACCCGGGCAGCATGGGAATCTGCAGAGCCGGGTCGTGGTCGTAGGGGCCCTCCACCGTGTAGAGGACCGGGTTCAGGATGCGCGAGAGCGCCATCAGGCCCCGGTTGAGGCGCGCGATCCGCTGGCTCGCCCGGCGGCCTGGCTTGCGTTCCCCGGCGGCGTCGGCCAGTGCCGCGCGGGCGCGTTCGAGCCGTTCGGCCAGTTCCTCGAGGCGCTGCGCTCTCACAACCAGATCGTCGAGCGACACCCCTCCGCCGCCGGCCGCCTCGCGCAGCTCGACGAGCAGGGTGGAGAAGTCCCGGGCGGTCGGTGCGAAGTTGAACGGCAGCACCGGCGGCATGACCACCCGGGCCGCGATGGTGAGATAGAGCTGCGTGTCGCCGGCCAGGATGGCCGGATCGGCCTGTTCCAGCGTGTCGGCGGGCGTGTGCCACCACCAGCCGGCGCCTGACCCGCCCACCGTGGCCCGCTCGGGGTGATCGAGGGGCAGCATCCGGAAGGCGCCCAGCGAGGGGAGCCCGATGCCCCAGAACGACTGGTCGCCGGCCTTGAAGGGCCGGCGGATGTTGGGTGACTGCCCGGTGACCTCGGGCACCGTGCGCTTCATCAAATCCTCGACTTCCCCCATGTTGTAGCGGCAGTCGAAGATGGCGGTCTCGCGCACGCCGGGAGAGTCGATGTTGAGATAACCCAGCGCGTACCGGCGCAGGTCGTCGAAGGCGTGGTCGGCATACCAGGTCGAGCCGGCGTACCGGCCGTGGGAGTGGCCCGGCCACCAGGCGAAGCGCACGCCGCGGCGCAGCCTGGCCCGCTGCGTGTTCAGTACCCGCGCCATCTCCAGCAGGCACGCGTCGCCCGTGGCATTGTCGGTGACGCCCTCGTACCACGAGTCAATGTGGGCGCCCACCAGCAGGAACTCGGGCTCCGCGCCCCTGATGTCTGCTACGGCCAGGGGCAACGTGCGCCAGCCGGTCTCGGCCCTGGCGTGGATGCGCACGCGCACCGGGCCCCCGGCCATCATCGCCCGCAGCCGTTGGCCGTCGGCCTTCTTGATGGAGAGCGCCGGGATCCTGGGCAGCCGGCCGATGGACTCGGGTGTCGGCGTGCCCCAGATGCTGGTGACGATCATCTCATGAATGGCGTCTTCGCCCGAGGGCCACATGTGGATGTAGGCGATGGCGCCGTGGTCGGAAGCGCGTTTGACGCCGTCGGGGCCACCGGCCGTGCCCAGGACGACTTTGCCTCGGGCGTCGATGCCCTCGTAGTCGCGGTCTTCGCCTGTGCGGGCGAAGATCATCTTGCTGCGGTCTTCCTCCAGCGAGCCGGCGAAGACCAGCTCGCCCTCCAGCCCGCCGGGCGGCGTGTTGGCCCCAAACGACCTGGGCCGGCAGGGGATGCTCATCGGGTCAGGCGTCAGCACGTCCAGCGAGGCGTCCCGCGGCAAGCTCACGAAACCGCGAAACTCGTGGATCGCCACCTCCACGCCATCGGTCCGCAGGGTCTCGGCGATATAGTCCACGGCGGCGCGCTCGTCGGCGCTGCCGGCCTCGCGGTGCAACGTCGAGAACTTCTCCAGGTGCGCCCGCAGGCGCCGCACGGACACAGCGCGGCGCATGCGCTCTTCGAACGACGATGCCGTGCGTGCGATGGCCATGCAGGACCCTCCTCATGGTGTATGAGACGACACGAAAGATCAAACAACTGGAGCGCGGCTACCGGACCGGCACCCGTTCCGCGGTCAGGAACTCGTCGATGATGCGGGCGAGAATCGTGCGGGCCAGGATGACCGGTTTGCCGGTGACCTCCCGCACGACGGCGCGCATCGCTTCGTCCATCCCCACACAGGTCATCCAGACCAGGTCCACACCCGCGGCCCGGAGCTCCTCGGCCGCCGCGCGGACATCCCGCAGGCGCTGCTCGCCCGTGTACGGCGATGCCGCCGTGACCACGGCCTGGATGCCGCGCTCGGCAAACTGCCTGCGGGCCTGCTGGATCTGTCCTGGCGAAGGTTTGATCACCCCGAGCCTCCACCCCGAGGCCAGGGCCGAGACGACGGCCGGGAAGACCTTGCCCGGGTTGACGATCAGCGTAGGCGAGCGCAGCGCTGACCAGTCGGCGCCGCAGAGGATAACGATGAGCCCGGCGCCCTGGGCCACCGCCCGGTCGACCAGCGCCTGCACCCTGGGGAGGATCTTTCCGTGGGAGAGCAGGACATTGGAGCCGTCCAGCAGCCGGGCGACGATGCCCACCTCACCGAGGTCGGGAGCGAGGTCGGCCATGGCCTCCCGCGAGAGCCCGTCGAGCACCCCCGCCTGCCAGATGGTCACTTTGCGGCTGAAGACCTGGGCCATGTGCGGCACCAGGTCGTCGCGCGGCGCCTGGCCCACGGTGATCATCGCGATGGTGTTCACGCCGAGCCCTCCCTGCGGCTCCTGAGAATTCCTGCACCAAGCCGCCTGTGCGGCTGCGGAAAAGCCTGCATTACCTGGATTGTAGTACGTGATCATACGGCCCGGCACCTGTAGGGGACGACGGGGGGCGGGGCGAAGCACGATGGCGACGGCGCCATCGCCAGGAGGTGAGCGGCCGTGTGGAAAGAGTTCAAGGAGTTCGCCCTGCGAGGGAGTGTGGTGGATCTCGCGGTGGGCATCATTATCGGCGCAGCGTTTGGCGCCATTGTCAACTCGTTCGTCAGCGACATCGTCATGCCGCCCGTCGGGCTGGCCCTTGGGAGGGTCGACTTCTCCAACCTGTTCATCAACCTCTCGGGTCAGACCTACCCCAGCCTCAAGGCCGCCAGGGAAGCCGGCGCTGCGGTGATCGCGTATGGGGCGTTTCTCAATGCGGTCGTCAACTTCCTGATCGTCGCGTTTGCCGTCTTCCAGGTGGTCAGGATCACCAACCGCTTCAGGCGCGAGGCCCCGGTCGCCGCGCCCGCCGCCAAGGAGTGCCCCCAGTGCGGGATGAGCATTCCGCTGGTGGCCAAGCGCTGCCCGCACTGCACGTCTCAGTTGTCGTCATAGTCATCGGGAGGGCCCGACGGTGCCGACACGTCGCCGCCAGCTGCGCCAGACGGAGGGAGCTGCACCCCGACCCGATGCGCCACACTCCTTCGAGGGGCTGGGCGTGTTTTACCTGGGGCGCCCCTACGACATCGACCAGGGGAGACCCACAGATGGCTTCATCCTCTACGACGCGAAGGATCTGGTGACCCACGCGGTGTGCGTGGGTATGACCGGGAGCGGCAAGACCGGCCTGTGCCTCGCGCTGTTAGAGGAAGCCGCGCTGGACGGTGTGCCGGCCATCGCCATCGACCCCAAGGGCGATCTCGGCAACCTGCTGCTGGCGTTTCCCGACCTGCGCCCCGAAGACTTCCTGCCATGGATTGACGAGGACGACGCCCGTGCGGCCAACCTCGCGCCTCTGGAGTTCGCCAGGCAGCAGGCCGCCATGTGGGCGAAGGGGTTGGCCGAGTGGGGACAGGACGGCGGCCGCATCCGACGCCTGCGGGAGGCGGCTGAGTTCGTCATCTACACACCCGGCAGCACCGCGGGCGTCCCGGTCTCGGTCCTCAGCTCACTCCAGGCCCCGCCGCCTGCGGTGCGGGAGGATCGGGAAGCGCTGGCCGACCGTGTCAGCGGCACGGTGACGGGTCTGCTGGCGCTGGTGGGCGTGCAGTCGGATCCGCTGCAGAGTCGTGAACACATCCTGATCTCCACGATCCTCGATGCGGCCTGGCGGGCCGGCGCGGATCTCGACCTGGCCGGCCTGATCCATCAGATTCAGAACCCGCCGGTCCAGCGGGTGGGCGTGTTGGACCTGGAGACGTTCTATCCGTCCGCGCAGCGGTTCGAACTGGCGATCCGCCTCAACAACTTGCTGGCCTCGCCGGACTTCACCGTCTGGACCGAGGGCGAGCCGATGGACGTGGGTCGGTTCCTGTACACGCCGGCCGGCAAGCCCCGCGTTGCCATCTTTTCGATTGCCCATCTGACCGATGCCGAGCGCATGTTTTTCGTCTCGCTCCTGCTCAATCAGGTGCTCGGGTGGGTCCGCGGACAATCGGGGACCACCAGCCTGCGGGCGGTGCTCTACATGGACGAAATCTTCGGGTTCTTCCCCCCGGTGGCCAACCCTCCGTCGAAGCCGCCGCTGCTGGCCCTCCTCAAGCAGGCTCGGGCCTTCGGACTGGGCGTGCTGCTGGCGACGCAGAATCCGGTCGATCTGGACTACAAGGGCCTCGCCAACGCCGGCACCTGGTTCCTCGGTCGGCTGCAGACGGAACGCGACAAGGTCCGCGTCCTGGAAGGCCTGGAGGGAGTAGCCGCCACCGCCGGCGGGTCGTTTGACCGGGCCCGCATGGACACGCTGCTCTCAGGATTGGGGAGGCGCATCTTCCTACTGCACAACGTGCACGGGGACGCGCCGGTCGTCTTCCAGACGCGGTGGGCGATGTCGTATCTGCGCGGTCCGCTCACCCAGGACCAGATCAAGCGCCTGATGGATCCACTGCGACCCGCATTCAAGGCCGCGGAGGGGCCCAGCGCACCCACGCCGGCGGCTGCGCCGGCCCCTGCGTCCTCCGTGACCGCCGCCGCTGCGGAGCCGGCAGCCACGATTCCCCCGGCGCCCCTGGCTGCAGGCCTTGGCCGTCCCCTGCTGCCGCCGGACATTCCGCAATACTTCGTTCCGGGGGAGGGGTCTGGGCTTATTCGATATGAGCCGATGTTGCTGGGCGCCGCCCAGGTGCGGTTCCACGACCCCAAGCTTGGGGTCGATCTGGTCCGGGAGTTCGTGGCCCTGGCACCGCTCGGGCGCGGCGTCGTGGCGGTGGACTGGGCCGCCTCTCAGACGGCCAGCTTCGGCGTGCACGAGCTGCACACTGAGCCAACGCAGCCGGCGACCTTTGGCGACCTCCCGCCACCGGCCGCCAGGCCCAAGAGCTACGAGGTGTGGGGCAAAGAGTTCGCGCGGTGGCTGCTCCAGGCGCAGTCGCTGGTGCTGTACCGCCATCCGCCGTCAGGCGAAACGTCTCAGCCCGGGGAGTCGGAGCGCGATTTCCGCATCCGGCTGCAGACCGTAGTACGGGAGAAGCGCGATCAGGTGGTGGAACGCCTGCGCCAGAAGTACGGGCAGAAGGTGGCCTCGCTGACCGAGCGCCTGCGGCGGGCTCAGGAGGCCGTCGAGCGGGAGAAACTCCAGGTCCAGCAGCAGCAGATCCAGACTGCGGTGTCGTTGGGCGCGACCTTGCTTGGGGCGTTGATGGGCCGCCGGGCGGCGACCGCGGGCACGCTGGGGCGCGCGACCACCACGGCCCGTGGAGCCAGCCGGTCGTACAAAGAGGCACAGGATGTGCGACGGGCACAGGAGACGGTCGCTGTACTTCGCCAGCAGCTCGCCGAGCTCGAGGCGCAGATCACTGCCGAAACCGACAACGCAATCGGCGCCTTCGATCCCGCCAGCGATCCGCTGGAAACCGTGGTCGTGAGGCCAAAGCGGGCCGGCGTCACCGTGCGCGCGCTCGGGCTGGCCTGGGTACCGCGCGCTCACGGATAGGTTCAGCGCGGGCGGATCCTTCGGGCTGGGTTGTACCAAAGAGTCTTGTGCACGCAAAGGGGTGAAGCCGTGACGACCATCTCGCCGGGCATTGACTTTCAGCACCTGCGGTTCCGGGAATTTCCCCTTGCCGCCGAGTGTGCCTTCCTCAACCATGCCGGCTCCTCGCCGCTGCCGGCCCGGTCTGCCCAGGCGCTGGCCGCCTATGCCGCCCGTGCCCAGCGCAAGCACCTGCGCTACAAGGCCAACGCCGAGGACTACGACTGCGGCCCGCTGCGCCGGCTGGTGGCGGCGACCATCAACGCCGACCCCTCAGAGGTCACCTTCGTGCCGTCGACCTGCGACGGGGTCGCCATCGCGGCCAACGCCATAGACTGGCGGCCCGGCGATAACGTGGTGCTGCCGGAGTGCGAGTATCCCGGGGTGGTCTACCCCTGGCTGAACCTGGCCCGCCGCGGCGTCGAGGCGCGCCTTGTGCCTGCGCCGCTGGGACACGTGGACATGGACGCGCTGTGCGCCGCGATCGACAGCCGCACCCGCGCCGTGTCCATCAGCCACGTCCAGTGGGCCTCGGGATATCTCGTGGATGTGGGGCGACTGGGGCAGATATGTCGGTCCCGTGGCATCCTGCTCGTGGTGGATGCGATCCAGAGCCTGGGCGCCACCCCGGTGGACGTGCAACAGATGCAGGCCGACGTGCTCGTGGCCGGGTGCTACAAGTGGCTGATGGGCATTCCCGGGGCGGCGGTCTTCTACGTGCGGCGGGACGCGATGCCCGCCCTGGTGCCGGACCGGGCCGGGCAGGAGAGCGTCTGCACGTCGCTGATGGATCGTCCCGCCCTGGTCTGGAAAGAGGACGCGATGCGCTACCAGGTCGGCGGCGACTGCACGGCGGCGCAGGTGGTCCTGGAACGGTCGCTGGGGCTGCTGGTCGAAGCCGGCGTGGAGCGCATCCACGCCCATGTCGTGGCACTGCTGGACCGGTTGACCGCCGGGCTGCGGCGGCTCGGGTTCACCGTCACGTCGTCCCTGCGGCTACAGACGCGCTCGACCATCCTGAGCTTCACGACGGGCGACCTCGAGCGCGATGAGGCGCTGCGCGCCCATCTCTTGCAGAGGGACGTGATCACCGCGCTGCGTCCCTACGGGATTCGGGTGTCACCCCATCTGTACAACGCGCCGGAGGACATAGACGCATTGATCGAGGCTCTCCAGGCGGCCTGAGCGCAGGCCAACCCTGCGCCTGATGTTGGTCAGACATCGCGTTACCAGCGCCAGACGCGCACGCCTGGAGGCACCCCGCGCAGGTCCGGCTCGATGGCCAGGTCGGGCCACGCTACCCCTACCTGCGGCGTCCCAAAGAGCCACAGCTCCTCGAGCTGAACGCCCTCGCCCAGCTCGCCCGTATGCTGGACGACCGGGCCCAGGGGCAACATGTGTCCCTCGCGGCCGTAGACCGGCATCTTGTCCAGCGGCACGGCGCGTTCCAGCACCGCCGGCCCCTCGAACCACTCGCCGTTGTTGAGATCGCACCATCCGCCTGCGGGCAGGTAGAGGCGCACCACCCCGCCAGGTTCGATGACCGGTGCTACCAGCAGCGACGGCCCGAGCAGGTACTGGTGCTCGAACGCCCAAGACGCCGGATCGTCGGGCACGGCGATGGGCATCGCCCGCATCACCGGCAGTCCGGTGCGGTGCGCCTCGAATGCGCACGCCTCCAGGTATGGAATCAGACGGTACCGCCACTGGAGCCAGCGCCGCACGATCTCTTCAGCCACCTGGCCGTAGTGCCACGGCTCCCGCGGGCTGGTGCCGTGAAAGCGCGTATGGGATGCCATGACGCCGGCCTGTGTCCAACGGATGTAGAGTTCGGCATCGGGCATGGCGCCGGGCGTCGTATGGTAGAATCCACCGATATCGTGGCTGTAGAACGGGACGCCCGAGGCGCCCCACGAGAGCCCGCCCCGGATGCTGGCGGCGAGGCCTTCCCAATCGGCCTGCGGATCACCGCCCCACTGGATGGGATAGCGCTGGCTCCCGGCCCAGCCCGACCGGCCCCAGACCAACGCGCCGCCCGGAGCATGCTTCGCGGTCGCCTCGAACACGCAGCGGTTGTAGAGCAGGGAGTAGGCGTTGTGCAGCCGTGCACCGCCATCGCCGTTGGCGGCCAGGGCATCAACGGGGACCTGCTCTCCGAAGTCGGTCTTGATGACGTCCACGCCCTGCGCGAAGAGCTGCTGGTGGGCGTCCCGGTACCATGCGTAGGCCTCGGGGTTGGTGAAGTCCACTATGCCGCTGGGCGGCAGCGGGGTGAGGAACTCGCCGAACGGTTCCGGATCCCACTGGTAGACATAGGGGTCTCCCTGGCCGGTGCGCAGCAGGTAGCCCTTCTTCGCCAGTTCTGAGAAGAGCGGGTGGTGCACCGAGACGTATGGATACTCCCACACGCACAGCCGGAAGTTCAGGGCCCGGAGCTGGCGGGCGAACGCCGCGGGATCGGGATATCGCTGGCGGTCCCATTCAAACGCGAATCGGGTCTCGACCTTCAACCACGCCCGGCCGTCCAGCACGAGCACGTCGGCGGGGATGCGACGCTCGCGCAGCCCGCGCGCGGCCTCCATGGCCTCATCGGCTGTGCGATAGTAGCACCGCGACATCCACACGCCGTAACTCCACCGGGGCAGTAGCGGCGGCCGGCCGACCAGGTGGGTGTAGCGCTCGAGGATCTCCGCTGGCGACGCGCCGGTCACCAGGAACACGTCCAGCACCGGGTCCGCCACGCGCACGATGTAGCTCCGCTGCGACCACTGCGGATAGCCGACGCCGTGGAGGACGCGGGCCGTGGTGTGGACGAACACCCCCCAGCCCTGCGGGCTCCAGGCGAACGGCGCGTTCTTGTAGGACCGCTCGGTGTTCGTGCCCAGCGCGTCTTCATTCCACGAGATGACCAGCTGACTGCGGTGATTCAGGGGGCCGAACTTTTCGCCCAGGCCGTAGACCGGCTCGCAGCTGCCAAGGCCGAGCGCCATCCACCAGGCCGCGCCGCCGGTCTCCGTGGCGAGCGCCGGGATGCGCAGGCCGCCGCGGATGTGCCCGTCGCCGGTGGACTCGAGCAGCGTGCTACCGCCGCGCACCAGCCGCAGCCGGACCGGCCGCGGGATCAACTCCAGTGACACCTCTTCAGCCGTCAGGCGAAAGACGCCTCCCGCGACCTCGAACCGTGCTTGCGGTGGAGGGGACGGTTTCGCGATCAGGAGCCCGTAGTCTGGTCCCGCCTGGTCAGGGCTGGCGGCGAACCGGAGCCGGAAGGTGCCGGGCGCGTAGCACTCGGCCGCCAGCGCGGCGGCCTCGGTGGTGAGCTGCGCGCTGGCCGCAGCCGCCGACCGTAGCGACAGGTCCTCCAGCGGGCGAAGCGCATTGAGGTCAACGTCCACGGGCGGGCCACCTCAGCACGGTGATCTCCGGGTCGGGGGCCAGCGGTTCGTGCCCGAGCCACTGGCACAGTTCTAGCAGCGCGGCCTCGGCATCCCCTCTGCCCCAGACCAGATGGTGCGGCAGCCGGTAGTTGAGCACGCTGGCGAGGAACCCTTCCGCGGTGACGGCGCGGCCGGCCCAGCGCAGCTCTCCCATCCAGCCGAAGACACCGTCGTAGCCGTTCGGGCGCTCGAGCACGCGACCGGCGTAGACCGCGGCCCGGCGGTGCTCGAGGAACCGCAGGCCGCTGGCCGGGCCGGGCTCCAGGCGCATCTGGCGCACGGCGGGCAGGCCCCGGTTGAAGTGTGGGTCGAGACGGGTCTCGCCACCGGCCGCCCACGCTCGCGCCGCGTTGCCGCAGTGCCAGAAGAGCAGGGCGTCGTCGTCCTTGCGGGACAGATCGAGGAGCACCGCCGGTCGGCCGGTGACGGCGGCGGTGGCCAGCATCGAGACCAGACCGGCCATGTCGCCTTCGCACGCAATGTGACACCCACGGTCGGCCAGGCGGCCACACGGCGCGCAGGCCATGCTGCCAGCCCGCTCGGGGAGCTCGGGCCAGCAGCGCAGCGCGACGCCGTCGTAGCCCCGGGCCAGCCGTTCCAGGGCGATCTCGAGCCTGACCATGGCGCGCAGCTCTTCACGCCCCATGGCCGTGGGCTCGTCGCAGGTGCCAAGCCGCTCCTCGACCTGCGCGGCGTCCACCTGGCGCAGCGCATCGAACGCCGCCTCCAGCGGCAGGCGGTAGATCCGCAGGGGCAGATCGGGCAGCGATTCCAGCCGATAGAACCCGGGCGCGGTCCCGCCGACCCAGAGCAGGCGTCCCTCCCGGACGGCCCTGACGCCGCGGAGCGCCTGGATGGTCACCCGAAGCCGCGTCTGGAACTGCGCGTCTGCCGCCTCGCCGTAGAACCACTTCACGGGCAGCGTCCGCGGTGTGAGCAGGCTGAGGCTGAGATTGAGTCCGCACAGGGCGTTCTGCGGCAGTGGGCCCTCCGTGGTGGCCTCGGGCAGGGCCCAGAGGCCCAGCGGCATCGCCAGCTCCAGGAACGGGGCAACCAGATCGCCGGTGGCGAAGGTGACGTGCTCGACCACCAGCAGGTCCAGGGTTCCCGCGCTCCACCGTGCCTGCAGCTCGCGGGCCCTCGCCTGGGCTTCGGTGGCATCGGTGACCGGGTCGGCCACGTACGCCAGCTCGAACCCCAGGGGCACGGCCAGGCTGGCGAGGGCGTGGCGGCTCGAGGTGACCAGGCCCATGTGCGCGCCGCGGAACAGCGGCCGCACGATGGGGACCAGTCCCAAGCGAATCGGGCCCCCAAAGGCCCCCGGCCGGCCGTCCGCCGCCTGCGAGCTGCCCACGTCTACCCCTTGACCGCGCCGGCCGTCAGTCCGCGGATGACCAGGCGCTGGCCCAACAGGATCAAGGTCATGATCGGGATCGTGGCCAGCATCACCGCGGCGGAGATCACGCCCCACGGGAAGGTGAATTCGCCGCGGTAGAGCGCGATCCCCACGGTGATCGTGCGGACCTCTGTGGTGCTGGTCAACGTCAGCGCCACCAGGAACTCGTTCCAGGTGTAGACGAACACGATGATCCCGGCCGTGATCAACCCCGGCGCCGCCAGCGGCGCGATGATCCGCCACAGGGTGTTCAGCCGGGTGCAGCCGTCGATGAGCGCGGCTTCCTCGAGTTCGGGGGGAATCTCCCGGAAGAACGCCGCGAGGATGAAGATCGCCACCGGCAGGGAGTACGTGACGTACGGCGCGATGAGCCCGGCATACGAGTTGAGCAGACCCAGGTTGCGCACCAGGATGTAGAGAGGCACGATCACCGTGATGAGCGGGACCATGGCCACCACCAGCAGGCCCACCAGCAACACCTCGCGACCGCGGAACTGGAGCCGGGCGAACGCATAGGCGGCCAGGGATGCGATGAACAGGCACAGCACCGTCGAGGTCACCGTGACGATGGCGCTGTTGAGCAAGAAGCGGCCGAACGGGTTCTGGGTGAAGACCTGCGCGTAGTTGATGAATGTCGGCCGGTGCGGCCAGTAGGTCACCGGGAACTGGTAGAGCTCGCGCTCGGTCTTGAACGACGTGAACAGGGTCCAGGCATACGGCGCCAGCGACCACGCCACGACCAGGCCGATCAGCAGCCAGTGCCCGATCCCCCCGAGGCGCCGTCGGCCCGCCATGGCTAGTCCCGCGGGGCCAGCACGCGGTAGTACGTGCCGGCCAAGGCCAGCGCGATGACAACCAGGATCACCGAGAGCGCGGCCCCGTACCCGAAGTCCAGGAACTGGAAGGTGTTCTTATAGATGAAGAGCGCGAACGTCTCCGTGGCGTTGCCCGGGCCGCCGCCGGTCATGGCGAACGGCAGGTCCAGGGCCTGCAGGGCGCCCAGGGTGCGGAGCACCAGGGAGACCATGATGGCAGGGCGCAGGAGCGGCAGCGTCACCGCGAGGAACGATCGGACGGGCGAGGCGCCGTCCAGGCTGGCAGCTTCGTAGAGCTCGTCGGGAATGCCCTGGAGACCGGCCAGCAGGATGAGCGCCATGTACGAAGCCGCGCCCCAGGTGGCGGCGACGGTCACCGCAAAGAACGCCAGAGCTGGTACCCCGAGCCAGATGATCTGGCTGCTGATCAGCCCCAGGCGGTTCAGCAGGTCGTTGACCACGCCGGCCTGGTCGTTGAACAACCACCTCCACATCTGCCCAGCCAGCACCGGCGCCATGGTCCAGGGCAGCAGGGCCGCGGCCCGCACGAACCCCCTGCCCCGCCCCATGGGGTGGATGATCAGGGCCACGGCCAGGCCCAGCGCGAACTGGGCGGCCACCGTGACCCCGGCGTAGAGGAAGGTCACCCGGATGGCGTGCCACGCCTCCGGGTCGCCCAGGGCCTTGGCGAAGTTGCGCAGCCCCACGAACGGTGTCCCCAGATGCGGCTGATCCAGGCGCAGGGTGTGGAGCGCGGTCCACACCGCGTTGACGATGGGGTAGGCGGCGAAGACCGCCAGGAAGAGCAAGCACGGCAGAATGAGCAGCGCGGCCAGCTCACCTTGCGTGAGCTGGCCGCTCATCCAGCGGCGGAGGACCCGCGATCCCGCCCCGGGTCGGACCAGCCAGGGCGCGGTCACGCGCCGCTCCCGCTGCTACTGGCCGAGCAGGGACCTGATCTCGCGCGTCATGCGGGTGATCGCCTCCTCGGCGCTCATCTGGTTGGTGAGCGCCGCGTGGAGGTTAGTCTGCACGATGCTCGACAGGCGCGGATAGTCCGGGATCTGCGGCCGCGGCCGCGCGTTGAGGGCCACCTTCAGCATGTCGGGGTAGTGCGGGGCCTTCTGCTTGACCACCGGGTCCTCGAAGGTGTCCTTTCGGGTCGGCACCGTGCTGAGCTGGAGCGCCATGCTCTTTTCCGCTACCGGCCCGGTCATGAACTCCACGAACCGGTACGCACTCTCTTTGTTGCGGGAGAAGTTGCTCACGGCCAGCTGCCACCCGCCGAGGGTGGACGCGCTGCCCGCGGACCCTCTGGGCAGAGGCGCGATGCCCACCTTGCCCGCGACCTTTGATCCCTCGCCCTGGAATAGGGCGTAGGCGTAGGTCCAGTTGCGGAGGAAGACAAACCGGCCGTCCTGGAACGCGGCCCGCGTGTCGTCGGTGGGTAGCGTGGTCACGCCGGGCGGCGTGACGCGGTGCCGCCGCACCAAGTCCAGCATGAAGTTCAGGGCCGCAAGCCCCTTGCCGTTGTCCAGGATCACCTTGCCGCTGGCGTCGAGGATGTCGCCGCCGTTGCTCCAGAGGACCTCAAAGAAGAAGTTGGCCAGGGCCTCGATGCGGGCGCCCTGGAAGAGGAACCCGCCGAGCTGCGGGTTACTCTCGGCCTGGACGATCCGCTGGGCCGTGGCGATCAGCTCGTCCCACGTGGTGGGCACCTTGGCGGCGTGCTTCTCGAGCAGGTCCTTGCGGTAGTAGAGCAGGCCGGCGTCGGTGTACCACGGCACGCCGTAGACCTTCCCGCCGATGGTGTTGGCCCGGATCGCGCCGGGCAGGAACTGATCCTGCCTCTCTTTCGTGAACCACTGGTCCAGCGGGGCCAGCCAGCCGGCGGCCACCATGGGCGCAGGCCAGATGACGTCAATGGAGATCACATCCACAGAGGGATCTTTGGCCGCAAACAGGGTGACGTACCGGTTGTACTGTTCACCGGAAGTACCCGGTTGGATCTGGAGGTTGACCCGGATCCCGGGATTCTGCCGCTCGAACTGTTGGGCGAGCGCCCGGTAGACATCTGAGACTACGGGGCCGCCCGTGGCCAGGGTGCTCCACGTGATGGTGATGGGCGTCTGCGCGTGTACCGGGAGTACCGTCACCAGCACCGCCATGACGGCGGCGACCGTCAGCAGGCGCGTTGTCATGATCTTCTCCCCCCTCGCGTTTCGCGTCCGGCCGCGGTCGCGGCCGGGACCTACTTGAGATGCATGACCACCATCTTGAGCTCGGTCATCTCCGCCACGGCATACCTGGGGCCTTCCTTGCCGAACCCGCTGTCCTTGAGGCCGCCATAGGGCATCAGGTCGGCGCGCCACTGGGGTCCCCAGTTGATGTGGATGTTGCCGGCATCGGCCTCTTTGGCATACCGCATAGCCCACTCGATGTTCTTGGTGAAGATGGCGGCCGAGAGCCCGTAGTGTGAATTGTTGGTCAGCGCCAAGGCTTCATCGATGGTGTCGACGGGCGTGAGGGCTACGGCCGGGCCGAACAGCTCTTCGCACGAGATGCGCATCCGGGGGCTCACGTCGGCCACCGCCGTGGGCGCAAAGATGGCGCCCTGGCGTTCGCCGCCCAGCACCAGGCGGGCGCCGCCCGCGACGGCCTCTTGCACCCAAATCTCCACGCGCTTCGCCTCCGATTCCTTGACCATGGGACCCATCATCGTATGTTCGTCGAGCGGGTCGCCCGTGGTGATAGCCGCCACCCTGGGTTTCAAGGCCTCGATCAGGTCCCCGTAGATAGGTCGCAAACCGATGATACGCTGGGCGCTGATGCAGACCTGTCCGGCATTGCTGTAGCCTGTGGCCGCGATGGCCCCCGCGACCTCCTCCAGGTCCGCATCGGGCATTACGACCACGGGTGAGTTGCTCCCCAGCTCCATGGTGACCTTCTTGATGCCGGCGACCCGGCAGATCCGCTCGCCCACGTCGCGGCTGCCGGTGAAGGTGATCTTGCGCACCCGTCGGTCGGCGCACAGCGGCTCACCGATCTCGCGTCCGGAGCCGATCACGCACTGGATCGCCTCAGCCGGGAGGCCGGCCTCCAGCAGGACCTCGACCAGCCGTAGCGCCGACAGCGGCGTATCGGTCGCTGGCTTGAGGATGACGCTGTTGCCCGCGGCTAGCGCCGGGCCTACCTTGTGCGCTACCAGGATGAGCGGGAAGTTGAACGGGCTGATGGCGACCACGATCCCGCACGGTACCCGGATCGTGAACCCAAACTGCTGGGTCACACCCGGAGCGCCGTCCAGCGGTACTGTCTCGCCAGCCAGTCGTTTGGCCTCCTCGGCGGAGAGGGCCAGGACCTCCACAGCCCGCACCACCTCCGCGCGGGCTTCCCGGATGGTCTTGCCTTCCTCGAGGGTGATGGTTGCAGCGAACTGCTCGGCGCGCTGCTCCAGGAGGCGCGCGGCCTTCTGGAGGATCGTGGACCGCTGGTAGCCGCCCAGCCGCCGCATGACCCGCGCGCCGCGCTCGGCGCTGGCCAGCGCCCGCTCCACCTCGTCGGGCCCGGCCAGCGGCACGGTGTCCACTACCGAGCCGTCGTACGGATTGATCACCGGCTGGCTGCGCGGTCCCCCGACCCACTGCCCGGCCACGTACATCTGCACGGCGGACCCCCCGATCAGGCGCTGCGGTAGAGCCTGGTCAGCACGAACTCGCGGTGTGCCAGTGCCTCGGCCGCGGTCAACCGACCGCGCACCGTGCGCTCGAACGCGTCGAGGATGCGCGAGGCCGCCTGCTCCAGGCTGATCTCGCCGGCCAGCAGCTCCGATAGGTCCACATCGATGTGCTCGCGCATGGCTGCCACGGTCCTGGGATTGGGCGAGATCTTGATCACGGGAACGATCGGGTTCCCGACCACGTTCCCCTGCCCGGTGGTGAAGAAGTGGAGCACCGAGCCGCCGGCCGCCGCCAGGGTGATCATCTCTGCCGCGGCGCTGGAGGTGTCCATGAAGTGGAGGCCCGGCCCGCGCGGTCGCTCGGCCGGGCCCAGCACCGACTGCACGGGTCTCGTGCCTGTCTTCTGGATGTTGCCCAACGCCTTTTCCTCAATGGTGGACAGCCCGCCCTTGATGTTGCCCTCGGTGGGCTGCGAACCCATCAGGTCCGCACCCGTGGACTGGATGAACGCCACGTAGGCGGCGTACGTGCGCATGAAGGCTTCGCGCACGGCAGGCGTCGCGCAGCGCGCGGCGATCAGGTGCTCGCCGCCGGTCAGCTCGGAGGTCTCCCCGAAGATCACTGTCGCGCCGGCGTCCAGCAGCACGTCGACCGCGCGCCCCAGCGCCGGGTTTCCGGCTGCCCCCAGCGTCGTGTCCGACTCCCCGCACTTGATGGAGAGCACCAGGTCCCGCACCTCGATGGGCTCCCGCTGCAGCTCGGTGGCGTCCTGCAGCATGGCCTTGGCCGCGCGCGCGGCGCGTTCGACCGTGCGCAGGTCGCCTGCACCCTCGATCGAGAACGCCTCGACCGGCTTGCCCGTCCTGGCGATGCCGTCGGCCAGGCGCTGCGTCCACTTGGGCTCGATGCCGATCACCACCACCGCGGCCACGTTGGCATTGGCGCCGTTCCCGATCATGGTGCGAAAGAAGAGGTCGAGATCCTCGCCAAACTGCAGCCGGCCGTAGGGATGAGGGAGCGGAAGGGTGCCCGGGATCAACTTGCCCACGCCCTCCGCTGCGGCGTTGGACAGGTCGTCCAGAGGCAGGATGACCACGTGGTTGCGGACACCCACGCTGCCGTCCTTACGGCGGTAGCCCACAAGCGTCACGCCGACCACCTCGCGCTCTTGATGTTGTGGACGTGCACGTGCGCGCCGGCCACGATGGGCTGTGTCGCGCGCCCGATGCGCTCGCCGTATTCGATCACGTCCTGCCCGGGCACTAGGTCGGCGAGGGCGACCTTGTGCCCGAGCGGCACCGGTTCCCGGATCGTGACCGTCACCGGCGGCGAACCGTCCAGCAGGCGAACCTGAATCGTCTCGCCGGGGCTGAGGTCGCCGACGGCCACCGCCACGACATCGCCCCTGCGATGTGCAATCGCCCTGTATGCCACTGGGTCCTCCTGACCGATCGGGATGGGTGGGTCGTAAATTGAATTCTAAATCTAAAATCTTGACCGGTCAAGACGCGTTCGGCTATAGTGGAGACGTGCGCCGTCACCGCGTGGCTATCGGCCGCACGACCCTGTCCCGGGAGGCCTATCGGGCGCTTCGATCGGCGATCCTCGACCGCCGGCTGCCGGCCGGCAGCAAGCTCATCGTCCGGGTCCTCTCCGAGGATCTGGGTCTGTCTCCCACGCCGATCAAGGAGGCCCTGGCTGCACTCGAGCGGGAGGGACTCGTCGTCGCCGTACCTCACCGGGGATACTTCGTACCCGAGATCACGCCCCGGGACGCGGAGGAGTTGTACGCCCTCCGGGAGGTCGTCGAGGGGCTGGCCGCCAGCCGCGCGGCGCAGCGGATTAACCAGCGGCTGGCCGCGCACCTCGACCGGCTGCTGGAGCAGCAGCGCGCGTGCGTGCAGGAGGGGGACGTGCAGCACTACGGGGACCTGGACATGGCGTTCCACCGGCTCCTGCGGCAGGCGTCGGACAACAGCCGCCTCGCCCGGGTCGCCGAGTCCTTCGACGGGCAGATCCGGTTGCTCATCAGTACGTCGGCGCAGTTGCCCGGTCGCCTGTCATCGTCTCTACAGGAGCACGTGTCCGTTGTCCGCGCGCTCAAGGCCGGCGACGCCCAGGCTGCCGAGGCGGCTATGCGCCATCATGTGCGCCAGGCCAGCCGTGCGGTGCTGGCTCATCTGAGCGCCAGCGGGGGTGGTCAACCCGCCCCGAGTCGCTCGGTCACCAAGATAGGGACGCCGCCGGTCCTGCCAGGATCGAGCCGCCGAACGGAACCCTGACCCCGCAGCACGCCGACTTCAGCGCGGCGTATCTCCCGGTTCAACCCCACAGGTGCCGGGACGCGCAGGGTGCGGGGCGTCTCGCCTTCGATGAGCGCCGGGGGGTCGCAGTGGTCTGCAAACGCCAGCCGCCAGCTGATATGCTGCCCATCCGGTCGCGCGCGGCCAGCAACTCGAGATAGACTCCGTCTGCGAGCGCAATCAACGCGTTCTCGGTGCCCCAGCGTGGGTGTTCTCTCCACATCGTCAACGCCGGTGATCATCACCAGACCCCCAGAGACTGTCCTCAGAGGGTTCGGAACCGCCTCGTGGGGGCCCTCCGTATGACATGGTGCACATAGACGGGCAAGGTGGTGAGCGGCATGCGACAGCGTCTGGGATTGGCGGCGGCAGCAGCGGTAGCAGGAGCCCTGGCCGCACTGACCGCGTTGCCGGCCGGGGCACAGTCGGAGCCGGGCCTGCCGCGCGGCAGCGCGATAGGCGCACCGTCCACTAGCCTCTGGGCCCGCGAGGGCTACTTCATCTGGGCCGATGGCGACCGCTTCCATGTGCGGTGGACGGCGATCGCCGTCCACCGGCTCTTCAGCGGCGAGATCATCTCTGACGGAGGCATCCGGGCCCTGATCCTGGTGGGCGCCGAGACCGGCGAGGTGCTCCGCCGGGGCGGGAATACCGTCACCTGGCGCGCGCGCACCGTCGGCACCGAGGGGTTCGACTTCACCCTGGCGGAGTCGTCCGGATGGGTGCGATTTGCCCTGTCGATGGACGGCAGGCTGGCCAGTCCAGGCGCCATCTTCATCGGGCATCGCGGCACCCACCCGCCGGACAACCCGTTCTTCGTCTTCGTGAGCGAGACCGGGGGCGGGGGATGGCCGCCTCACCACCGCGGTCAACCGCCGTTCTTCGGTTTCGGCTACTACATCTGGCACGATGGTGACGAGTGGCACATTCGGTGGCAGGGGCGCGGGTGGGGTCGCCTCTCGGGTCTGGTGTCCACCGACGGCCGGTTTCATGAGGTGGGGCGCGTCCGCCTGGAAGGCGACGACCTGTTGGCACGCGGCCGCGGCCTGATCGCCTGGGAGGCGTCCGCGAGCGGCGACGCCGACGGGGTGGACTTTCGCACCACCGGCCGGCGGCTGCACTTCACCCTTCTGGTGAACGGGGCGCCGATCTCTCCGAACCTGATCTTCATTGGGGCAGGCGGTACGCACCCGGGCGCGAACCCGTATACGGTGACCCGCTAGGGGACGCGGCGCTCGGGCCCACCCTCGGTGCAGGAGACATGGCATCCAGCCGCACAGTACTCGTGGTCGACGACGAGCCGTCGGTGCGCGATCTCGTCTCCCGCTATCTGTCCCGTGAGGGGTTCGTGGTCCACGCGGCAGCTGATGGCGAGGCGGCCCTGGCCATGGCGCGACAGCTCCGACCTGACCTGGTGATCCTCGATGTGATGCTGCCGGGGGTAGATGGGATTGAGGTCCTGCGGCGCCTTCGCGAGTGGTCGCAAGTGTACGTCCTGCTCCTGACGGCGCGGACGGATGAGACGGACAAGGTGGTCGGCCTCAGCGTCGGGGCCGATGACTACCTGACCAAACCCTTCAGCCCGCGCGAGCTGGTGGCACGCGTCAAGGCCATCCTGCGTCGCGGCCGCGGCGCGCCCGAGCGGCCTCAGCCGTTGGTGTTGGGGCGCCTGCGCATCGATCCAGGCGAGCGCCGGGTCTGGAAGGACAACGCCCAAGTCGACCTCACATCGCTGGAGTTCGACCTGCTCCTGGTGCTGGCCAGCCATCCGCGTCTGGTGTTCAACCGGGCGCAGCTCATCGAGCGCGTCTGGGGCGCTGATTTCTTCGGTGACGAGCGCGTCGTGGACGTCCACATCAAGGAGCTGCGCAAGAAGCTCGAGGATGACCCCAGCCGGCCGGCGTTCATCTCCACAGTGCGAGGGGTGGGCTACCGGTTCGAGGCCGAATGAGGCGATTGGCGCCAATGATGCGGTCTGCGCTCGGACTCAAGCTCTTTGCGACCTACCTGGTTGTAATTATCGTGGGGATCGCGGTATTGGTGGGGTCGGCCAGCCTGATCGCCCCGCGCCAGTTCCAGCGACGCATCCACGGGTTGGGACCAGGCGGCTGGGGTCCGGGCCGCGGGCTCGGTCCGCCGGCCACGACCCTCGAACACCTCTACCGATCCGGCCTGTCCAGCGCGCTGCTCATCTCGGGCCTGGCGGCCCTCCTGGCGGCCGGGGTCTTGAGTCTGTACGTGTCCAGGCGGATCGTGCGGCCGGTCCAGGCTCTGGCTGCGGCCACCCGGCGCATCGCCGAGGGGCACTACGGCGAGCGGGTTCCCTCGCACGGCAGAGACGAGATTGGCGCGCTTGCCGACAGTTTCAATGCCATGGCCGAGGCGCTGGAGCAGACCGAGACCCGGCGCCGGGCGCTCGTGGCCGATGTCGCCCACGAACTGCGCACGCCGCTGTCGGGCATCAAGGGGTACATGGAGGCGCTGACCGACGGTGTGCTGCCGGCCGATCCCGAGGTGTTCAACCGGATCGCGACGGACGTTGACCGGCTCCAGCGACTGACAGCCGATCTGGAAGAACTTTCCCGGTTGGATGCGGGGATCGTGGTGCTCACGCGTCGCCGCATGGCCCCGGCTGCGCTGATCCGCACCGTCATCGAGCGCCTGCAGCCGCAGGCCGAGGGTAAGGGGCTGACCATTGACGTCGATGTGGCCGCATCCTTGCCGGACGTCGAGGTGGACGCCGACCGCATCCAGCAGGTGTTGATCAACGTCATCGGCAACGCCATCCAGTACACCCCCGCGCCGGGCCACATTGCGGTCAGCGCGCGTGCGACCGGCAACGTCGTGCAGGTGGATGTGACGGACACGGGCATCGGGATCGCCCCCGAGCACCTGCCGCATGTGTTCGAGCGATTCTTCCGGGTGGAGCGCTCACGGACCCGAGCCGGCGGCGGGAGCGGGCTGGGCCTCACCATCGCCCGCTATCTGGTCGAGGCGCACGGCGGCCGCATCTGGGCCTCCAGTCCCGGTCCCGGCCGGGGCAGCACGTTCTCCTTCACCCTGCCCATCGCTCGCTGAGATCTTCATCCAAGCTTCACAGACGCCTCGCGTCGCTTTCATGCACGGGCATTATACCATACCAGGTACTGTATGATGACCCTGCACGGGAACTCCGGACAGGGCGCTGGAGGGGGAGCAGATCATGAGGACGGTCGCAGTGATCCTGAGTGCGCTGGTGCTAGGGCTGGCTATGGGGCCCGCCGGAGCCTCGAGCCCGGGCCTTGCCAGGGACATGGCGGCGCTGGACCGGGCGTACATCCCGGCCCTGGCGCTGACCAGCCAGGCGAATGTTCTACTGTCGGTGAAGGCCATGGCGATCCTGGTGAGCCAGTGGCAGGTGTTCAAGAGCAAGTACGCCGGTTACATCGTCGCCGACGCCCTGTGGCAGGCGGACCTGGTGTACGTCGACGAGCAGATCCACAAGGCCGACGCCATCGTGCGCACCGGCGAACATCTAGTCGACGCGCATGAGACGCTGGAAGGGATCCGCCTGCGGCTGCTGGAGACGAGGCGGCGCATCGGCCTGGAGTACTACGTGGACTACCTCACGGAGTTCCATGGCCCCATGGAAGAGATTGTGCTGGCGGCCAAGGACAAGACGCCGGCGACGCTGATCGACACGGACGTCGCCAGAATTGCCCAGACACTGCCCGAGGCCTGGCGAACGTGGCTGCTGGTCGTGCATGCCCCCCTGGACAACGAGGTGTTTGAACTGAGCGCAGCCAAACTCGCGCAACGCCAGCAGGCCCTGCAGGCCGGCACTGAGATCCTGCACGCCCTGGATCAGGCGGTGACGGACAACAGCAAAGAGGATATTATCAAGAACGCCGTGACCCTAAAGGTGAACTTCGCCAAGCTCTTCATGATCTTTGGGGACTTCGACAGTCTCAAGTAGCCAGATCGGACCGCGCCGCCTACCCCGGGCCCGGGGAGGACGCCCTCCCCGGGCTTCGGTTTTCCGCCCCATGATCCTCCCGCAGATCTTCATCCAGGCTTCACGGACGCCTCATCCCCGCCTCACGAGCGGGCTCTACGCTGGTCGTTGAACAACCCGCCCGCCGGACGCGGAACCGCCCAGGTCCGGAGAGGGCAGCGAGGAGGGAGGAACGATGAAGGCGATGCTTGTGGCCGGGGCTGTGGCCCTGGCGCTGCTGGTCATCTCCGTGGCGCCTGCGCTGGCTGCGGGGCCGCCCTGGGGTCCGGGTCCCACGGGTCGGATCCCAGTCGCCGGACCGAGGCCCGGATACGGGCTCGGCGCCGGGGTGTCTGCGACCATTCCGGCCGACGTCCGCGAGGCCATCGAGACCGCAGTCCGCGCGGCTGCGGCTCGGGTCCTGAAGATGACGCCGGAGGAATTCGAGAAGGAGCGGGTTGCCGGCAGGACGCTCGCAGCCCTGGCCGCAGCCACGAACGTGCCGCTCGGTACCGTCCAGACCGCGATGGCCAACGCCCGGAAGTTTGCCATCAACCAGGCTCTGGCGGCCGGTCGGATCAACAAGGCGCAGGCAGACGCCCTGCTGCGGGCCGGCCCGTGGTTCGGCCGAGCGTCCGGGCCAGGCCAAGCGCCGGCAATGGGCCCGCGTTTGGGGATGGGCCCCGGATTTGGGCCACACCCCGCCATGGCGCGCCGTCCTGGCCACATGCGGTGGGGAGTGCGTCGTCCCGGCCCGGGGCGCTAGCCCCGAGCGGCACCACCCGGCGGGGCAGACCGCCTCTGCCCCGCCGGGGCCCCGGCCACCATGGCGGATGGGGGACTCAGCGACAGGCAAACAAAGGAGGGATGATCATGGCCAGCGTCAGCCCTGTGAAGATGGCAGCGGGTCTGCTCGCTGCGGTGCTGATACTGACCGGCACGGCGATACCGACCCGCGCCGCCGTTGATGACCAGACGAGACAGGCGCTCATCGCCGCGATCAACGACGAGTACCATACGCGTGCGCTCTACCAGGCCGTCATCGTCAGGTTTGGAGAGGTGCGGCCATTTGCGAACATCGTGCGGGCCGAGGAACAGCACATCGCGGAGTTGACGGCGCTCTTTGCGGCCTACGGCATCCCGGTGCCGCCGGACACCGCGGCAGGGAAGGTCCAGGCGCCGGCGTCCATCGGCGAGGCCTGCAGGGTCGCCGCCCAGGCGGAGATCCAAAACGCCGCCCTCTACGACCGGCTCCAGAAGACAGTCAAGGAGCCCGACATCATCGCGGTCTTCAGCCGACTGCGTGACGCCTCGATCAAGGCGCACCTCCCGGCGTTCCAGCGCTGCGCGCGGTGAAGGAGCACGAGGATGGGAGTGCAGCTCGGAGCCATCAAGCGGAAACCCAAGGGGCCCGCCGCCTTGTGGAACGTTCAGAACGCCCGACACCTGGTGCAAGCCGGATTCCTGGCCACCGTCGTGATCATGGCGGTCCGCCATGCTCTGGTACCCGAGGGGAGCCTGAACGCTCCTCCATCGCCTGAAGCGTACTGTCCGTTCGGGGGGATCGAGACGCTCTACCAGTGGCTGGCGACCGGCAAGTACATCCATCATGCCCATGCCTCGAATCTGATCGTCCTGTGTGGCGTGCTGCTCAGCGCGATCCTCCTCAAGTCATCTTTTTGCGGCTGGATCTGCCCCTTCGGCACGCTGCAGGAGGCGCTGATGGGCTTCACGCGCCTTCTCGAGCGCCGATTCAAGCCCGTGGCCAGGTTCGCCAAGGCCCTCAAGGCCCGAGCACGCGCGACGGGGCTGGCACGGGCCGACCGCTACCTCCGTTGGGGCAAGTACGTGGTACTCGCCTACCTGCTCTGGGGGACGATCGTCGTCGGCCGGATGGTGTTTCGGCCCTACGATCCGTACATCACGGCACTGGACATTGCGGAGGCCACGCTGGGCCCCGGCCTGATCATCCTGGCAGCGGTGGTGGTACTGTCGTTCTTCGTGGAGCGGCCGTGGTGCCGGTACGCCTGCCCCCTCTCACCGATCATCGGCCTGGTGGGCAAGCTCGCGCCGGTGAAGATCGAGCGCACCGCCAGTTACTGCAAGGGCTGCAGTATCTGTGAGGCCAGGTGCCCGATGAACCTGCCGGTGGCCACCGCCGATCGGATCAGCGCAGTGGACTGCAACAACTGTCTGAAGTGCATCGACACCTGCCCACGCGGCGGCGCGCTGGACCTGGTGCTGCGGTGGCCGTGGTCCAAGCCCCGCGTGGCGCCGACCCCTCCGCTGGTAGTCAGTCTGCCTGCGGGGAAGTGATCGACGGCGGCGTGAGCATCGACACTATTGAGCGAAGGAGTGATCTTGCCATGCGTCTCAATCCGTACGTCTACGGCCTGCTGGCCGTGGTGCTGTTCCTGGGTGTGATCTACGGCGCCAAGGCCGCCGGCCTGTGGCACACCAGCGACCGCGTCACCGAGTCCGGCGAGGCAGTCACCATCAACGTCAACGACGTGGACACGGTGAAGGGCTGGATGATCTTCGCCGACGTCTCCAAGGCGTTCAACATTCCCGTCTCGGAGATCTACGCCGGGTTGAATTTGCCCGCCGACACACCTCCGAGCAAGACGTTGAAGGAAGTCATGCGGGCGCACAAGATGGAGGTGGACGACCTGCGCGACTGGCTCAAGCGGCGGACTGAGGGCGGCAAGTAGGCAAGCCTAGGGCCGGTCGCCGGTGAGCTGCAGGTACTTGATAAACGCTTCCAGATGATGATAAGACGAGGGGCCTGCAGCGGCGTCTGGCGCGGGCCCCTCGATGGGTTGAGCGGGCGCGGCGCCATCTCTGGCTCCACGGCGGACGATCTCGGCCAGTTTCTCCACCACGTCGGGATCCCACTGCGCCCCAGCACCCATGACCAGCACGTCGAGCGCGCCGTCGGCGGTCAGCGCCGAGCGGTAGGGGCGATCCGAGGTCAACGTATCGAACGCGTCCGCCACGGCGATGATGCGGGCGCCGATCGGGATGTCCTTGCCCGACAGCCCGTCCGGGTACCCCCCGCCGTGCCACCGCTCATGGTGGTGCCGAATGAGGGCAGCCACCTTCTCGCCGTCGGGCAGAGACTGGCACAACTCCGCGCCCACCACCGGATGCTGCTTGACCTGCGCGAATTCGGCCGGGGTCAGCGAACGGGGCTGATGCAGCACCGCGTCCGACACGGCAATCATCCCGATGTCGTGCAGCAAGGCCGCCCGTCGGATGATCGGGATCTCCTCGGGATCCACCCCCATGGCCTGAGCGAGCTGCTGGCTGTACCAGGCAACGCGGCTCAGGTGCTCCCTGCGATGCTCACTGCGCGCTTCGATCGAGGCCGCCAGCGAGACGAGCATGGTTTCGATCCGGTCCAGCTTCGCCCGAGCGCGCCGGGCGCCGACGAAGGCCCTCACCCATGAGAGCAGCTCATCGTGCCTCAGGGGTTTGTACAGGATGGCGTCGGCGCCGACAAAGAGCCACAGTCTGCCGCTCTCGGGGTGAGCCGTCATGAGGATGATGGGCAGGTCGGCCGTGTCAGGGTGAGCGCGCAGACGACGGCACGCTTGCCGGCCGTCGCCATCAGGCATCTTGATGTCGAGCAAGATGAGGTCCGGGGGGCTATCGGCGACTGCGGCCAGGCCCTCTTCCAGGGTGCTGGCCAGTCTCAGCACGTAGCCGCGCGGCGCCAGCAACCGGCGGAGCAGCGCCCGCGTGGGCTCGTCATCGTCGATGACGAGGATCGTGCCTTCGGTGTCCATCGCCCCACCCCGATCCTCCACGGCCGGGCGGAGAAATGACGAAGAGGACCCGCATAGACACGGAGATCCTCTTCGGCAACCCAGCCAACCGGAAAGGCGTGCCCATCTAGCCGGTCCCGCGGCTTTGCGTCCCCGCCTCGCGGCGGGTTTGCCGTTTATCGGAGGTTTCGGAGAGATTATTCCCTGGCAGGCTCGCGCCTAGACCCGCCTTCCTGGTCCTGCGCCAGCAACCCCGCGGCTCGGGCAACCAGTTGGCCCACGGTGAAGGGCCGGGCTAGGACCTCGGTGAAGCCGAGTGCCTGGCAGCGTGGGAGCTCGGCTGCCCCGACCATGACCAGGATCGGGCAGCCGGCTTGTCGACGCAGGTCGTGCAGGTCCCCCTCCCGCTCCCGAACCCCGAACAGGTCAACGGCCACCAGCTCGAAAGACGCGCCGCTACGCAGCAGGGCCAGAGCATGGTGCAGGCGCGGCACCGCGACCATCTCATAGCCCGCTTCCTGCAACTGCGCCAGGGCCAGGGCCCGGAATCGCGTGTCGGGGATGATCAGCAGAATCCGCCGCCCGGGCAATGGCGCGATCCCGCTATCGGGTGATCAGGACCGGGCAGGAGGCCTCCTGCACCACCTTCAGGCTCACCGACCCGAGCAGAGCGGCCCCCAGCGGCCCGAGGCCCCGCGACCCCATGACAATCAGGTCACAGGTGCGGACCCGGGAGACGTCCAGGATGGCCCTGGCGGCTGGCCCTTCCAGCACCTCGACCGAGTGCGACACACCCTGCGCCTGCAGCACGCTGGCGGCCTCGCGGGCCAGGGCTTCGGCGGCTGCCAGACGCTTCGCCATCAGCTCCTCCAGGTACGGAGAGCCCAGGTCGCGCGGCAGGGGCTCGTAGGCTGTCACGACGATGACGCGGGCGCCGTAGCGGCGCGCCAGGTCCGTGGCGACGTCGAGCGCCCTGCGGGCGTGGGGTGAGCCATCGGTCGCGTACAGTATGGTTGAGAACATGGACCGTCCTCTCCAGCAGCAGTAGCTACAGCAACGCCACGGCGGCGAACGAGACGATCCCGCCGGCGGGATCGTCGGCCTGGCCGTAGCGCAGGAGTCTGCCGCAAGTGGGCGCCAGGGCGCGCAGCGTCACATACACCGCCGAGAGCGCGTCGATCCGCTGACGGTTGCCGTCTGCGGTAGCCCGCTGCCAGAACGCCTCGGCGTCTCCCTGCACGATGGCGTCGAGCACCTCCCGGTCTCGAACCGAGGTCCGCGACTGGAGTACGGGCCCAGGCGGTTCCCGGTCGCCGAACCGCGGGCCCACGTGGCTGAAGTCCACGCCGGCAATCACCGCCATGCCGCCGTCGCGGCGCCGGACCAGGTCGCAGATGGCCCCGACGACCCGCTCCAGCTCAGGGACGTCGCGGGGCGTCCGTCCTGGCGGCACCCACCGCTCGAAGGCCGAGACGAGGAGCGGGACCACCGCCACCGGCCGGTCGCCAGCGATGGCGCGCAGGAAGACCATCTGGAACTCCAGTGAGTGCTCAGTGCGATGGGTGATCTCGTGGACGGTCAGGTCACCGAGCCTCTCCTGCAGGTAGTCCACGGCCACGCCGTCCACCGGGAGCTCGCCCAAAGGCGTGGCAAAGGGTTTCGCCGTGAGGACGACCGGCGTCGGGGGCGCGGCGTGGGCTACGCCGAGCAGCAGGCAGGCTGGCGGGAGGTGCGGTGCGAGCGCGGCGTACGCCCACCCGTAGCACCCCCCGCCTCGAGCCAGGTCGATGTGCGGGGCAATGATACCCCGAGGGCGGAGATCGGCCAGTTCCTCGGTTCGGACCTCCGCGAGGTGTCCGGCCAGCGTCTTGCGCAAGGCATCCGGATCGGCCGGATAGGCCGTGCCGGCATGCGCCGGTTGACGAACCGGCGCGGCGCGGAACGCGGCCTCGATGGCTTCACGTCTGGCCTGGAGCGTTTCGCTCTCGAGCAGCCCATGGCGGTCGAGGTCGTCGATCAGTCGCTGGAGGTCCCATGAGAAGAGCAGGTCCCCGCCTGACCAGCGGGCGTACTCCACCTGGATGTCGCGCAGGTCCCTGCGGCCGTCCAACAGGGTGGCAATCAGAAAGGCCCTCGATGGGATCACCACTGGGCTGTCCGCCACGCCCTCTGGGTCGTGGAGGGCCACGAAGTCACGGCCGTTGACACGGACGGGATAGGCATCCAGCGACGGACGCAGACGGGGAAGCACCATACGCATCGCTCGCCTCACATCCCATCGTAGCCAGTAGCGACCGGGCTTTCAAACGCCTGCACGGGCCCTGGGAATTTCGGGGCACGCGTAGAACCCCCAAATGTGCGCCCGTCCACGATGCAGGCCATGGTGCTCGACGCCTCCCGAGTCCCGTTGCGGCTGCGGGACGTGCCCACCCCGCGACCCGGCCCCGGCCAGGTCCTCGTCCGGGTCCGCGCGTGCGGGGTGTGCCGGACCGACCTCCACATCGTCGACGGCGAGCTTCCCCATCCCGCGTTGCCGCTGATCCCCGGCCACGAGATCGCCGGTGATGTGGTAGAGGTGGGCCCGGGCGTGCACCGGTTCCGGCCCGGCGACCGTGTGGGCGTCCCGTGGCTGGGCTGGACGTGCGGCCGCTGCCGGTACTGCGTGCGCGGCCGGGAGAATCTGTGTGAGAACGCCCGATTCACGGGCTACACGCTCGACGGCGGCTACGCGCAATACACCGTGGCCGACCAGCGATATTGCTTCCGGCTGCCGGCCGGCTACGAGTACGCTGACGCCGCACCTCTGCTGTGCGCCGGTCTGATCGGCTACCGGTCGTACCGCATGATCGGGGAAGGTGTACAGCGGCTCGGGCTGTACGGTTTCGGCGCCGCCGCCCACATCGTGGCGCAGATCGCCGCCTTCGAAGGCAAGCAGGTCTTCGCGTTTACCCGGCCCGGCGACAGCGCCTCACAGGCCTTCGCGCGCCGGCTTGGCGCGGTGTGGGCCGGCGATTCGGATCAGCGCCCGCCCGAAGCCCTCGATGCCGCCATCATCTACGCGCCGGTGGGTGCCCTGATCCCGGCCGCCCTGCGCGCCACCGCCAGGGGCGGGAACGTGGTCTGCGCCGGCATCCACATGAGCGAGATCCCGGCCTTTCCATACGAGATCCTGTGGCACGAACGGGTGGTGCGATCGGTGGCCAATCTCACACGCCAGGACGGTGAGGCGCTGCTTGGGGTTGCGCCCCAGGTGCCGATCAGGACCGAGGTCGTGCCGTTCCCGCTGGAAGGCGCCAACGACGCTCTCGACCGGCTGCGCCGCGGCGAGATGCAGGGCGCTGCGGTGCTGGTAATCGACTGACGGATCGGTTGAGCCCCGGGCCGGCGGTGCGCCCGCGGGGGCGCTAGGCCCCTTCGGAAGCGGCCGCGGCTGTGGCCAGCCAGGCCGTGACCTCAGAGATCTCGGGGACGCGGCCGGAGCACTTGATCTCTCCGTTGATGCGTACTGCTGGCGTGAACATCACACGCGCCCGCGCGATCTCCTTGGGGTCGTGGATCTCCAGCACGGTCGCCTCGATCCCCAACGCCCGCACGCTCTGCTGGACCGCCTTCAGGGTCGCCTGGCAGCGCGCGCAGCCCGGGCCGAAGACCTCGACGGTAATCACACGCACACCTCCTCACTGACCGAAGACGAACATCCCGGCCACCCAGCCGCCGATGGTGCCCAGGACGATGATGGTGCCCACGTACACGACGGCCTTCGCGGCCCCGAACACCCGCCCGATGGCCAGCCAGTTGGGGAGGCTCAACCCCGGTCCAGTGAGCAGTAGCGCCAGGGCCGGCCCCTTTCCCATGCCCAGTCCGAGCAACTTGTGCACGAACGGGGCCTCGGTCATCGTGGCGAAATAGCTGATGCTGCCCAGCATCGTCGCGAAGAACGAGGCGCGCAGTCCGGAGCCGCCGAGGTACGCTTCGATCCACGAGCGGGGCAGTGCGGCGCCGATGACGCCCACGATGAAGACGCCGAGCAACAACAGAGGGAAGATGATCCGGACGAACCACCAGGTCTCGCCCAGCCAGCGGCGGATCTCCTCTTTCGTCTTGAACCACCTGGCGTAGGCCATAACCCCTGCGGTGGCCACCGCCCAGAGCAGCACCTTCTGACTGTAGGGGCCACGTGGGACCAGGTAGTTGGGAGCCAGCAGGGAGAGGACCAGCAGCCCCAGGAGCACGAGATCGGTCGTGCTGAGGATTCGCGCCCTGGGGTCGCCTGAGGGGGTGCTTGCGCGCCGAACCTCTTTCTTCCCGAAGGCCAGGATCATGACCCATCCCACCACGAACGCCATCAGCAGGGCCGCAAGCAATCGTACCCAGGCCATCGTGGCACCCAGGATGCTCCCCGTGTAAATGAGGGACAACAGGTTAGACGCCGGAGCGACCCACAGCAAGATGAACGCCGCACCGACCCCGGCGCCCCCGTAGTAGAGCCCCGCAGAGACCGGGATCACGGTGCACGAGCACGCAGCGAGGAAAAAGCTGGCGCCCGCGGCGGTGGAGAAACTCGCGGTCTTGGAGGCGGCCGCTCCCAGTCGCTGCATGACGGCATCCTTTGAGACGAAGGCGACAATGGCGCCGGCCAGCAGGAAGGCCGGGATCAGACAGGTCAAGACGTGCAGGGCCACGTAGTCGCGCAGGGCTACCAGGCCTGCGGTGAGCAGATCGGTAATCACGCACCGGCTCCTTTCGCGGGAGCCTCGCCGACGGCGCACTGGGGGCATTCACACCCGGCGAGCGGCCCCGCCGCCGGGGTGGCCTCAGGTGCGCGGCCCAGAAGCCGGGTGGCGAGGTCCAGCATGCCAAGCACGCCGTAGTTCCTGAGCCGGTAGTAGTAGTAGACGAAGGCGCCGTCTCGCTGACCCTCGATGAGGCCGGCGTCGCGCAGCACCCCCAGTTGCTGCGAGACGTACGCCTGCGGACGGTGCAATGCCGCAGTCAGATGACAGACGCACGCCGGCCGGTGGCGGAGCACCTCCAGGATCGCCAGACGGGCTGGATGGCCCAGGGCTCGCAAGATCGTGGCCTCCGCTGCAAACCGCGACTTCATGCCTGCGCTCCGACTCGAATAGTATTCAAACTTCTGCATTCGATGGCAGTCTACACCGTCTCGCCGCTGGCGGACATCGGGTGGCCGACCGATCATGGATGCATGGACGACTTGGCGGCCTCTCACCCGGCCGCGGCGGCCCCGGCCGTGCTACGCTGATGCTGGCGGTGCGCGCGAGGAGCAACCCAAGCCGGTACCGTGGTGCGCCAATGGCTCCTGCTGTCACGGGCGTCGTGCTGGCCGGTGGCGACAGCCACCGCATGGGCCGCGACAAAGCATTTCTCGAGTTCGCCGGCCTGCCCCTAGTGCGACACGTGATTGAGGCGCTCCGCCCCGCCTGCGTCGATCTGATGGTCGTCACCAAGACGCCGCTTCGCTACGCGTCCCTGGGTGTGCGCGTCGTGACCGATGCCGACCCGCGCCGGGCCGCACTCGTGGGCCTCTGCACCGGCCTGCGGGCTGTCGCCACACCCCTGGCCTTCGTGGCTGCCTGCGATCTTCCGCATCTATCGGCGGGCGTGGTCACCTGGATGACCTCGCTGGCCCGTGGATACGACGCGGTCGTCCCGTGGGCGGGCGGCCGATGGCATCCCCTGCACGCAGTCTACGCGACCTCGGCCCTGGCCGCGCTCGAGCGGCGGCTCGCGGCGGGGGGCCTCCGAATGTCCGAGGTGCTGGGCGAGTTGCGGGTCCGGCGCATCGAAGAGGCGGAGCTGGCCGTGCTCAGCCCGGGCCTGGAGACCCTCCGCAACATCAACACCCCCGAGGACTACAGCAGCCTCAAGGCCCACGGTGCAGGCCGTACGCCCAAATCGGGTACCGACCCTATACCTTCCTAGGGACATCACCTACTAGGCTGGCCTCAAAGGCGGGCATCGCGCAGGAGGTGGTGGGACCGTGTGTGCGACGGGCACTTCTCCGGCGCCGCCGGCAGTGGGGCGGCGCGCCTTCCTGAAGAAGAGCGTCTCGGCGGCGGTGGCGATCGGCACCGGCGGCGCGCTCTCCGCAGGGGCGTCGGGTCGGCGAGTGCGGGCTGCCGCGGCGCCCCCGGCGGCCATCCGCGAGCCTCGGCCGGGGGAGCACCAGCTCATCCGCATGCAGCGCGAATTGTACCGGGCTCTCGCCAAGCCCCCCGAGCAGCGAAAGTGGATCATGGTCATCGACACCCGGCGCTGCATCGGGTGCGATGCGTGCACCATCGCGTGTACCGCCGAGAACGGCCTGCCCCCCGGGGTGTCGTACCGGACGGTTCCGAAGGTCGAATCGGGCACGTTCCCCGACGTCGAGGCCTGGTTCATGCCGACCAACTGCCAGCAGTGCGACAGACCGCCGTGTCTGCCCGCCGCCAACGCCGCCAGCCCCGGCGCCATCACGAAGCGCCCCGACGGTATCGTGGCCGTGGATTACGAGAAGTTCAACCGGAAGGCGTTTGAGGCCGCGGCGAAGGCATGCCCCTACAAGGGTGCGCTCTCGTTCGACCACGGCCGGTACTGGACCCAGGGCACGCCGGCCCTCCAGGCGTATGAGACGCGTCCCAGGGTGGAGTACGGCCGCCTCTGGACCCGGGTTGACGGCGCCCTGCCCATCGGTGCCGGGCGCAAGTGCCACTTCTGTCTGTCCCGCATCGAGGCCGGACTGCTACCGGCCTGCGTGTGCACCTGCATCGGCGGGGCCATGTACTTCGGGGACGCCAACGACCGCGAGAGCCTGGTGGCCGAGTTGCGGAGTCAACAGCAGCCCATGCGGCTCAACGAATCGGCGCAGACCGAACCGCGGGTCTACTACATCGGCGCGGCATCCCGCAAGACAATGGCCGTAAGCACACCCGCATCCTGCCAGGCCTGCCATGGGAAGTAGAGGAGGGATTGCGATGCCAGCGCACACGTCTGTACCGACCACGCGCCGCGGGCTGCTGGCCTCCGCCGCCCTTCTGGGAGGCGCGGCGGCTTACTGCCGCATCGCCGAGACGTTGCTCCGTGCACAGCCTGCGGAAGCGGCGCCCGCGGGAGGCGCACCGTACCCCTACGGGCGGCCCGAGAGCACCCTGTATTCGGTCTGCCTGCAGTGCAACACGGGGTGCGGGATCAAGGTGTACCTGGAGCGGGGTGTGGCCGTCAAGATCGAAGGCAATCCGCTGAGTCCATGGACTCTGGTCCCCCACCTGCCGTATCGCACGCCGGTGGCCGATCTGGCCGGGGTCAACGGGGCGATCTGCCCTAAAGGGCAGGCTGGCATCCAGTCCGTCTACGACCCCTACCGGATCCGGACGGTGCTCAAGCGCGCCGGCCCCAGAGGTTCGAACAGGTGGAAGAGCATCCCCTGGGATCAGGCCATCACCGAGATCGTCAACGGCGGTCGGCTGTTCGCCGACATCCCCGGAGAGGAGAACCGGGTGGTCGAGGGCTTCAAGGACGTCTACGCCCTACGCGACCCCGGCGTCATGCGAGCCATGGCGGCGGACGTGGCGCAGATCAAGCGCAAGGCCATGACCGTGGAGCAGTTCAAGACCAAGTACCGCGCCTATCTCCACACCTTGATCGATCCCGACCACCCCGACCTCGGACCCAAGAACAACCAGTTCGTCTACTGGAAGGGCCGCGAGAAGGGCGGTCGCGGCGACTTCGTGACACGGTTCGCCGCCGATGCCTTCGGGACGGTCAACCGCCACGGCCACACCACGGTCTGCCAAGGCTCGCTGTACTTTGCCAGCAAGGCGATGAGCGACCAGTACGTCAGCGGCGCCTGGACCGGTGGCCGCAAGTTCTACTGGCAGGGCGACACCGAACACGCCGAGTTCATCATCTTCGTGGGCGCCAACCCCCTCGAAGCCAACTACGGCCCGCCGCTGCGGGCGGCCAAGCTGACCAAGGGGATCGCCGACGGCCGGCTGAGGATCGCGGTGGTGGACCCGCGATTCTCGCGATCGGCCAGCAAGGCCTGGAAGTGGCTCCCGAACAAGCCCGGCACCGAGGCGGCCATCGCCATGGGCATGATCCGCTGGATCATTGAGAACCGGCGCTACGATGCCAGATATCTCGCCAACGCCAACCGGGCCGCCGCCGCGGCGGACGGTGAGCCCACGTGGAGCAACGGAGCCTGGCTGGTGAAGATCGAGGACGGGCGGCCCGGCCGGTTCCTGCGCGCGGCCGAGGCGGGGGTCTCCGACCGCGACCTGTTCGTGGTGCTCCGGGACGGCCGGCCAGTCGCTGTGGACCCGTATGATGCACGGGTTCCGGTCGAGGGCGACCTGCTGGTCGATGCCTTCGTCAGCGGCATCCCGGTCAAGAGCGCCCTGCAAATCCTTTACGAGGAGTCCCGGAAGCGCTCCATCGCCGGATGGGCCGGGCTGGCAGGCGTGAGGCCCGAGGACGTCGTCGAGCTGGCCCGGGAGTTCACCAGCCATGGTAAGCGCGCCGTCGTAGACGTGCACCGCGGCTGCAGCCAGCATACCAACGGGTTCTACAACGTGCTCGCCTGGCTGGCACTCAACACATTGATCGGCAACTACGACTGGAAGGGCGGAGCCACCTGGGCGAGTGCCTACGATCAAGGAGGCAGTCGCCCCGGTGCACCGTTCAATTTGCGCGCGATGCACGCCAATCGGATGACGCCGTTTGGGACGGGGTTGATCCGTCAGGAGGAGAAGTACGAAGACTCCACCCTGTTCGCAGGCTACCCGGCGAAGCGCCAGTGGTACCCGCTGGCCAGCGACATCTACCAGGAGCTGCTCCCGTCCGCAGCCGAGGGGTACCCGTACCCGATCAAGATCCTGCTGCTCTACTGCGGCGCGCCCACCTACGCCCTGCCGGCGGGGCACACCAACATCGAGATCCTGGCGGATCCCAACAAGATCCCGCTGTTTATCGCCTGCGACATCCTCATCGGCCCCACCTCGATGTACGCCGACTACATCTTCCCCGACCTGTCGTTCCTGGAGCGCTGGGACTTTCACGGGACGCACCCCAACGTGCTGCCCAAGGTGGCGCCGGTCTACAGCCCGGTCATCGCACCGCTTGTGCGGCCCGTGCGGGTCTTTGGTGAGGAGATGCCGGCCTCATTCGAAGCATTGATGCTGGCTATCGCCGAGCGGCTAGGTCTGTCCGGGTTCGGCAGAGACGCCTTCGGGCCGGGTCAGGATCTCGTGCGCCCCGATGACCTCTACATTCGGGCTGTGGCCAACGTCGCGTTCGGCGACCGGGCCGGCGATGAGGTGCCGGATGCCTCGCCGGAAGAGGAACAGATCTTCCTCGCGGCGCGCCAGCACCTGCCCCGGTCGGTCTTCGACCCTGCCCGGTGGCGCGCGATCCTAGGAGAGCGCTGGTGGCGGAAGGTCGTCTATGTGCTCAACCGTGGCGGGCGCTTCATGGATCATCAGCAGGCCTTCGACGGTGACAAGCTACGCGGCCACTACGGCAGTATGGTCAACCTCTACCTCGAGAAGGCGGCGACCAGCAAGAGCGCCTTCACGGGGTGGTACTACTCCGGTGCGCCGGGCTACCACCCGGTGGCGGACAGCCAGGATCGGCCGATCCGCGACGAAGCCTGGGGTTACGACCTGCACCTCATCACCAACCGCATCATCCTGCACACCAAGAGCCGGACGATCACCAACTACTGGCTCACCGGCGTCCTGCCTGAGAACTACATCGTCATGCATCCCAGGGATGCTGAGGCCCGCAAACTCCGGGACGGCGACCGCGTTCGCGTGCTGTCCGCGACCAACCCTACCGGTGAGTGGGACCTGAAGAACGGCCAGAAGATCCCCATCGTCGGCCGGGTCAAGGTCTCCGAGGGCATCCGGCCCGGCGTGATCGCATTCCCGGTGGGTTACGGCATGTGGGCCAGCGGGGCTTCCGACGTGGTCATCGACGGCCGTCGGATCCCCGGTGATCCCCGGCGGCGGGCGGGCGTCCACGCCAACGCCGTCTTCCGTACCGACCCAAAGCTGACCAACACCTGCCTGACCGATCAGGTGGGTGCCAGCGCGGTCTTCTACGACACCAAGGTGAAGGTGGTTCCAGCGTAAGCGGGGAATCGCTCCCTCCGTGGTAGGACGCGTGGAAATCGAGCCAGCCTCGACCCCGCGGGCGACGCCCGTCGAGGTGGCGCTGCGCCTGGTCCTGGACTCCGTCTCGCGCCAGCCGGTCGAGACCGTTCCCCTGGCCGATGCCACTGGTCGCGTCCTGGGCGAGGACATGGTGGCGGGCGAGGACCTCTGCCCGTTTCCCCGCGCGGCCATGGACGGGATCGCCGTGCGCTCTGCCGATGTCGCCGGTGCCGGTCCGGACGCGCCGGTGACGCTCAGGGTGGTCGGGACGATCTATTCGGGGCAGGTGTGGCCGCGCGCCCTCGGCCCCGGAGAGGCTGTGCGCATCGCCACCGGCACACCACTCCCTGCGGACGCCGACGCGGTGATCCCCAACGAGTTGCTCCAGTGGCGCGACGATGAGGTGATCGTCACCGGCCCCGCAGTGTCCGGGCGCAACGTCTTCCCCTCCGGAGAAGATGCGCGCGCCGGGGAGACGGTGTTGCGTGCCGGCACTGAGCTGACCAGCGGGCACCTGGGCCTGCTGGCCGCGCTCGGACGTAGCGTTGTGCCCGTGGTGCGTCGGCCTCGCGTGAGCATCCTGGCCACCGGCGATGAGCTCGTCCCACCAGAGGCGTCTCTGGCCCCTGGTCAGGTTCGGGAAAGCAACTCCTACGTGCTGGCCGCGGAAGTCCGAGCGGCGGGCGCGCTGCCCCGCTTGCTGGGCGTGGCCAGAGATCACCCCGAGGACCTGGAGCGCAAAGTGAGAGAGGGGCTGGACGCCGATGCGTTCGTAATCTGCGGTGGCGTCTCGGTGGGTGAACGGGACTATGTGCGCCAGACCCTGAGACGCGTGGGCGTGACGCTGCGTTTCGCTGGCGTGGCCATGAAGCCGGGCGCGCCGGTCGCCTTTGGCACCGCGGGGGGCTGTGCGGTGTTTGCCCTGCCCGGCACGCCCGGGGCCGCTCGCATCGCGTTCGAGGTCCTGGTCAGGCCGGCCCTGCGTGCCATGCTAGGCTGTCCCGACCTGCACCGGCCCGCGGTGCGGGGCTGGCTGGCGGCGCCGTTACGGGTGAGGACGGGGCGCAAGCGTCACCTGTGGGCCCGGGCCGTCCTCGGGGAGCGCGGGGTGACGGTTACACCTCTCCCGGGGCAGGGGACGGCGACGCTCCGCTCGGCCAGCGACGCCAACGCGCTGATCGAGATCGGGCCCGAGGACGCCGACCTGGCTGCGGGCGCGCCAGTGACGGTGCGTCTGCTGATCCCGGGAGCGCTCCCCGTCGCACCGCAACCCACACCAGTGGCGATCGGCGTCGTCGGCGCGACCGGGGCCGGCAAGACGGCGCTCATCGAGCGGTTGATTCCAGAGTTCCGACGGCTGGGAATCTCCGTCGCCGTGGTCAAGCACCACGTCCACTTCGACGCCGCAGAGACGGAAGGCACCGATACCGCCCGCGCGGCGCGGGCCGGGGCCGTCCAGACCGTGCTGGCCGGACCAGGCGGCGCCGTCGTCCGGCGCAGTGACGGCGCCGAGGTGCCGCTGGAAGCACTGCTGTCCGACATCACCGGTGCCGGGTGCGTGTTGGTCGAGGGCTACAGCCGATCCGCCCTGCCCAAGGTCTTGGTGGTGCGCGCAGGCGTGCGCTCGGACCGGCCGGCGCCGGCCGGTCCCATCATCGCAGTGGTGGCCGATGGGGCCGGTCCTGATCTCGATATCGCCGGCGGCGTCCCGCGATTCGGCTGGGACGCCGTAGCCGATCTGGCGGCCTTCCTGGCGAGGACACTGGGCCTCGCTTCCCGGTGATGCCAGGTATCGGTCCAAGACATTCTGCATTGTCGCCACGCGGGTGAAGAAGCACCGACGAAATTCGATGCGCCACAGCTCGCTCAAGATGGTGCCTTGCAGGCGCTCGACGAAGCCGTTGGTCCAGGCATGGCGCGGTTGGGTCCGCGTGTGCGGGATGCGGTGTGCCCGACAGGCCTGATCGAAGACGCCGCGGTACTCGTTGCCCCGATCGGTCAGGAGGCGCTGTACTGGCCAGCCGGCCGCGCGATAGGCGGGCAGTACCCGGGTCGTCAGGAAGCGCGCCGCCGCGCGGGCCGAGAACTCCGTCGAGACCTGCGCCACGGCATACGAGCAGGCGGCATCGCAGGCCGTGTACTGCCAGACCCTGCCGACCCCTTTGAGCTTGCCGATGTAGAACGTGTCCAGGCAGACCAACTCGCCGGGCGTGGTCGCCTCGATGTGCTGGTAGGACCGCGCCAGGTGTCGGCGCGTCGGTTCCGTGAGGAGCCCGGCGCTCCGAGCACTGTGGACCTCGAGCACGGCCAGGCGCTCCCAGCGGGTCTGCAGGCCGCGGCGCCGCAGCAGCCGGTAGATCGTGGCCGGCGCCACGCGCCACCCGCCGTACTCAGGCCGCGCCAGTTGGGCCGCCAGCCGAGCTGGCCCCCACGGAGGCCAAGCCAGGGCCAGCGCCAGGATCGCCCGCTCGACGTGCACACTCAGAGACGGAGGCCGACCGGGTCGTGGCCCCTGACGGCGGGGATGCAAGCCGTCGGGGCCGTAGGCCACGTACCGTTTCCGCCAGCGATAGAACAGCGTGCGGGAGATCCCCGCCTCCCGGCAGGCCTGGCTGACGTTCCCCAGCGCCTGCGCGCGGGCTATCACCCGCAGGCGGAATCCGTGTACACTGTCGTCGAGGGTCATGGCCGGTCCTCCCCGTCACCCCATGAGGGGTTCGTATCCAACGGGAAGGATACGTCATCTGACCCTCCTTCACTGTCAACACTAATGTGAAACAGGACACTCTAGGTCCTGCTCGGTCACCGCACGGGCGGCCGAACAGCCACCTCAGACGTAGATTGGAACCCTGTACTCGATGACTTCGCCATCAGATCCTTCATCGGCGGCCAGCCCACGGGCACGATGGCATTGGCCACCTCATGGAGGCTACCAAGGCGCTGTCCATCAAGCCGGATCTGGCACAGGCCCTTCGACTCCTTCACCACCGCCGTCAAGCAGGTCTTCTCATGACGAATCCCAGTCGGGCCAGTTCGGCTTCATAGACTTGGCGCAGCAACCCGCCGACCTCGCCTTCATCCAGCGTCTTGATCCAGGCCATGGTGCATTTCCATTGTCCACGCTCCCTAAAGAGACGGGCAGTGTGAGCTATGGCTTTCTCGCGGTGAAGATGACCGACTTTGCCGTCTTCGACTGGCGTTCTGGCGGGATGAGCCGCCGCATCAGCGCAATCAATTCCGGTGTGAACAGCGGATACTGCTCGCACTCGTCCACGCCGAACGGCGACTCCTCTCCGCGTTCAATCTCAGCGAACCCGATCTTCTGCAGCTTGTTGACGAAGACACGCTCCGCCAGGGCACCGGACAGTCACCCCGCCCAGGCGGCGGCGCTGGTCAGGATCTCTGTGGGAAGATCCTCATCCACCATGATGTCGGCCACGACCATGCGCCCGCCCGCGCGCACGATGCGAAAGATCTCGGCGAACACCCGCGACTTGAGCGGTGAGAGGTTGACCACCCCGTTGCTGATGACGACGTCGACGCTGGCGTCGGGCAGAGGAATCGCTTCGATCTCCCCGCGCAGCCATTCCACATTGCGCACACCGGCCTCCCGGGCATTGCGCGCCGCGACCTCCAGCATCTCCGGCAGCATGTTCAGCCCGATGGCCTTGCCTTCGGGTGCCACGGCATGTGCGGCCAGGATGGTGTCGATGCCCCCACCGCAGCCCAGGTCCACCACAATCTCCCCTGGTTGCAGCCCGGCGGCGCGCACGGGATTGCCCACGCCCAGCGCCTGCTCGATGGCCCCGCGCGGCAGCAGGGCCAGCTGTTCGGGATCGTAGAGCCGTTCCGCTACAGTGCTCCGTGCCCCGATGACCGCACGGTAGGCCTCGCGGACCGAGGCCATGATCGCCTCCTGCCCAACGGGGCACCGGTGATCTTGGCGATCTCCCGTGTCTTGTAGGCGTATACGTAGGCCAGAATCAGGGCGGCACGGTGCGAGGGGTGGATCCTTTGCAAGACCTCGATCACCTTCGTGTCGTCGAACAGGTCCAGAAAGTCCAGGTGAACCCTGTCGGAGTACGGAAATCGGTCTTTTTCAACGATGGTGTCGAAGAGGTCGAACGCCTCATCCACGTTGACCGCAGTATGCTCACGACTGCCATGTGGTCGGTCGTAGAAGGCGGTGGTCAGCACCCGGGTCAGCCACAATCGGGGCTGCTGGTGGTTGCGCAGCCGGGCGAAACCACGGAACGCCCGGAGCAGCGCGTCCTGTACCAGGTCTTCAGCATCGGTGTGATTGCCGGTCAGCCGCACGCTGAGCGCGTACAGGTACTCCAGATGAGGGCGGACGACTTCTTCGAACCCCCGGCGCGGCCAACCCGCTGGCTGCGGCAACCTTTCCCCCCGTCGGTGTGCCGTCCGGTCATAAAGACGGTCTCGGCCGTCTGGATTATTGCAGGCTCGTACTCGTCCTGAGGAACCGGTCAGGAAGGCAGGCGTCAAGCCCTGACATCCCCGGGTCGCCGTCGAGGATCCACCGCGCCAGCAGGTCTCCGACCGCAGGCGCGTGCATGAAGCCGTGGCCGGCGAACCCGCACGCGCAGAACAGCCCCCGGGGCCATGGTGCGGGGCCGAGGATCGGCAGGTCGTCGGGGGTGAGCGCCCGAAGCCCCGCGTACGAGCGAACCAGGCGCGCCGCCGCCAGGCGCGGGATGAGCCGCATCCCGAGTTCCAGGAGCCGGTCGATCACCCCGGCATCCACGACCTCCTGCGTCCCGGGGTGCGTGTCCTTGTCTATGCCACCCAGCAGCATGGTGCCGTCACGCTGCTGATGGAGGTACCATCCTGAGTCGACGTCCATCGTCAAGGGGACCCGGCCGTCTCCGAGCCGCAGCGGTGCCAGCACTGCGACCTGTCTGCGGTAGGGTCTCACTGGCAGGTCGAGGCCGGCCGATCGCGCCAGCTGGGCCGCCTCGACCCCAGCGACGTTCGCGATGACCGGCGTCTCGATGGTCCGATCTGCCGTGCGCAGACCCGTGACCGAACCGGACGCGACCTCGATGCCCACGACCTTTTCTCCGAAGACGATGCGGCCACCGAGTCTGCGGTAGGCCTGGAGGTACCCGGTCACGGCCGCATGCGGCGAGGCGTGGCCATCCCCGGGCGTCCAGGAGCCGAGGCGAATGCCCTCGGTGCGCAGATGCGGCCACCGCCTGGCGATCGCGCCGGCGTCGAGTGCCTCCACCGCGACCCCGCACCGGCGCATGATGGCCACAGTCTCGGCGAGCTGCTCGGCCGCATGCGGGGTGGACGCGAAAAGGAGATACCCCACATCGTCGAACTCGACGTCTACGCCGGTCAGCCGCTCGAAGTTCCGGTACTCGTCGATGCTTGCCATCGAGAGGCGGACGAGCACCTCCGAGGCATGCTGACAGCGAATCCCGCCGGTGGCCTTGCCGGTGCTGCCGGCCCCCGCGACCGGGGCCTGCTCAACGATCACCACCCGCAGGGATCGCTGTCGCGACAGCAGGTGGTAACCGACACTCAGGCCGAGGATCCCTGCGCCGACGACGGCCACATCGACGTGTTTGGTCACCCTTGAAGCGTACCACACCAGATCAGTGATCCACTCATTTCCTGCCCGCTCGGACGACGCAAGGTGGTCTGGCCGTGGAGCCCCGCCAGGAGGGCCAGCCGCCCGCACGGTGAACAGGGATGGCCAAACGGGGGGTGAGTCGCATGCACAGCCTCGAGTGTGGATGCAGCGGACGCGATGACAGCCGCGCGACGCGCCGGGAGTTCGTGCGGCGCGCGGCCGCACTGGCGTGGACCGCCGCGATCGCTGGACTGCCGGTGGGATGGCGAGAGGGCTCGGTGGCCCCGGTCCGAGCCGGTGCGGTTCCGTTCGATCTGGCTCAGACCGGCGGTGGACGATGGCTCCCACGAGCGCAGCTTCCGTTTCCTCGTACTGAGGTGGGCGTCGCGGAGCTCAACGGGAAGGTGTACGTGCTCGGAGGCTATGCCATGGGCCGTGTGGATCAGCCGTTCAATCAGGAATACGATCCGGCTACCGACCGGTGGCGCGACCTGGCTCCGATGCCGCGCGGGCTGAATCACGTGGGGGTCGTGGGCTTGCGTGGCAGGATCTACGCATTTGGGGGATTCATCGAGCAGAACCGCAACCCCATCAGCGACGCCTATGAGTACGACGCGTCGCAGGACCACTGGCGGGCCATCAGGCCCCTCCGCGCGAGGCGCGGAGCCATGTCCGTGGTCATGCTCGACGGGCGACTGCACTTGGTTGGTGGACGCGACGAGGCCAGCGTCGGAGCCCACGATGTCTACGATCCAGAGACCGACTCGTGGAGCGAGCGGGCTCCGCTGCCCAACGGCCGTGATCATCTCGGCCTGGTCGTGGTGGATGGCAAGATCCACGCCATCGGTGGCCGATTCACCACGTTCGCCAACAACACCAGTCTGCACCACCTCTACGATCCAAGGACCGACAAGTGGGAGTTGCGGGCGCCGTTGCCCACCCCGCGCAGCGGCGTGGCGGCAGCCGCACTCGGCGGACGCATCTTCGTGGTAGGCGGCGAGACCACGGGGCACGTGTTCCCCGACAACGAGGCGTACGATCCCGCTACGGATCGGTGGACCGTGATGGCGCCCATGCGAACGCCACGGCACGGCACCGGCGCGGTCACCGTGGGAAACGCGATCTACGTCCCCGCAGGAGGCCTGACGACGGGCGGCAGCCAGCCCTCGGCGGTCCACGAGGCGTTCACGCTGTCCTGACCCGCCCCGGGCTATGCGGGACTTGCCCGCGTCGGCGTGGTAAGGAGCACGCCGTTGTGCGACGGGTCGCGGGCCAGCAGGCCACTCGGATGCTCCAGGACCGTGATCCCTGCAGCTCGCACCCGGTCTGCCACCGCGCCGAACTGTGCCTCGCCGGGCAGCACGACGCTGAAGTGTCTGAGCCCGATCGCGCCCCGCGGCGGGGGCGGCGCGCCGACTCCTGCCCAGGTGTTCAGCCCGATGTGGTGGTGGTACCCGCCAGCCGAGAGGAAGCAGGCGCCCTCACCGTAGCGCGCCATGAGGTCGAAGCCGAGCACGTCGCGGTAGAATGCCTCTGCCGCGTCCAGATCGGCGACCCGCAGGTGGACGTGGCCGATGCGCGTGCCCTCCGGCAGACCGGTCCACGGCCGGGGATCGGCTTTCAACGCGCTCATCAGGTCGTCCACATCGAGGGCGACCGTGGCCATCTCCAACAGGCCGTTCCGGTACGGCCAGGCATCCCGCGGCCGGTCGGCGTAAATCTCCATGCCATGCCCGTCGGGGTCGGCCAGATAGACCGCCTCGCTGACCAGATGGTCGGACGCTCCCTCGATCGGGTAGCGCAGCGCCACGAGACGCTGGAGCGCACGGGCCAGATCGGCCTGAGTCGGTAGGAGGAACGCGACATGGTAGAGGCCCGTGGTGCGGGGCGGGCGCGGCTTGGCTTGAGGCCGCTCCCAGAGCTCGAGCAGCGTGGTCTGCTCGGTGCCTACCTCGACCATCGTGGCGTCGCGTCGGCGGATGCGGCACCCCAGGATGTCGCAATAGAACCCCAGTGACCGCTCGAGTGACCTCACCGTGAGGCTGACCGGGCCCAGGGATACAGAGCCGCCAAGGGCAAGTGCGGGCAACCGGGGCGTGGCCATGCCTAGGCCGCGACCTGGAGCGGTGTCGTCGCCTCGACGTTCAAAGTGAAGTGAATCTCCTCGCCGACCAGGAGGGCACCGAACTCGAGCACTTTGTTCCAGGTGAGCCCCCAGTCTTTCCGGTTCAGCGTGCCACTGGCAGTCGCCCCGGCCCGGCGGTTCCCCCAGGGATTGGTCACAGGCTCTGTGGTCTCGACGTCAAAGGTGACGGTGCGCGCCTCGCCCCGCAACGTGAGTTCTCCGGTCACCAGATACCGCCCCCGGCCCCGGGCTTCCACTGTCGTACTTCGAAAAGTGATTACGGGGTACTTGGCGACGTGGAGGAAATCCGGAGAACGCAGGTGATCGTCCCGCTGCGCTTCTGCGGTGTCGATGCTGGCCGCATCGATTGTCGCCTCGATGGCCCTCAGCGTCCCATCCTCGACCTGGACGGCCCCGCTGAGCTTCCGGAAGCGCCCCCGCACGGTCGAGAGACCCATATGCCGCACCGCGAACTCCAGGCTGGTATGGCTGGGGTCGATGGTCCACTGCATGCTCCTCGTCCTCCTCTGCCAGAGACTACTTTCTTGGAGGTAGTTACTTGTGTTTAGTAGGCCCATTATGGCGAGGCTCCTTCTGCTTGTCAAGTCTCTTCTCCTGTGTTAGCCTGCGCTGTGGAGGCAACATGGGCCGTCGCACAGAGAAGATGCACCGGATCTGCCCACTCTATCACCGCGCCATCGAACTGGTCGGCAAACGGTGGACCGGGGCTCTAATCCGTGCGCTGCTGGACGGCCCTCGGCGGTTCTCCGATCTCCTCGGTGTGGTCCCGGGGCTCCATGACCGGCTGCTGTCCGAGCGCCTCAAAGAGCTCGAAGCCGAAGGCATCGTCGCCCGCCGGGTGTACCCTGAGACCCCTGTCCGGGTTGAGTACGAGCTCACCGAGAAGGGCCGCGATCTCAAGCGGGTGGTGGACGAAGTCCAGAGGTGGGCCAACCGCTGGCTCGGCGGACGGCGGCAAGCCACGCGGGCCTAGTGTAGCGTCCCGAGAATAACCTGACTATTTAGTCGCCCGGCGTAGGCTCCTCGTTGGGGGAAGGAAGCAGCCCACACCTAGAGGCCGACCGATGCCCGAGTTGACGTTGTCGCCTTCCGAGCGGGACCAGCTCGTTTCGATCATCCGTTCTCATGGCCGTCTCGCGAGTGACTCACACCGTGCCCTACCAGACGCTGCAGTCCTTAGCGGCCGACCCGCACGGCGCGCACCGTCGCGGTCGTCTTCTCTCCCAAGCCGAGCGTATGGACGAACGAGATGAGGTGATACCTACTCTCCACGTTGTCGTCGAACAACGCTATCCCGAACCTGTAGACGCGACCGGGTTTGAGCGGTTTGTCGTCCGCGTTGCCGGTCACGAGTTTGCGGCGAAGTTCTACTACCCATCGCCCGTTCTGCCATGACGCGTTGGCCATGATATCAGCGGCGCTGCCTTCGGGGGTGCGAAGGATGGGCCGTGGCAGGAGATCCCCGACTGCGAAACTGGCGGAAGGATCGAGTGGCACTGCGTTGACTCCCATGATCAACGGTAGCTGGGGCAGTAATTCCGTGTAGCGGGCTTCGGGAATCGCCCGGAATCCCGTCTTGGTCTGATCGTACATGAACGAGGGACGCGCGGGAGTTGTATACGGGTACCTGCCCGCGTCGGTCAGGCGATAATCCAGCACGTAGTCGTCGGTGGCGTACCCGAGCGGGCCCGACCGGAAGGCTCGCCACTGCCACAGGTCGAGGAAGGATCCCTCGGCCTTCAGCCGTTCGATCTCAGTTGCTGTCTTGACCTTGTCCCACCCGCCGGTCTCGTCGGTCGCAGCCCGGGTGAGGAGGAGGTAATGTCGGATGTCCGAGACGCCGAGCCCGCCCGTGCCGAGGTACGGATGGTTCCGCACCCGATCGCCAGTGACCGCGTTCGGCATGTTGCGCATGCTGTTGTGGCAGGCAATGAAGCATCCAGCCTGGTTGAATCCAGTCTGAGCGTGATCAGCCGCCGGGACATTCCGCTCAGTGAGCATCAACGCCAGTCGATCCTCATAACTGGCGGGAATATTGCGCTTGGTCGCTTCGGGTTTCGGACCGCCCCACGGCACCCATCGCGATCCGTCGAACCGCCACAACTCGTGGCCCACCCCCGGTCGCGGGGCTGCCCACTCGAATCGTAAGTAGATGTACTGGTCGTCGAACGCGGCACGGGCCGACACGTCCACGGAGCCTCGTTTGCCCGCGACCGGGTCGGGCTCCCTGGCCCCACCCTTGACGAGCCGTTCTCCGAGCGTCTTCTCCTGATCCTGGTGACAGGTCTGACATCTGGTACCGGCGAGCACCTCCTTATTGCCGGGGTGCGAGCCGCTGGTCAGGAATTGCCAGGAGGACTGCGCCGGATAGAAGACCGTGATGGTCGCCGCCGGGATCTTGGACCAGTCGCCGTGAAACGTGAAGAGGCCACCGGCCTTTATGACAGGCGGCGCCTGCGCGCCGGCGGGATTGACCGTTGGGCCCGCTGTCCACGTCAAAGCCACGGCCACCGCGATGATCCCGCTGAGAACCGACCGGTGGAATTGGGGGAACATTCGCACACCTCCCGGTTGAGAGATCTTGTCGCGCGGAGGCACTCTTGCTGTGCCTGCCTCGACGATTTCAGAGAGTTTGCGCCGTACTTCGGCGCGCTCCACTACGTTGTTCGCGGCGCTGGACATTGCCCCCTGGCCGGGCGCTCACCCGGTGTAGGTGCCAGCATCGTCACCGGGAGTTCTTGCAGTTCTTGCACCATATCGATGCCTCCGTCCGCAAGAAGCTCGTCACGCGCCCTACACCCCGACCTATGCCTCCTGGCTCAACCGGGTGGAAAGCTGGTTCAACGTCATCATGCAGCGTGTCGGTCGTCGGGAGACGTTCCGTAGCGTCCGAGACCTCGTGGCCAAGATCGACGGCCTCGTTCAACACTGCAATCGTCATTGTCACCCTCGTGGGGACCGCCACCTCCGTGCACTGGTTCAGAGTTCGATCTGCTCGTCCGCAATGCATGCCCCCGGGCTATACCCGGGCCTCTGCGCCGAGGCTACTCCCGTCGGGGACACCACCGAGGCTGCATACACTAGCGACCCGATTCCAGCCGCGCCGCACTCCCACTAGCATCTTGGTCGGAAGGTCTGACCACGATGCGTACCCGCGCCGCTCCGCGCGACGTGCTCCTGAAGTCGAGAGCGCTCCGACCGGTTCGCAAGTCTCCGCTGTACGAAGAGATCCTGCCTCGCCTGGAGGTTCTGGTACGGGAGCGAGGCACCGTCGAGGGCGCAAGGCTCCCGCCGGAGCGTGACCTAGCGCGCGCCCTGGGCGTGAGCCGGGCGTCGCTGCGCGAGGCGATCCGCATTCTGACGATCAAGGGCGTGCTGGAACCCAGGCCCGGCCGGGGCACCGTGATCAGGGAGTCCAGCACCGAGAAGCTCGCAGGCGCCCTGGTGGCGGTCCTGTCGGCAGGCGGCCAGTCGGTGCTGGACATCATGGAGTTTCGCAAGGCCCTGGAGCCGTCGATCGCCGCCACGGCTGCACGACGGGCCACCTCCGCAGAGATCAGGGACATGGAGGCGATCCTGGCACGTGCGGCCCGCAAGGTGCAGCGCGGCGAGCCTGCTGCAGACGAGGACACGCAGTTCCACCACGCGCTGGCGGCGGCCACCAAGAATCCGGTCTTCGTCCGGGTCACCGCGCGCTGCATGGACCTGATCCAGAGCACGCGCGGGCGTCTGTTGCAGTCGCGGGCCAGGAACCAGGCCTCGCTGGAAGCTCACCGGCGCATCCTGGCCGCCGTGCGGGACGGCGATGCCGCTGCGGCGGAAGCGGCCATGGCGGCCCACCTCGATGAGGTGACGCGGTTTATCCTGAGCAGCGAGGCCCGGCGGGCTCATGGCAGCCACTAGATTGCGAGTGCGCGAGGCCCGCGTCGAGGATGTCGATCGGGGCATCGCGCGTGTACATCCCGCCGACGTGAGCGGTGTGGGCGACGCGGAGGGCCTGGTCATCCGGATCAGCGGGCGCGGCACGGCCGTCGCCCGCGCCGTCGCCGGGGATGAGCAGGGCGTTATCCGGGTGGACGGGTATCTCCGCGCCGATGCCGACGCGGCCATCGGGAGCGTGGTGACGGTGGCGCCCGAGCCGGCCCGGCCAGCCACCGCCGTGGTGCTCACGCGGTTCGGGCCGGCGGCGGGCGCAGGCAACCTGGACGTGTCCCCGGGACCGGATGTGGCCCGGCTCCTGGCCGGACGTCCCGTGATGCCCGGCACCCAGCTCACGGTGCGCCGCTTCGGGCGAGGCGTCCGGCTGCTCGTCACCGGCGCCGCGCCGGAAGGAACGGTCGTCATCACTCCGACGACCGCCGTGGCCATTGTGCCCGCCGACCTGCAAACACCCCCGCGTCCCACTTGTGTCTATGAAGATATCGGGGGACTCAAGCGTGAGCTGCAACGCGTGCGCGAGATGGTGGAGCTGCCGCTCCGTTACCCCGAGCTGTTCCTGAAACTGGGCATCGACCCACCGAAGGGTCTGTTGCTCTGCGGCCCGCCCGGTACTGGCAAGACCCTGATCGCCCGCGCGCTGGCCAATGAGGTCCGGGCGCACTTCATTCACGTCAACGGGCCGGAGATCATGCACAAGTACTACGGCGAGAGTGAAGCGCGACTCCGTGCCATCTTCGAAGAGGCCGAACGCGAGGCGCCGTCCATCATTTTCCTGGACGAGCTCGATGCCATCGCGCCCAAGCGCACGGTGGTGGCCGGCGAGGTGGAGAAGCGCGTCGTCGGCCAGCTGCTGGCGCTCATGGACGGCCTGGTGGCCCGGGGGCAGGTCATCGTCATCGGTGCCACCAACATGCCCGACCTGCTGGACCCGGCACTGAGGCGCCCGGGGCGCTTCGATCGGGAGCTGGTGACCCGGGTGCCGGACGAAGACGAGCGCCTGGAGATCCTGCGCATCCACACCCGTGACATGCCCCTGGCCTCCGATGTCGACCTGCGCCGCCTAGCTGAGGTCTCCGGCGGATTCGTGGGCGCCGACCTAGAGATCCTCTGCAAAGAAGCGGCCATGGCAGCACTGCGGCGCGTGCTGCCCACGCTTGAGCTGGACGGTGGAGAAACCTCGGCGCGGCTTACCGTGGCCGCGGCCGATTTTGAGGAGGCCCTCCGCGAGGTGGAGCCGGCCGCCACCCGGGAGTTGCGTGCCGAGCGTCCCGGTGTGACGTTCGACGATGTAGCCGGGCTGGAGGCTACGAAAACCCGGCTGACCGCCACGCTCATCGAACCCATGCGCCGCTCCCTACTGGCGCGCGAGCCGCTGGTGTTTCCACAGACGTACTTGTTCTCCGGGCCTCCCGGGGTGGGCAAGAACCTGCTGGCCCGGGCGGTCGCCGGACAACTGGGGATGTCAGTCATCGAGCTGGAACCGTCGCTGGTCCTCTCCAGATGGCCCGGGGAGACGGAACGCGCTGTCGCGGAGATCTTCCGGGTGAGCCACCACGCCGCTCCATGCCTATTGCTGCTGGAGGGGCTGGACGCCATCGCGCCGGCTCGTTCGTCCGAGGCCGCGGGGGTCAGCGTCCGCCTGGTGACCAAGCTCCTGCGCGAAATGCGTGAGGCCAGGCGCACGTGGGGGCTCGTCATCGTGGCCACCACCGACCGTCCAGAGCTGGTGGACCCGGCGGTGGCGCAGGCGTTCGAGATCGTGGTGCCGTTCGCGCTTCCGACAGAGGCCGAACGAAGAGCGATCTTCACGCTGAAGCTCCAGGCGCGTCCTGGCCTCGACTGGGATGCCCTGGCCGCCGGCAGCGAAGGCATGAGCGGCGAAGAGATCGAGGCGGTCTGCAGGCACGCATCGGCGCTGGCGCTGGGTGGCACCGTGGAGATGGCGCACCTAGAGCAGGCCCTGGCCGCGGCCGGAGCACGACGGAGACCGGCATCCCGGCCGGTTGCGAAGGGAGGGTGTTCATGAGGGACGGAGTCATCACCGAGGTGACGGTCTGGTACCGGGGCGTCACGGAGGCGCGGCTGGGGCGCAGGCTCGTCACCGATCTGGCCGCGGCGGCGTCCCGCCAGGGGAAGTTCGTCCAGGCCTTCGACAACTACGCTGACTCGCCCGATCGGGTGAACGTGCCGTGCCGCTCGTACGCCCGCATCAGCGCCGAGCCCATCCTGGAGCCCTACCTGTACATCAACGAGGCGCCGTCCGTGGTGATCGTCACGGAGGCGACCCTGGTGAAGGGCTGCGACGTCGTGCACGGGATGCGGGCGCCCGGGGCCCTGATCATCAATACCGACCACACGCCCGAGCAGATGCTGGGGTTCCTCGCCGACGTGGACACCGGTGCGCTCCAGACCATCGCGACGGTGGACGCGGGCCCGGGCGCACGGCCGCTGCTGCCCTACGGCGCCGGCGAAGGCACCGCCGAGGCCAGGCTGCGCGACCCCGGACCGGCCGGTGCGCTCCTGGGCGCCGTGGCCCGGGTCACGGGCCTGGTGACCCTGGACGCGCTGATGGAGGCCGAAGCCGATCACGCCGGCCTGCGACGCGGCTTCGAGGCCGTCCGGATGTTTGCCAACCCGGCCTACCGCGGTCGGGCCGAAGAGGAACGCCCCGCCGAGGGATTCCGGGGTCGCGTGGACCTGATCATCAGGGCGCCGGCGCCCAACGGTACGAACCCCGGTCATATCAGCGGGAACTACCGCGTGCTGCGGCCGGTCATCAACCTGGAACGCTGCACGGCGTGCGGCATCTGCTGGATCTTCTGTCCGGATGCGGCCATCAGCATGCCCGGGCCGGGCGGCGAGAAGATCTGGATCAACTATGACTACTGCAAGGGGTGCGGCATCTGCTGGAAGGAATGCAACGTGGACGGCGCCATCCGCGCCGAACCCGAGCTGGACTTCCAGGGCGGCGTGGTCCGCATTGCCTACGGACTGTGAGGTGAGGCATGGGCAGGCTGGCACGCATCAGCGGAGTCAAGGCGGTGGCCGAGGCGGTCCGGGCCGCCGACGTGGATGTCATCGCCTCCTACCCCATCCGCCCCTATACGGGCGTCATGATCGAGCTGGCCCGGATGGTGGCCGATGGGGAGCTGGACGCCGAGTTCGTCCACGCCGAGGGTGAGCACGCCCAGCTCAGCATTGTCATGGGGGCGTCCGCCGCAGGCGCGCGGGTCTTCACCGGCAGTGCTGGGGTGGGCATCACCTACGCCTTCGAACTCTACTCGCCGATCGCCGGGGAGGGCCACCCCGTGCAGTGCATGATCGCCAACCGCACCCTCGACCCGCCGGGGGACTTCGGGTCCGAGCACACCGAGGCCATGTCCGCCAGGGACCAGGGCTGGATCATGGGCTGGGCCAGCACCCCGCAGGAGGCGTATGACAACACTCTGATCTATTACCGCTTGGGTGAGGACCCCCGCGTCCTGCTTCCCCAGTTCCCCTGCCAGGACGGCTACTTCCTCTCGCATGTGTCTGGTGACGTACTGCTGGCCGACCGGGAGCAGGTGGACGCGTTCCTGCCACCCTTCCGCCCGGAGCGCTCGCTGGATCCGGCAGACCCCTGGTTGTTCGGACCCCAATGCCGCGCGGATCAGGGCGCGGCGATCGAGCGCGGCCGGGCCGAGTCCATGGCCGCGGCCCGCCGCATCATTCCTGAGGTCATCGCCGATTTCAACCGGATCTTCGGGCGCAGCTACGGGCCGTTCCTCCAGGAGTTCCAGACCGAGGATGCCGAGATGGTCTTCTTCGGCCAGGGCGCCCATATCGAGACCGCCCGGCGGGCCGCGGCGCTGCTGAGGGGCGAGGGCGTGAAGATCGGCGTGGTGCAGCTCCGGTTCTTCCGGCCGTTCCCCACGGCCGAGGTGGCTGCGGCCCTATCCCGGTTCGGGGCCGTCGGCATCCTCGAGAACGCCAACTCGTTCGGGTGCGCCGATGACAGCGGGCCGCTGACGCTGGACGTGCGCGCGGCGCTCTATCCGGTCGATCCGCGCCCCAAGCTCCTGACCTTTACGGCTGGGCTCGGGGGCGAGGTGGTGCGGATTGACGATTTCTTCCGCATGGCCGATGCCCTGCGGGAGGCTCTGGCGAGCGAGCGCCTGGCCAGGCGGGTCTTCTGGGTGGGATTCGAACCTCTGCACGTGCGGGGGGAGGAGCCTGGGCGATGACGACACGATACGGAGAAGGTCTCATCACTGTCGAGCGGGAAGCGTTCGCGCCCGTCCGGTCGCCGCGCGATGCGCCCCGGGACGAGTACTACGTCCCCGGCCACCGCACGTGCGCGGGCTGCGGGCCGGCGCTGGCATATCGGCTGGTGGCCAAGGCCGCCGGCCCCAACACCATCTTCCTGGGGCCCACCGGCTGCATGTACGTGGCCAACACCAGCTACCTCTGCGGGCCATGGGCGGTGCCCTGGATCCACACCCAGATCACCAACGGCGGCGCCGTCGCCTCGGGCATCGAGGCCGCCTGGAAGGTCATGCAGCGCAAGGGCAAGAAGCAGGGCCCCCGGCCCAACATCATCGTCTTCGCCGGCGACGGTGGCACAGCTGACATCGGGCTCCAGGCGCTGTCCGGGGCCATGTACCGCGCGCACGACTTCCTGTACATCTGCTACGACAACGAGGCGTACGCCAACACCGGCGTGCAGACATCGCCGACGACACCGTGGGGTGCCCACACCACCTTCACGCCCCCGGGCCCGGTGGTCCCCGAGGCCAAGCGCCTGTTCCCCAAGGACCTGGTCAAGCTGGTGGCGGCGGGCCATCCCGCCGTCCAGTACCTGGCCACCGCCTCGATCGCCTACCCCTTCGATCTAATGACGAAAGTCCGCAAGGCGCTGGCCACCCGCGGGCCCACGTTCATGCACATCCACGCGCCCTGCCCGCGGGGCTGGTCGTTCGAGGCCGAGCGGACCGTGGAGATCGGCCGCCTCGCCATTGAGACCGGCATGTGGACCAACTACGAGATCGACCGTGGCAAGGTCACCGTGACGCAGCGGCCCCGCCGGCGTCGGCCGGTAGGCGACTATCTTCAGGCCCAGGGCCGGTTCCACCACCTGACGCCCGAGATGATCCAGCGGCTGCAAGCGTTCGTGGATCAGAAGCTGCTCGAGCTGGGCATCGCGGTACCGGTCACGGCCGTGTAGACCGCAGCGCTTCCGGCCGCGCCCTCTCCATCTCCTCCAGCATCTGGAGGAACGCCTCGACTACGGCAGGGTCGAAGTGACGGCCGGCCTCGGCCCGCAGGTACCGGCGCGCCCGGGCGTCGGACCACCCGGCTCGATACGGCCGATCCGTGCGCAGCGCGTCCCAGACGTCCACCACGGCGAAGATGTGCGCCGCGAGCGGGATCTGCTCGCCCTTGAGCCCTCGGGGATAGCCGGTGCCGTCCCACTTCTCATGGTGCGCGTAGGGAATG
>JAVKIJ010000049.1:0-22973 GCA_031459535.1 Candidatus Fervidifonticultor quintus | reverse complement strand
ATCCTGAGGCGCTGGCGGGTGCGTTGCGCCAGGCCCTGCCCGGCGTGACGGTCACCTCTGACCGCACGCTCGGCGCGCTGATCGTCCAGGGGCTGCGGGCCGACGTCGAGCGGGCGAAGGCCATCGTGGCCACGCTGGATACCGCACAGGCGCCCTCGCCCGCCCAGCTGCAGGTCGAGGTGCTGCCGCTGCGCTACGCCATCCCCAGCGAGTTCGTCACCGAACCGGCCACGAGCCGCACCGCCGATGAACTGGCCCAGACCGTGCAGACCGCCCTCCAGCCCATCTACCCCGACCTGCGCGTCACCGTCGAGAAGCGCCTGCAGGCCCTCATCGTCACCGGCACGCCGCCGGCCCTGGCCGCCGCGCGCGATCTGGTCGCCCAACTCGACCGGCCGAGTCCCCAGGTGGCCCTGGAGGTGCGGGTGGTCGAGGTCGCAGCGACCGCCCTGCAGAACCTGGGCCTGTCGCTCTCGCCCATTACGGGGACGACAATCACCGAGCAGGACCCGAACAATGCGTCGTTTACCTTCGGCCGCACGCCGCTGAGCATCACGGTCATTCTCAACCTGCTGGTCGAACGCGGCCAGGCGAAGATCCTGGCCAACCCCACCGTGGCCACCCTCGATGGCCGCAAGGCCCTCATCCGCACCGGCGACGACATCCCCCTCGTCACCCGCCAGATCTTCGGGAGTACGATCTTAGAGACGGTCATCACCTTCCGGGCTGGCGTGACCCTGGAGATCCTGCCCAAGATCACCGGCGACAGCCTGATCACTGCCATGCTGAAGCCGGTGGTCAGCACGATCACCGGCACCACCCCGCAGGGCGCCCCGCAGATCAGCACCCGCGAGGTCCAGACGATGCTGCTGGTGCGCAGCGGCGAGACGATTGTACTCGGCGGCCTGCTCGAAGAGCGCGACATCGTGAGTCTGTCCAAGATCCCGGGGCTGGGCGACCTGCCGTTCTTCGGCCGGCTGTTCCGGTCGGAACGCCGGGAGCAGCGCCGCACCGAACTGGTCATCACCGTCACCCCACGCATCCTGCCCACCCCGCAGCCGGCTCCGTAGTGCGGTCTGATTGAGGCGTTGTGGATGTGACCCATGGAGTGCCGCGTTGTGATCGTGCATCACGATCCCATCGTCCGTGCCGGGCTGCGCGCGCTCGTGCAGCAGCGGCTCCACGCGCGATCGGTGGTCACGGTGGGGTCGCTGCCGGACGCGGCCGGGCTGCTGGACCAGCGGCCGGCGCTCGTGCTCGTCGAGAACACCCCGCAGGGGCTCGCCGGGCTCCGGACGCTGCTCGACCATACGGCGGCGCGGGTGGTCGTGATCTCGCACACCGATGACGCGGCTGCGCTGCAGGCCGGGGTGCTGGCCGGCATCAAGGGCTTCTGCGTGTACGACGGCGCGCACGTCGAGGGGCTGCTCGACGTCGTGGCGCGGGTGGCGGCCGGCGAGTATGCGTTCGACCCGGTCAGCATGCGCCATCTCGTGGCGGACTGCCGCGCCGCCTGGCGGTCGAACGGCGAGGGCGCGGTCACGGCCGAGGAACTGACCGTGTTCCGTTACGTCGCGGCCGGCGCGGGCACGCGCGAGATCGCGGCCGCGCTCTCGATCAGTCCGGCCACGGTGCGGAGCCGGGCCGCAAAGGTCATGCACAAGTTAGGTGTACGGACACGCCTCGCGGCGGTGACGAAGCTCATTGCCGGAGGGCTGCTGTCGCCCGCGCCGCCTGCGGCCCCACGAGATCCTCACGCCTCGTAGAACCCAGACGCGGGCGCGACGCCGACCTCGGACACGAAGTCCCATCCGGCTTGGACGGCTTTTGGTATAGTAGATAGGAAATGCCGGTGCCGGTTTCCACTCAGGGGAGTGACCTCGCGCATGGGTGACCGCACGTTTCGCACGAACGAGAAGAAGGCCGCCGCGGTGGCCACGACGTCGCGTGACGGGCCGGATCTGCAGGACGCGCTGTCGTGGTATCGCCAGATGGTGATCGCCCGCCGGTTCGAAGAAGAGACCGAACGCGCGTTCCGACGGGGGAAGATCGGCGGTTACCTCCATGTGTACTCGGGCCAGGAAGCCGTCGCCGCGGGGTTTCTCGCCGAGATTCGACCCGACGACATCTTCTTCACCGCCTACCGCGACCACGCCCATGCGTTGTTTCGCGGATCGCCGCCCGGCGCCGTGATGGCCGAACTCTTCGGCAGGGTCACCGGGGTCGCGCGCGGCAAGGGTGGGTCGATGCACATCTTTGACGTCTCCCGAGGGTTCTACGGCGGCTATGGGATCGTGGGAGGCCACATCCCCCTGGCGGTGGGGGCCGCGTACGCTCTCCGCTATCGGGGCGGCGATCAGGTGTGCCTGTGCTTCATGGGCGACGGAGCCATCAACAACGGCGCCTTCCATGAACCTATGAACATGGCCGGGCTCTGGGGCCAGCGGGGTCTGTGTCCCCTGGTCGTGATCGTCGAGAACAACCAGTTCGCCATGGGGACGCCCGTCGCCCGGTCGTCGGCGGTGACCGACTTGGCGTCGCGCTTTGGATCCTACGGGATCCCGGCGGAACGCATCGACGGCATGGACTTCTTTGCTGTGCGGGCAGCGGCCCGCAGGGTGATCGCCGAAGCGCGCGCCACGGGGGCCCCGAGGGCTGTGGAGGCCTTGACCTATCGCTTCTCCGGGCACGGCGCGGCCGACGTGTTTCAGCCCTACCGGACCAAAGACGACGTGGACGCCGCGCGCGGCCGGGACCCGATCCGGGTCCTCGAAGCTCGCCTGCGCGAGGTGGGACTGCTGGACGATGCCCGTGTGGCCGCCATCCGCGAGGAGGCCGAGGGCGTCGTGGCCGAGGCGGTGCGCTTCGCCGAGGAGAGTCCGCCACCGCCGCCCGAGCATCTGTACACCGACGTCTACGGGAACGGAGTCTAAGGCATGCCCGAACTATCTTTTCGCGACGCCATCCGCTCGACCCTGATCGAAGAGATGGATCGGGACCCCACCGTGGTGCTCCTCGGGGAAGACATCGGCCAGTATCAAGGCACCTTCCGGATCACCGCCGATCTGCTAAATCGCTACGGCCCCACCCGGGTCATTGACACGCCCATCTCCGAACTGGGATTCGTTGGCGCCGCCATCGGGATGGCCATGCTGGGGTTGCGGCCCGTGGTCGAGATGATGACCTGGAACTTCTCCCTGCTGGCATACGACCAGATCGTCAACAACGCCGCAAAGATCCGCTACTTTTCGGGAGGCCAGGTGGACGTGCCCCTGGTGATCCGCGGACCCAACGGCGCGGGCGTGCAGCTCTCGGCGCAGCACTCCCAGAGCCTGGAGGCGATCTACGCCCACGTGCCGGGCCTGCGAGTGGTGGTGCCGGCCACCCCGGCCGAGGCGAAAGGTCTGCTGCGCACCGCCCTGCGCGGCAAGGACCCGGTCATCTTCCTGGAGCACGCCGCGCTCTACAGCCTCAAGGGCGAGGTTCCAGACGGCGACTTCGCCATCCCCTTCGGTCAGGCCGAGGTGGCACGCCCGGGCCGCGATGTCACCATCGTCGCCTACGGCCGGATGCTGCATGTGGCGCTGGAGGCGGCGGAGCACCTGGCGGCGGAAGGCATCGACGCCGAAGTCATCAACCTGCGAACCCTGCGGCCGCTCGACCGACACACGCTCGTCGCATCGGCCAGCCGAACCCACCGGGCGGTGGTCGTGCAGGAGCAATGGCGGCTTTTCGGTGCCGGTGCCGAGCTCGCGACCACGATCAGCGAAGGCGCGTTCGACCTGTTGGACGCGCCGGTGGAGCGGGTGGCGGGCGCGGACGTGCCCATGCCGTATGCGCGCAACCTGGAACTGCTGGCGCTCCCCAACGTGGAAGACATCGTACGGGCGGCACGGCGCACGCTCTACAGGGAACCAGCCGCAGGGGGCGAACCGCGCCATGCCTGAGATCATCATGCCCAAGATGGGCGATGCCATGACCGAAGGCCGCATCGTCCGATGGATGAAGCAGCCAGGTGAGGCGGTCCGCAAGGGCGAGCCGATCGCCGAGATCGAGACCGACAAGGTGAACGTAGACCTGGAGGCCGAGTGGGACGGCGTTGTGGCCCGGATCCTGGTCGGCGCCGGCGAGGTCGCGCCTGTGGGCGCACCGATCGCCGTCCTGGATGCGTCCGGCGCGACGCCAGATCGCGCGGCCACGCCGCCACCGATGCAGGCGCCACGTCCGGCCGCTCCGGCCGTTCCTGAGGACACGCCCGAGCCGGCGTCGACCCTCGCCAGGGGACCAGCCACCCCTGCCCCGCCCGGGGCGGTCCGCGCATCGCCGCTGGCGCGCCGGCTGGCGGCACAGCATGGCATCTCGCTGGCCTCGATTGCCGGGACCGGACCCGAGGGACGCATCACGAAGGAGGACGTGGAAGCCGCCATCGCCGCGGCGTCCCGCCCGCCGGTTCCGGCGGCCCGGGCACCGGTGGGGCCCCCCACCGCTGCCGCCCCGCCCGCGGACGTACCGCTGACCCGCATGCGCCAGACCATCGCCCGCCGCATGACGGAGAGCAAACAGCGGGTGCCCCACATCTACATCGCCATGACCATTACCATGGACGCGGCCCTGGCGCTGCGCAAGCAGCTCAACGAGGGTCAGCCGGAGGCGGCCAGGATCTCCATCAACGACATGGTGGTGCGGGCGGCGGCCCTGGCGCTGACCAAGTTCCCGGCGCTGAACGCGTCCTTCACCGGTGAGGCCATCCGCTACAACACCGAGATCAACATCAACATCGGCGTCGCGCTCCCCGAAGGACTGATCGCGCCGACGCTCTACCACTGCGACCGCAAGTCGCTGTGGGAGATCGCAACGGACAGCAGGACCCTGGCCGAACGTGCCCGGACCGGACGGCTGCGGCCTGAGGATCTGACCGGCGGTACCTTCACCATCAGCAACCTGGGGATGTATGGCGTGGAGGTCTTCTCGGCCATCATCAATCCACCGCAGGCGGCCATCCTGGCGGTGGGCGCCGCCTCACCCCGTCCCGTGGTGCGCGACGGCACCGTGGTGGTGGCGACAACCATGCAGGCCACGGTCTCCGCTGATCACCGCGTGACCGACGGCGCCGAGGTGGCGAAGTTCCTGGGCGAGGTGAAGCGGCTACTCGAGAACCCGGTGTGGCTGGTGGCCAGCCCGCCGCAGGCCTAGCTGCCGCCCAGGTGTTCCCGTATCGCCGTCTCCGCTGCGCCGGCGATGGTGTCCCAGGCCGCCCCCGGCTCCCGGGTGACCGTGACGAAGTCGTTGAGCACGAACACCTGCACCACGCCGGGGATCGCAAACAACCGGGCGGCCAGCGGATGGGCGGCCGCATCCTCGGCTGACCGGAACGTCTGGCTGCGGCCCTCGGTCAGCCTGCGGTTGACCAGGAACTTGAGCGCGTTCACGTTGGGCGTCGGCTGAATCTCCACGCGCACCGGGTCACTCACATCCCGTCCCCCCACATCTTGCCGGCACCGGAGGCGGAGCCGGCGTCTCAGTGTACCTTTGCATCGCCCCGGCCGCCGGGCACCTCACAGTACCAGGCCGCCAGCCGGGCGAACATGACCAGGTACGGCAGCCCTCCGCGCATGCCCACCACGATTCGCTCTGCGGCCACCAGCCCGCTGGCCCCGAGCAACTGCCACCGCAGCTCCACCAGCGCGGCCAGGGCCAGTGCCAGGTCCATGGGAATCAACCCGGCGTCTGCCAGCGGGATGAACACCTGCCAGCGCCGCGGAGGCCGCTCCATCTCGAACATGCTCAGCATGGCCTTGGTAATGCCCGTGGCGGCCCCAACGGCGTTGCTGAACCACCCGATGGCCTGACCCAGGCGGTCGGCGTCGCGCGCCAGCGCCTCGGCATCGCGGGTGGCTGCCTCCAGGACTGCCACCGATGCCAGCACCCGACCCAGCCTCCACCCGATCCTGATGGGATCCAGTGACCGCGGCGGCTGCGGGAGCACGTAGCCAGACACCGCCGATGTGGCCAGACCCAGCGATCGCGCCTGGTTGATGGTCTCGCGGGCGTCGTCGAGCAGACCGACGCGCGCCGCTTCGATGCGGGCGCGCGCGGCCTCGACGAAGGCGATGCGCGCCCGCGTATCGGTGTCGACCAGCAGCGTCCCCCCCGAGAGGACCTCGTGCACCACCGGCAGGATGTGGGTGTTGAGGGCGAAGGGCATGAGGATGCCGGGTTCGTTGCCCAGCGGGCTGGCCTCGGAGATGCGCTCCAGATAGTCTCGGATGTCGTCCTCTCCGGTGCCCTCGGGGAAGACCAGGCCCAGCTCGATATCGGTGTCGGGATAGCTGGGCCCACTGCCGTACCGCCCGTACAGGTACACAGCCGCCACTTCCGGGGACTGCGAGAAGAACGTCTTCAGGACCTCGATCGCGCGCACAGACGACCTCCGGCGCCACGGACCACAGGACGAGGGGCCTCGACTCCAGTGTACCCCTGCGCTTCCCGGCGCTCAACGCGCCGGCCGGCGGGAGAGCCACGCAGCCGCCCGGGGCGCGCTACCTCAACCGCAGGGTGTTCAGCGCGTCGGGCACGAGCGCGAAGAACAGAATCACCGCCAGAAAGAGGGGCGTGACCACCGTGTAGACGAAATTGATTCGCTCGTAGCGCAGGTGCATGAAGTAGGCGACGATCAACGCGGCCTTCATGAGCGCCAGAGTGGCCAGCGAGGCCGCCAGGAAGGCCCTGGGCAGCTGAACCAGGACGATGGCCACCTCCACGATGGTGATGATCAGCAGCCAGAACCAGGTCACCCAATAGATGCGATAGCCGCCCCGCTCGGTCTCGTTCACCGGTTGTCTCCTCTCGCTCACAACAGATACAGCAGGGTGAAGATGAAGACCCAGACCAAGTCCACAAAGTGCCAGTACAGGCCCGCGATCTCCACGCTCTCGGCCGCGATGGCGCCGCGCGCCTCGCGGATGGCGGTGATCAGGAGGTAGACGACGCCCGCGGTCACGTGCCCGCCGTGGAAGCCCGTAATCACGAAGAACGAGGCCGAGAACAGCGGGATGCCCCACGGGTTGGCGAACAGGCGCGCACCCTCCCTGATGAAGTGGGCCCACTCGTAGGCCTGGCAGCCCAGGAAGATGAGCCCGCCCAGCACGGTCAGCAACAGAAACCGGATGACCCGCGCCCGGTCCCGCTGCCGGGCGGCGGCCACCGCCACAGCCATGGTGGCGCTGCTGCAAATGAGAATGAAGGTCATGAACCCGACCAGGTAGAGGTTGAAGATCTCACCCTGGACCGGCCAGCGGCCGTTCGACAGCCGGACGACCCCGTAGCCCGTCAGGAGCCCGGCAAAGGTCAGGGTGTCCTGGATCAAGAACAGCCACATCATCAGTTTGGGCCAGCCGACCGCAAACGGGGATCTTCCCCCGCCCCACTCTGACGCCAGCACCTGATCCTGAGTCGCGGTTTCAGCAGGTGTCACGGTTCCCTCCCCGGTCGCGCTCCGACGCTAGCTCAGGGACAGCAGGACGAAGACATACAGCCACAGCACACCCACGAAATGCCAGTAGATCGCCAGCGGCGCCAGCACCGGTGGCACCTGGTCTGCAGGCGAGAACCGACGGACGCGCCAGGACCCATACAGCAGGGCACCCAGGCCTCCCACCAGGTGCAACCCATGGGCGCCGGTCAGCAGGTAGAAGAACGCGCTGCTGGGGCCGGTGGCCAACGCGATGCCCGAGGCCAGTAGCTGCCGCCACGCCGCCAGCTGACCGACCAGGAACGCCCCGCCGAGCCCCCCGGTCGCCGCGAGGCCCAGCCGCAGATCGGCTAGGCGCCCGCCCCGCCCCCCCGCGCGCGCCCACTCCAGGGTGACGCTACTGGCCAACAGGGCGGCCGTGTTCACCCACAGGATCGCCGGCATGGGTCCGGGACGCCAGTCGCTCTCCGCCCGCCGGACGACCAGCGTGCTGGTGAACGACGCGAACAGGATGACGACGGCTGCCACGAGGAGCCAGACGCCGATGGTGGCCGTATCAGCGGGCGGTGCGGAGGCGCTCCCGCCGCCGGACCAGCCACCGGGGTAGCTGTCGTCGCCGTGCCCGGGCGGCGTCATCGGTCCACCGCGGCCGGGACGCACGTGCGGCTCCTGGAGGGTGCTTCCGGCCGCCGGGCTCACCGATGCTCCTCACGCGGGCCCGACGCGCCCGCAGCAGGCGCGGTGACCGGCACGCTCTGCGGGATGAAGTCGTCCGCGGCGCCGGGCACACTGTAGTCGTACGCCCACCGATGCACCACGGGCAGCACCTCTCCGAAGTTGCCGTGGGGCGGAGGCGAAGGCGCCTCCCACTCCAGCGTCGTGGCGCGCCACGGGTTCCGCTCGGCCCTCGGACCCCGGCGCAGACTTACGAGGAAGTTGTAGATGAAGACCACCTGGGCGAGGCCCAGCCCGAATGCCGCCAGCGAGATGAAGGTGTTGAGCGGCCCGACGGCCTGCAGGTGAGCGTACAGCTGCGTGGAGTAGATCCGGCGCATCATGCCCGCAAAGCCCGCGAAGTGCATCGGGAAGAACGTGGCGTAGATGCCCACGAACGTGAGCCAGAAGTGGATCTTGCCCAGCAGCGGGTTCAGCGTACGCCCGAACATCTTGGGGAACCAGTGGTAGATGCCGGCGAAGACGCCGAACAGCGCCGCGCTGGCCATGACGAAGTGGAAGTGCGCCACCACGAAGTAGGTATCGTGCATGTAGGTGTCCACGGGCGGCTGGGCCAGGAACACCCCTGTCAGACCTCCGGTGACGAACAGCGAGACGAACCCGATGGAAAAGAGCATCTGGGGCGTGAACTGAATGCGGGCGCGCCACAGCGTCGCCAGCCAGTTGAAGGTCTTGATCGCCGAGGGCACCGCGATGGCCAGGGTCGTGGTCATGAAGGCCATCGCCACCAGGGGATGCATGCCGCTGGTATACATGTGGTGGGCCCAGACCAGGAAGCTCAGGATGCCGATGGCCGCCATTGATCCCACCATGAAGGTGTAGCCGAAGATGGGCTTGCGACCCTGGGACGCCATGATGTCTGAGACCATGCCCATCGCTGGCAGGATCAGCACGTAGACCTCCGGATGGCCCAGGAACCAGAACAGGTGCTGCCACAACAACGGGTTGCCGCCGGTGTGGGTGAGCACCTGCCCGCCCACGTACACGCCCGCCGGCACGAAGAAGCTGGTGCCCCCCAGGCGATCAAACAGCAACATGATCGCCGCGGCGAACAGCACGGGGAACGACAGCAACATGAGAATGGCCGTGATGAACAACCCCCAGACCGTGAGCGGCAGGCGCATCATCGACATGCCGCGGGTACGGAGCTGGAGGATCGTCGTGATGTAGTTCAGCGACCCGAACAGCAGGGCGATGATCAGGATCGCCAGGGCCACCAGCCAGAGCGTCTGGCCCAACCCCGAGCCCGGGCCGGCGGCAGGGATCGCCGACAGCGGCGGGTACGCGGTCCAGCCACTACCGGCGGCGCCCCCGGTAACGAGGAACGAGAGCAGCAGCACCGCGATCGCCGGCACCACCAGCCAGTACGACATCATGTTCAGCCACGGAAAGGCCATGTCGCGCGCGCCGATCTGGAGCGGGATCAGGAAGTTGCCGAAGCCGCCCGAGAGGATCGTGGTGAGCACGAAGAAGATCATGATGGTGCCGTGCATGGTCACCACGGCCAGGTAGAAGTCGGGCTTCAGCTGGCCACCGGCAAAGCCGCCGGGAAAGAGTGCCGCGGCCAGGCCCCAGCGGGCCCCGGGCCACCCGAGCTGCATGCGGATCAGCATGGCCAGCGTCCCGCCGATCAGCGCCATGACCAGCGAGGTCAGCATGTACTGGATGCCGATGACCTTGTGGTCCAGGCTGAAGATGTACTTGCGGATGAAACCCTCGCCGTGCTCGGCGGCCACGGCGTGGGCACCCGAGCCCGGGGCCTCCTCGACGACCTCGAGGTCGCCGATCCGGACCATCCGCTCGCTCTTCCCGGTACGGCCCTCCACCACCACGGTGATGACGCCGGCTCCGGGATCGATCCGGCGCACGATGCCTTCCAGGTCGCCACTGCGCACCCTGGCGCCGGAGGCGATCACGCGGCCCTGCCGGTCGCGCAGTTCCACGGTCATACGGGTCATAGGGCGAGATGCCTCCTGCCCACGACGTGCATCGTCTACGGCGTCTTCTGGAGCGACGGTGTCTGGCGTGCCAGCCAGGTGTCAAATGCCTGCTGGGACTCCACCACGAGCTTACCCTTCATGGCGTAGTGTCCGATGCCGCACAACTCCGCGCAGGCGATCTCATACTGGCCTTCGACCGTCGGCGTGAACCAGAAGTCGATCGTCACGCCGGGCACGGCGTCCTGCTTGACGCGAAATGCTGGCACATAGAAGCTGTGGATCACGCCGGTCGAGCGCAGCCGGATCCTGGCCGGCTTGTGGACCACCAGGTGGAGCTCCGAACTCACCACATCGTCGGCCGCGGCCGGGTCCTGGGGGTTGAGCCCCATGGGATTGGTCCGATGATCGATGCGCGCCGGATCCACCTGACCGAGCTTCCCATCGGGACCGGGATACCGGGACAGCCACGCAAACTGCTCGCCGCGCACATCGACCTCCAGACCCTGGGGAGGCGTCGCCAGGTGCAGGCGCGCCCAAACCGCACCACTTGCGGACACCATGATGGCCAGGGCCACGGCCGGGACGATGGTCCACATCATCTCCAACCTGCGGTTGTCGTGCCAGTACAGAGCCTTCCGGTCACCGCCGGCCGCGTACCGCCACACGAAGAGGGCTAGCAACACGTGGACGAGCACGAACACGGCACCGGTGATGGCCAGCGTGGAGTAGAAGAGCCGGTCGATCTGGGCACCCTCGGCCGACGCCAGGGGCGGCAGCCACCAGCGACCTCGCGCATACAGGGTGACGCCCACACCGCCAATCACCACCATGCCCAGGATCAGCAGGCCGAGCCACAGCCCGGTCCTGCGCCCGTCGACCGTCCCAGCCACGTTCGCCATTCGCCTCACCTGCGATTCCGCCTACGCGCAGCCATATCCGCCACCCCGATCGCTCACGCCAGTAGCCGATCGAGGGCCATCGAGAAGAACAGCAACCCAAGGTAGAGGATCGAGTAGCCAAACAGCGCCCACGCGGCCCGGGACGTCGTGTGGCGGGCGAGCCGCGCGGCCAACCAGATGAAAGGGACGGCCAGCACCATGGCCGAGGCCAGGTACAGGCGTCCCAGCACGCCCAGCACGCCCAGCAGCAGCGTGGACGCGATCAGCGCCAGCGTGTACAGCCCAATCTGCCGCACGGTCTCCCCGGTCCCGCGCACCACGGGCAGCATGGGAATCCGGGCGGCACGATACTCCTCGCTGCGGTTGAGGGCCAGCGCCCAGAAGTGCGGCGGGGTCCACAGGAAGACGATGGCAAAGAGCACCAGGGCCGCCAGGTCCACGTCTCCCCGCACCGCGGCCCACCCGACCAGGGGCGGGATGGCGCCGGCGGCGCCGCCGATGACGATGTTCTGCGCGGTCGCCCGTTTCAACCACATGGTGTAGACGACCACATAGTAGGCGATCCCGGCAAAGGCCAGGCTTGCGCTGAGCCAGTTGACCGCCAGGCCCAAAACGAGCACCGACCCCGCCGCCAGGGCTGCGCCGAACGCCAGCGCGCGCCGGGGCGCGATGCGTCGAGCAGGAATGGGCCGCTTCCGCGTGCGGAGCATGACAGCGTCGATGTCGCGATCCCAGTAGCAGTTGATGGCGTTGGCGGCGCCGGCCGCAAGGGCGCCGCCCAGCAGCGTGTAGACGGCCAACGCCCACGTCACGGGCCCGCCGGCGGCCACCACCATGGCGGCAATGGTGGTCAGCAGCAGCAGCACCACAATGCGCGGCTTGGTCAGCGCCACGTAATCGGCCACGACGGCCCGCAGCCCGCCGGGACCGGCGGCCGAGGCCCCCGCGCTCGCTGCGGCCACTGCCAGCCGCGCACGGACGGTCAGCACCACCAGCGCTGCCACCAGCGTGGCGGCTCCGCCCAGGTGCGCGACGCGCACCGGGATCCACATGTGCGTCAGGACGTTGGCCGCGCCCAGCGCTACCTGAACGATCACCGCCAACATGGCCGTCGCGGCGGCAACGCGGACGGTGCGGTCACGGCTGAGCCTCGCTCGAGCCGCCACTACGGCCACGGTGACCGCCAGCGCAAACGCCACCAGGCGATGCGCGTAGTGCAGCATCACCAGCGGATCGCCGCCTGGGAACAGGCGACCGCGACACAGCGGGAAGTCCGGACACGCCATGCCCGCGCCGAACGCGCTGGTGTAGCCGCCCAATGCAACCTGCAGGAAGGTCAGCGCCAACGCCAGATGGGCAGCAGACGCCAGGCCCGCGGGCGGGGCGAGCGCCCCTTGCGCCGCACCGTCCGCCCACCAGACCCTGGCCGTAAAGAGCACGAGCAGCGCCAGGAACGTCATCGCGGTCAGCAGGTGCGTCCCGATCACGAACGGGACGAGCCGCGAGAGCACGGTCGCGCCACCCAGCCCCACCTGCGCCGCCAGCAAGAGCAGGAGGGTCACCATCAGACGCCCGAGGCCGCGCAACCCCCGGCGCCACACCAGCACGGCCAGAGCCGCCATCATGAGCCCGATCGCGGACGCCAGCAGACGGTGTCCCCATTCGATGAGGACCAGGGGATCAAGGGGAGGAATGAGGCGGCCGTGGCACAGGGGCCAGTCAGGGCAGGCTAGCCCGGCGCCAGTGGCGCTCACCGTCGCTCCGACCAGCAGCAGGACCCCTGTAGAGACGCTGGCTACCAGCGACAGACGCCGGATCGCCGCCGATGCCCGGTTGCTCTGGGTATCACCCGATGACGACATGAATCAGGACCTTGACTATCCTATTATTCTCCAATGGGAGATGCAAGCCCGCGTGTGCTGCTCTCTGCTGCCTCGGCCCTGTGCGGTTCATTCACGGTGGGCCGATCCCCTCCGGCAACCAGGGCAGCGACCAGCCGATGGCTGACTCCACGCGCCGGCCTGCGCCCAGGGTCGGCGTCCGCGATGCGTGGCGCGCCCACCGGCACGGCGGGGACCAGCACCAGCGGGCAATCAGCCAACAGGGCGGTCATTTCGGCCTCGAGCCGTCGGAGCACCGCGCGCGCCGCGTCTACGGCTGCAGGCGAGATGGCTGCTCCCTGTTCGAGCAGCGAACGGACATCGGGGTTGTAGTGGGCATCGCGATCCGGAAAGCGCGCCCGGTGGAACACAGCTGCCTCGGCCAGGAGCACCGTCACGTGGGCCTCGTGACCTGCCGCAGCGGACGGGATCTCCGCCGCCCGCACCCGCATGCCCGAAGCCTCCAGCGCGCACGCTACCGCGTCGAGCCCGGAGGCGACCGCCGGATCGAGATCGCTCTCAAAGAAGGCGCCGGTCAGACGGGCGACCCGCAGGTTCCCCAGGTCAGAGGCCAGCGCATCGCGGTAGCGCTCCACGGGCCTGGCACTCGTATGGGGATCGTCTGGGTCCGGCCCGGCCATCGCCTCGAGCAGGAGCGCCACGTCCTCGACGGTCCGCGCCATGGGGCCCACAGTATCGAACGACTGGGCCAGCGGCACCACCCCACGGCGGCTGACGCGACCGAACGTCGGCAGTAGCCCGACGATGCCGCACAGCGCGGCGGGGATGCGGATGGACCCGCCGGTGTCCGTCCCGACCGCGCATGGCGCCAGGCGGGCAGCCACCGCAGCCGCTGACCCGCTGCTCGATCCGCCGGTGATCCGGTCGAGCCGCCAGGGGTTGCTCGCGGTGCGGCCGCGGGCATTGAACCCGGTGGTGCCCAGGGCGAACTCGTTGAGGGCGGTCAGGCCCAACACAATGGCGCCCGATACGCGCAGGCGGCGCACCGCCCAGGCGTCCTCGCCTTGGGGCTTCGTCCCCAGGATGATGGAGCCCGCTGTCATCGGCGTACCCCGCACGGCCAACAGGTCTTTCACCGCCACCGGCACGCCGTGCAGCGGGCCACGTAGGCAGCCCGCGCGTGCCTCAGCGTCCAGCGCCCGGGCGGCGGCCCGGGCCTGTTCGACCAGCACACGGATGAACGCGCAGACCAGGTTGTCGACCGCGTCGATCCGCGCCAGATAGGCCTCCACGGCATCCGCGGCCGAGACCCGGCCGCAGGCTACGCACTGGCCAGAGCCGAAGCCGAGAGCTGGGTGATCTCATCCACGGGCGCAGGACTCCTTCGGATGAGGTTTGAATACTCGCTCCATTCCGTCAAGGAGGATACGTATGTCCACCCGGCCCATCGAGTCTCTCCTGGAGGAACGCCGCACGTTTGCGCCGCCCGAGGGGTTCGCCGCCCGTGCCACCGTCAATGACGACGCCGTCTATGCCCAGGCGCGAGAAGATCCGGAACACTTCTGGGAGGCTGCTGCCGAAGAGCTGCACTGGTTCCGCCGATGGGACCGCGTGCTGGAGTGGAACGCGCCGTATGCCAGGTGGTTCGTCGGCGGCCGCACCAATATGGCCTACAACTGCCTCGACCGGCACCTGCGCACCGCCCGCCGCAACAAGGCCGCCATCATATGGGAGGGTGAGCCGGGTGAGTCCCGCGTCCTCACCTATTGGGATCTGGCCCGCGAGGTCAACCGGTGCGCCAATGCCCTGCTGGCCATGGGCGTGCAGCGGGGTGATCGGGTGGCCATCTACATGCCCATGATCCCCGAGCTGCCCATCGCCATGCTCGCCTGCGCCCGGATCGGCGCCGTGCACACGGTCGTCTTCGGCGGGTTCTCTGCCGAGGCGCTCCGGGACCGGATCAACGACGCCCAGGCCAAGCTGGTCATCACGGCGGACGGCGGCTTCCGTCGGGGACAGATCGTGCCCCTCAAGCGCAATGTGGACCACGCGCTGGCCGACTGCCCCACCGTGCAGCACGTGGTGGTCGTCCGGCGCATCGGCGAGGCCGCGGCGATCCACATGGTGGAGGGCCGGGATCGCTGGTGGCACCGGGCGCTGGACGGCATGCGCCTGGACTGTCCGGCGGAGGAGGTGGACAGCGAGGACCCGCTTTACATCCTCTATACCAGCGGTACCACCGGCAAGCCCAAGGGCATTGTCCACACCACCGGCGGCTATATGGTAGCCACCTACCTGACCACCAAGTGGGTCTTCGATCTCAAGGAGGACGACGTCTACTGGTGCACCGCGGACATCGGATGGGTCACCGGGCACTCGTACATCGTCTACGGGCCGCTGGCCAACGGCACCACCGTGGTCATGTACGAGGGTACGCCCGACTGGCCTGAGAAGGACCGGTTCTGGGAGCTCGTCGAGAAGTACGGCGTCACCATTCTCTACACGGCGCCCACCGCGATCCGCACATTCATCAAGTGGGGACCACAGTATCCGGCGCGGCACGACCTGTCCTCGCTGCGGCTGCTGGGCACCGTCGGCGAACCCATCAACCCCGAGGCCTGGATCTGGTACCGCCGGCATATCGGCGGCGACCGCTGCCCGGTGGTCGACACGTGGTGGCAGACCGAGACCGGCGCCATCTTGATCACCCCGCTGCCAGGGATCACGACCCTCAAGCCCGGATCGGCCACGCGGCCGTTCCCGACCATCGAGGCCGCAGTCGTCGACGAACGAGGTATGCCGGTGCCGGCCAACACCGGCGGCTACCTCGTCATCCGCACGCCCTGGCCCTCCATGCTGCGCGGTATCTACGGCGATCCCCAGCGCTACCAGCAGGTCTACTGGGACCGTATCCCAGGCGTCTACTTCACGGGCGACGGCGCCCGCATGGACGAGGATGGTTACTTCTGGCTGCTCGGACGCGTGGACGACGTCATCAACGTAGCCGGGCACCGGATCGGGACCATGGAGGTGGAGTCGGCGCTCGTGTCTCATCCCCTGGTGGCCGAGGCCGCCGTCATCGGCATGCACCATGAGATCAAGGGCCAGGCCCTGGCGGCCTTCGTGACACTCAAGGAGGGCGGGGTGGGCGACGAGGCAACGCTGGACGAACTGCGTGACCACGTGGCGCAGAAGATCGGCGCCATCGCCAGACCGGACCGCATCCTGTTCACCGCGGAGCTCCCGAAGACGCGCAGCGGCAAGATCATGCGCCGGCTCCTGCGGGATATTGCGGAGGGACGGGTGCTGGGTGACACGACCACGCTGGCCGATCCCACGGTGATCCAGAGCCTGCGCGAACGCTACGAAGAGGACGCCCAGGGCTGAGCGGACGTCAGGCCCGCCTGAAGGCTGGGGCCAGCATCAGGCGCAGCCGATACAGCGCCGAGGCCAGCACCCGCGACACGTGCTTCTGGGAGATCCCCATCCGGGCGGCGGTCTGCGCCTGCGTCAGGTCCGTGAAGAAGATGTAGAAGACCACGGTGCGTTGCAGAGGGTTGAGGCGCTCCAGGGCATCGATCAACATCACCCGATCCTCGACCGCGTCTGGCGGCGACTCTTCCGCGGGATCCCGCGGGCAGCCGGGATCCACCATGGGCTGGCCGCTCCCATCCTCGGCATCCAGTGACAGCGTCCTGACCACCTGGCGCGTCTGCAGGATCTGGGTCAGCGACTCCACGTCCAGATCGAGACTCCGCGCCAGGTCGCCAAGGCCCGGATAGCGACCACGCTCGGCGAGGTGTCGGCCAACAGCGTCCTCGATCTGGCCGTTGCGCTCCCCCAGCCACCGTGGTCGTCGGATGAGCCCCTGGTGATCACGCAGGTAGTGCTGGATCTCCCCGCGGACGAAGTGACGGGCAAAGCCCACAAACGGCGTCCCGCGGTCAGGATCGTAGTGCTCGATGGCGTTCAGTAACCCCAGGAAGCCCGCCTGCACCAGGTCGTCGTCCTGGAAACCATTGCGGAATTCAGCGGCGATGCCATGCACGAGCCCCGCGCAGGAATGCACCAACGCGTCCCGCGTGGCGCGCTCGCGGGTCTCCGTGTAGCTCCGGGCTAAAGCGTCCGGACCCGCCCCGCCCCGCTTTCGTCCATTGTCCTGTGGGGACACGCACCACCCCCAGACACAGTCCCTGTCCGGCCTCACCGGGCGAGGAAACACACGAAGTCACAGCCGTGGACACTGGCTCAATTCCCCGCCTCGGTCGGGATTTCCTGCGCGCCGACCCGCAGGCCCCGCTAACGCAGCGCATCGAGATTGAATGCGCGGTGCACGGCCCGCACGGCCCTCTGGACATCCTCGGCCGGCACGATGCACGAGATCTTGATCTCCGACGTGCTGATCATCTCGATGTTGATGCCCGCAGCGGCCAGGGCGCCGAACATGGTGGCCGCCACGCCTGGATTGCTGGCCATGCCGGCGCCGATCACCGAGACCTTGGCCACGTTGGCGCCTGCGGTCACTTCGCCTGCACCGATCTCGCGGGACGTGGCGCGCACGGTCTCCTCGGCCACGGCTGCATCAGGTTTCGTGACCGTAAACGAGATGTCGGCCTTCCCGCCCCGGCTTGCGGTCTGGACGATCATGTCCACGTTGATGTGGCGATCGGCTAGAGCCGAGAAGATACGGTGGGCGATCCCCGGGATGTCGGGGAGATCTCGAATCGTGATCTTGGCCACATTGGTGTCGTGGGCTACGCCTGTGACGAGTCTCGTGCGCTCCACGTCCCCAACCTCCTCCACGATGGTGCCGGGCGCCTCGCTCCACGTCGAGCGGACGTGGAGGCGGACGCCATAGGACTTGGCGTACTCCACCGAACGGGTCTGCAGCACCACGGCGCCGCTGCTGGCCATCTCCAGCATCTCGTCATAGGACACCCGGTCCAGTTGCCGAGCCTCGGGGACGATGCGCGGATCGGCCGTGAAGACCCCGCTCACGTCGGTGTAGATCTCGCAACTCTCGGCGCCCAGGGCCGAGGCCAACGCTACGGCCGAGAGGTCGGACCCACCGCGGCCTAGGGTGGTGATCTCGTGATCGGGCGTGACGCCCTGGAAGCCCGCCACCACCACGATACGTCCTCTGGCAAGTTCTTCGTCGATGCGCCGCCGATCTACCTCGAGGATGCGCGCCTTGGTGTACACTCCGTCGGTGAGGATGCGCACCTGGCTGCCGGTGAGCGAGATGGCCGGCTCGCCCAGCGCCTGGAGGGCCATGGAGAGGAGCGCGATGGACACCTGCTCACCCACGGACATGAGCATGTCCAGTTCCCGCGCGGGAGGGCGGTCGCTGATCTCCCGCGCCCGGGCAATCAGATCATCGGTCATGTCGCCGGGCGCGGAAACGACCACGACCATATCCGCCCCGGTCCGCCGCGTTGCGGCCACCCGCGCGGCGACATGGCGCAGCTTCTCGGCGCTGGCGACGGAACTTCCGCCGTACTTTTGGACGATCAGTGCCACTGCACCCCTCCTGAGCGTCCGAGCAACGCGCGCACGGCCTCCACCGTCGCCGGCACGCGCACCGGTTCCGGCATGGTCACCACGTCGGGATCCTTCAGGCCGTGCCCGGTCAGCACACAGACCACATCACCGGCCGGCAGGTCCGCGGCGCTCAGGCGCCGCAGGCCGGCCACCGCCGCTGCCGACGCCGGTTCGACGAAGATCCCTTCCTCGGCCAGGGTGCGCTGCGCGCGGAGGATCTCCTCGTCGTCCACATCGGCGATGCGTCCTCCCGACGCGGTCGCTGCCTCCATGGCGCCGGCCCAGGTCGCCGGCCAGCCGATGCGGATGGCGGAGGCCACGGTGTGCGGCCGGTCCACCGGCGCGCCGCGCACCAGGGGGTTCGCGCCCTCGGCCTGCACGCCCACGAGACGGGGCAGCCCGGAGATGATCCCGGCCTCCCGGTACCGGCGGAAGCCCATCCAGTAGGCCGTGATGTTGCCGCCGTTGCCTACGGGCAACACCAGCACTGCCGGCGCGTGGCCGAGCGCATCGCAGATCTCATAGGCCGCCGTTGCCTGGCCCTCAAGCCGCATCGGGTTCACCGAGTTTACCAGGACGAGCTCCTCGCCCGACGCCGCGCGCGCCAGGCCCAGGGCATCCTCGAACCGGCCCTCTACGGCCACAATCTGTGCACCGTGGACCGCGGCCTGCACGAGTTTGCCCCGGGCCACAGCCCCGGCGGGGAGCAGGATCCAGCATGGGATCCCCGCCCGGCCCGCGTACGCCGCAGCCGACGCCGCGGTATTGCCGGTGGACGCGCAGATCACGCCCCGCGCGCCCCCCGAGACCGCGCGGCTCACGGCGACCGTCATGCCCCGATCCTTGAACGATCCGGTCGGGTTGCTCCCCTCCATCTTCAGCCACACCGGCCGCGCCAGCTGCCGGCTGAGCCGCTCGGACGGAACGAGGGGCGTACCGCCTTCGTAGAGCGTCACCACCCGTTCGGTGGCCGGCAGCATGTCCCTGTACGCCCAGATCACGCCCCGCCACGGCTGATGTGCCACGGACGCTCCCTAGGCGGCGATCCGCAGGACCGTGTGGATCGAGGCCACCACGTCCAGTCCGTGGAGGCGGCGCAGCACCCGTTGCATGGCAGCCTCCCGGGCGTCGTGGGTCACGAGCACCACATCAGCGGTCACGCCCCGGCTCTTCTGCACGATGGACGCGATGCTGACCGCTTCGTCGCCAAATGCTGCGGCCACCTTGGCGAAGACCCCTGGGCGGTCGCTCACTTCGAGGAAGAGGCAATACGGCACCTCGATCTCGGCGATCTCACGAATCGGGCGGCGGATCAGTTCCCGATGGCCGAGACGGCCACCGGCCCCCATTCGGAGGTTGCGCGCGGCGTCGATGATGTCACCGACCACAGCACTGGCCGTCGGCCCTCCGCCGGCGCCGCGGCCCTCGAGCACGATGGGACCCACAGGGTCTCCAACGATCATCACGGCGTTCAGCTCGTCGTTGACCGACGCCAGCGGGTGCGCAGCGGGCAACAACGCCGGATGCACGCGTGCTTCAACGGTCCCCTGGTCGTACCGCGCAATGGCCAGCAGCTTCACCACGTACCCCAACTCCCGCGCGTAGGCGATGTCGCGCGGGGTAATCCCGCCGATCCCTTCCCGGTAGACGTCGTCGCCGGCCACACGGCTGCCGAAGGCCACCGAGGCCAGGATGGCCAGCTTGGCCGCTGCGTCATGGCCGTCTACGTCATCGGTGGGATCACTCTCGGCGAAGCCGCGCTGCTGGGCGGCGACGAGCGCCTCGGCGAACCCCACACCGTCCCGAGACATGCGGGTGAGGATGAAATTCGTCGTCCCATTGAGGATTCCCACGATTTCACCAATGGTGTTGGCGGCCAGCGATTCCCATATGGCCTTGATCACGGGGATACCGCCGCCGACACTGGCTTCAAAGAACAGGTCGGCACCGGCACGGGCCGCCGCCGCCAGCAGCTCATCGCCCCTCGAGGCCATCAGCTGCTTGTTGGCGGTCACGACGGCCTTGCCGCGGGCCAGCGCGGCGGCGATGTACGACCGTGCCGGTTCGATCCCTCCCATCACCTCCACGACCACATCCACCGCCGTGTCGTCGATCACGGCGCGCGCATCACCGACGATCATCCCCGGGGGAACCGCGACGCGCCGTGGTCGGTCCGGGTGGGCTACGGCGATGCGGTGCAGCCTGACCGGGATGCCCGCGCGCCAGCTGATCTCCCCAGCCCGATGCAGCAGCAGATCTGCGACGGCCGAACCGACCGTGCCCAGCCCCAGCAGCCCCACACGACACTGATCCTTCACGCCAACTCCCACAACGCCCCACGCATAGCAAACGGGGTTGCGACTGTCAAGGCGCACTTTGGGCAGTCACCTGCGCGGGTCGTTGACGTGCCGACGACCTCTCGGCTATCGTCGGGGAGACGGCGGCTGCTCGCCGCCCGGACGCGTATGGGCCGTCATCCGTCTCGTCGCCACGTTTCCCCTGAGGAAGCGCCTGTGGGCCAGCGCATCCGCCAGCGTCGCCGGGAACTCGGACTCACCCAGGCCGATCTGGCCGGCGCCGAGTACACCAAGAGCTTCATCAGTCAACTCGAGGGCGGCCATGCGGATCCATCGCTGGACACGTTGCGGTTTCTCGGCCGCCGGCTGCAGTTGGGACTCTCAACGATGGCCGGGGACGCGGTAGACCAACGGCTCTCCATGCTGACCGGACTCGTGGCCTGGGCCGAGGACGCCGCGCGCGGCGGCCGCCTAGACGCCGCGCGACGGGCGATCGAGCTGGTGCGCGAGATTGCGGCCCCCGGCGGCGCCGACCTGCACGCGGCCGAGGCCCTGCTGCTGCTGGCCGACCTGGAACTGCGCGCGGGCCAGCCAGAGCGCGCACAGGCCGCGCTCGATGAGGCTGCGAGGTTGCCCTACTCCCCGACTTCGCGGGTTGGGGCGCGCCTCGCGTTGACCGCCGGCAGGCTGGCGCTGCGCCGCGGGGATGCCGGCGCGGCCGCCTCATGGTTCCGGCGGGCGCTGGGCGGTTTGCGCCGCACCGTGCGCCATCCCGACCTCGGCGTCCAGGCCCTGTTGGGGATGGCCGCGGCCGCGACCCAGAGCGGCGAGCCCCGCCAGGCCCGGCGACGCCTGCAGTCGGCCGTGGCACTCGCGAAGCGCCACGGACTGGACGCGTGGGGCGCTCGCGCGCTCGTGCGCCTGGCGCTGGTCCACCGCCTCGAGGCTCTCTCGGAGGAGGCCGCAGCCGCCCTGACCGAGGCCGCGCGCCTACTGCGTGACGCCGATGAACCACGGGCCCGTCTGGAGATTGCCCTGGCCCGGGGCTTACTCGCGCTGGAAAGGGGCGGCTCGCCAGATCCGGTGCCCCTGCTGCAGGAGGCGCGGGATCTCGCCGCCAGACTCGGCGATCGCCGGGTGGAGTTCGCCGCAACGGTCGGCCTGGCGAGGGCTGCCCTGGCCTCGGCGCAGCTGGAACAGGCGTCGGATCTGAGCGGTGACGTGCACGCGCTGGCCGAAGCCCTGGATGACGGCGTAGCCCGAGCGCGCGCCGACGCGCTCGCCGGCCGGGTCCTCGCGGCCCGCGGACGGCACGCGGAAGCGTCCTACGTGCTCGCCGGGGCCATCGCGGCGCTGCGCGCGAGCGACTTCTCGGACGAACTGGCCGAGGCCGCGGCGGCCGCCGCTGAGTCCGCGCAGGACGGGGGGGACTCCGAGCTTGCCGACAGGTATTTGGTGCTTGCGGCAGAGGCCCGGCAGCTCGGAGCCGCGCGCTGGCCCATCGAACTACCTTTCTGATCTGACTAGCCCGAGGACACCGCCGCCTCCTGAGCGCGGAAGGCCTGCGCAAAGAGCCGCGCCGCTTGGCCTTCCTCGCCGCGGGCGAGCATGAGGAACCCGTAGTCCCGGCAGACCCGCGCGACCTCGCCGGCCGCACCGAGGCGTTCGAACTCGTGGAGCGCGTACGCGTACCGGTGCGCGGCTTCGTCCAGCCGTCCCTCACGCTGGCAGATGGCAGCCATGACTGCCTCTGCGCGTGCCGCCTCAGCGGGATCCTGCACCTTCACCGCAAGCCGGATCGCCTCCTCGGCCTGCGCGCGGGCAGCTTCCAGATCACCGTGCATGATCGAGGCCCGGGCCAGTTCGGTCAGCGTTTGCGCGCGGCCAGCGTCGTCGGCCAACCTGCACGCGAGGGTCAGGCTCTGCCTCAGGATGGTCGTCCCCTCATCGGGCCGGCCCCGGTTCAGCAGGAGGATGCCGATGCTGCGCTTGACCGTCCCCAGCGCGTGGAGATTCTCCTGCGCCTCGAACAGCACCGCGGCCTTCTCCAGGTGCGACTGCGCCAGGTCAAACGCTTGCTGGCGCTCATAGGCCACGCCCAGGTTGAAGTGCAGCGCGCCCAACGACATCAGATCGCCCAGGGGCTCCAGCCGGTCGAGGGCGGCCTGGAAGCAGTCCAGAGCCTGCGCCGGTAGCCCCAGTTCCGAGTATGTGCGCCCCAGGTTGGCCAGGACGTTGCCTTCAAACTG
>JAVKIJ010000048.1:0-23081 GCA_031459535.1 Candidatus Fervidifonticultor quintus | reverse complement strand
GATCCCGGCCCAAGAGCTTTCCTGGCCTGGTACTCGCTTCACAAGCAGGTCAGGTCTCATAGCATCTCATCTCGACGCCATTTCCGGGACGGGCTCCTAGGCCAAATAGGGTTTCCATCCGATGGTCCAGCCAGGCTCCGCGGTCTATGCTGGCAGCGGGGGATGAGGCCTGTGCTCGAGGTGGACAAGCTTCGCGACGGCCGCCCGACGATCCTCCAGCTCACAGACTCCCGGGAGCTTGCCCGGTACGAAATCCACCCCGGACTGGGGGCCTTCTGTGCCTACGGGCCGCGACGGGGCCAGATCGTCCGGGAGTCCCTGGGCAAGGGACTGCGGGTCCCAGGCGGTGAGGTGTTCGCTGCGACCACCGGCGCTGCCATTGTGGGCTACCTGCTCCTGGTACCCTCCGGGCCGGATCAGCCCTGGGGGCGGCTGAACGATCTGCGGATCCTGGAGATCGGCATCGAGGTCGCCCGCGGCTACCGGGGCCGGGGCCTGGCCCAGGCCCTGTTCCGCCAGGCCTTCAGCCGTCCGGAGGTTGAGGCGCGCATCTACGTGGCCACGGCGTACATGTGGTGCTGGGACATGGAAGAGACCGGACTCTCCGCCACGGCCTACTCTGCGAGGCTGCTCGGGCTCTTCGAGCGGTTTGGTTTCCGTCGGGAGTGGACCAACGAACCCAACGTGATGATGGAGCCTGCCAACTTCCTCGCGGTGCGCGTCGGCCGTCTCGTGGCGCCCGATCTGCTCCGGCGATTCCGCCAGAGTCAGCGGGGAGAGCTGGCCGCCTAGGACCTGCCCCATGCGCGTCCGCGACTGCATGAGTTCGCCCGTCCAGGTGATCGGCCCGGACGCGCCAGCCTGGGAGGCGCTGGGTCTCATGAGGCGCCACCGCATCCGTCGGCTCCCCGTGGTGGAAGACGGTCGGCTGGTCGGCATCCTCACCTGGACCGACGTAGTCCGCCTGAAGCCGCCTGCGGTCGGGGGCCAGTGGCAGGTTCCCAGCCTTTCGGTCGGCGTGCTCGTCCGGCACCTGATGACGCCGTCGCCCAGGGTGGTCGGCCCCGAGACCCCCATCGAGCACGCCGCGGCGGTGATGCGGCGGCACAAGATCGGCGGGCTCCCGGTCGTAGACGGCGACGCTCTGGTTGGCGTCCTCACGGAGAGCGACATCTTCGACGTCTTCGCCGAAGTGCTGGGCACCGGTCCGCATGAGGTGCGGCTCCATGTGACGGTAGGTAGCATTTCGGTCGAACTGCCCCGGATCACCGGCGCCCTGGTGCGTGCCGCCGTTCCAGTGCTCTCGCTGCAGACGCTGCGGTTGCGGGGCACCGAGGGCATTGGCGTCGTGGTTCGGAAGCGCGACGTGCGCCGGACCCGGGAGGTGCTGGAGCGGCTCGCTCTGGACGTGCAGCTTGAGCACGGGCCAGCGGACACCGTGGAGGGATGAACCGACGTGCGGATGCTCGTCGCGGTGGACCTCTCGCCGGCCTCGCTGGCGCTGGTGAGGTTCGCAGCCCATCTGGCATCCCGGATGGACGCCGACCTGGTGCTGATTCATGCGTACGGGGCGGACGAGGGGAGGATCGCGGGGCCAGAAGCCCGGCTGTCGGCCGACCGGCTACTCGAACGACTCCGCGCGGAGGTCGACCGTCTCGTAGTCGGGTCGGGTACTGACCCGGGGCGCGCGCGCATCGTGATCGGCAAGGGACAACCCGCAGACGTGATCCTCGAGCGCGCCTCCCGGGGCGATGTGGACTTGATCGTGATGGGTACCCACGGTCGCACCGGGTTGCAGCGCCTCCTCGTGGGCAGCGTGGCCGAGGGGGTGCTGCGCCGGGCCCCCTGCCCGGTGGTGGTGGTACCGTACGCCATGCTGATGGATCGGCAGCGCCCGCCCCTGGCCAGGGCGGGCGCGTCGTGAGGGGGGGACCAGCATGACCAACGTCAGCGCGGACACCCCGGTGCAGCCGCGCCATCTGCGGTTGGTGGCCCGGGACATCATGACGTCACCGGTAATCACCGCTCGACCGGAGACCACGGTGAGAGACCTAGCAGCGCTGATGACCACGCACCGGATCAGCGGCATTCCCATCGTGACGGCCGAGCACGAGCTGGTCGGAATCGTCACAGAGGGCGATCTGCTCTACAAAGAAGTGTTGCCGAAACCCAGCGAGCCGCCGCCGGTCGTACGCCGGCTCCCGGTTCGCTCAGTGATCGAGCAGCACGTCCAGGCGCGGAAGGCGGAAGGCACCCGCGCCTACGAGATCATGACCTCACCGGTGCTGACCGTGGCCGAGTCGACCACGGTGCACGAGATCGCTCAAGTCATGGTCAGGCACCGGATCAACCGTGTGGTCGTCCTGCGGGCGGGTCGGGTCGTCGGCATTGTCAGCCGCGCCGACGTCCTCAAGGTGTTCCAGCGGCCGGACGAGGAACTGGCGGAGATCATCCGTTCCAGCCTGATGCACGACTTGTGGATCGACCTCTCGAAGGTCACCGTCACCGTCAGGGACGGTGTGGTGTACCTGGACGGCACCGTGGAGCGTCGGTCCGAAGCGGAGCTGGCCGGCAAGTGGGCCGCCATGGCTGATGGTGTCGTGGAAGTGCGCAACAGTCTGGCCTACGGTCTCGATGACGCGCACCTTCGGCCGGGCCTTGGGAGGAAGTAGCGGGGTACCAGCGGAGAGGGTTCGCATGCTGGTGCGATGGGATGGTGATGAGCCTGTGATAGCCTCGGCCGAGCCGCGTGTGGTGATCGCCACCGACCGGTGCAAGGGATGCTCCCTGTGTGTGTCCGTCTGCCCTCCGGCGGTGCTGGCGCTGGGCGCGCTGAACGAGCGAGGGTATCCGGCGGCAGTCCTGCTGGACAACGAACGCTGCACATCCTGCGCCGTGTGCGCCCTGGTCTGCCCGGAGACAGCCATCACGGTCTTCAAGCCGCCACGGCCGGCGCGGAAGGGGGTGGCGGCATGACCCGGCTCTTGATGAAGGGCAACGAGGCGATCGCGGAAGCCGCGATCCGGGCCGGGTGCCGCGCCTACTTCGCGTACCCGATCACCCCGCAGAACGAGATAGGCGAGTACATGGCCCGCCGCCTGCACGAAGCCGGTGGTGCCTTCGTTCAGGCCGAGAGCGAGGTCGCCGCGATCAACATGGTCTACGGGGCGGCGGGCGCAGGCGCCCGGGCCATGACATCGACCAGCAGTCCGGGGTTCAGCCTGATGACCGAAGGCCTCTCGTACATCATCGGGGCTCGCCTGCCCTGCGTGGTGATCAACGTCATGCGGGGCGGCCCGGGCCTGGGCAACATTGCGCCCTCGCAGGCCGACTACTTCCAGGTAACGCGCGCGCTCGGGCATGGCGACACCCACGCGATCGTGCTGGCGCCGTCCACGGTGCAGGAAGCGGTCGACCTCATGGCGCCAGCCTTTGAACTGGCCGAACGCTACCGGTTGCCCACGGTCATTGCCGCCGACGGCCTCCTGGGCCAGATGATGGAACCCGTGGTTCTGCCCGAACCGGTGGCGCCGCCGCCTCCGCCAGCGTGGGCCACGACGGGCGCGACGCACGAGCGCCGGCTGATCAACTCCATCTACCTGGAGCCGGAGGAACTGGAGCGACACGTGCTCGGGCTGTTGGCGGTCTACGACGAGATCCGCAGCCGCGAGCCGCGCTGGGAGTCCTATCAGGTCGAGGACGCCGACCTGGTGGTGGTGGCCTACGGCACCACAGCCCGCATCGCCCGCTCGGCCGTGGACCGCGTGCGCGCCGACGGGCTGCGCGTGGGGCTGGTCCGCCCCATCACGCTCTGGCCCTTCCCGGCCAAGGCGTTCACCCTGCAGCCCCGGAAGTGGCTGGTGGTGGAGATGAGTTCAGGCATGATGGTGGAGGACGTCCGACTGGCCACGGGCGGGCGCACGCCGGTCGCCAGCTACGGGCGGGTCGGCGGTGTGGTTCCGACGCCGGTGGAGATTGCCGGGGTTGCGCGGGCGCTCGCAGCCCAGCAGGAGGTGGCCGTATGATCCAGGTGGCCGGGCGGCCGAAGGCCTTGCTGGATGTCCCGATGCACTACTGCCCGGGCTGCACCCACGGGATCATTCACCGGCTCGTGGCCGAGGCGATCGACAAGTTGGGGGTACGGGAGAGGACCATCGGCGTGGCGTCGGTGGGTTGCTCGGTCTTCGCCTACAGGTACTTCGATGTGGACTTTCAGCAGGCGGCCCACGGCCGCGCGCCGGCGGTGGCTACTGGCATCAAGCGCGTGCTACCCGACCGCGTGGTGTTCACCTATCAGGGCGACGGCGACCTGGCCTCCATCGGCGCCGCGGAGATCCTGCACGCGGCGGCGCGGGGCGAGCGCATCACGGTCATCTTCGTGAACAACGGGAACTACGGGATGACCGGAGGCCAGATGGCGCCGACCACGCTGCCGGGGATGAAGACCACGACCACGCCCGCCGGCCGCGACATCCGCCTGCACGGCGGGCCGTTGCGCATGACCGAGTTGCTGGCGTGCATCGATGGCGTGGCGTTCGCCGCCCGCGAGGCGGTCACCAGCCCGGCGCGCATCCACCGCGCCCGCCGCGCCGTGGAGGCCGCGTTTCGCGCGCAGATCGAGGACCGGGGGCTCGGCATCGTAGAACTGCTGTCCACGTGTCCGGTGAACTGGGGCCTGACGCCAGTGGATGCCGTGGCCTGGTGCGAGCAGCACATGGTCCCCGCGTATCCCCTGGGGGTCATGAAGGAGCTGACCGCGTCCGGCGGGGGCGCGGCGGGGGAGCCAGTCCATGCCCACCCATGAGATCATCATTGCAGGCTTTGGGGGCCAGGGCGTCATGTTTCTGGGCGAGGTCCTCGCCCACGCGGCTGTCCGCGAGGACCTCCACGTGACATGGCTGCCCTCCTATGGCCCCGAGCAGCGCGGCGGCACCGCCAACTGCACGGTGATCATCAGCGATGAGCCCATCGCCTCACCGGTCGTGGCCGACCCCACGATCCTGATTGCCATGAACCGGCCTTCCCTCGACCGGTTCGAGCCGGCAATGCGCTCCGGCGGGCTGGTCATCACCGATGGGACCATGGTCGAACGCGCCCCGACGCGATCCGACGTCGAGTCGGTGGCCCTCCCGGCCACACAGATTGCCAGAGAGCTGGGCTCGATCCGGTCGGCGAACGTGGTGATCCTGGGCGCCCTGCTGGCCGCGCGGCCGATCCTCTCTGAGGACAGCATCCGGGCGGCCCTGGAAGAGAAGGTGGCAGATCCCGAGGCGCGCGCCCGCAACTTGGCGGCACTCGAACGCGGGCGGCGCGAGGTCCTGGCAGCCCGCCCGGCAGGGGTGGCGCCGTGACCACCACGTCGGAACGCCACTCGGACGCAGGACCGGCAGAGCGGTCCGGTGCGGCAGCGGCCCGGCGCCACAAGGTCCTGCGCGTGCTCATCGCCGAGGATCACGCCATCGTACGCGAGGGCATCCGGCGTCTGCTGACCGCCGAGCCCGACATCGAGGTCGTCGGCGAGGCCGGCGACGGCGAGGTCGCGGTGGACCTAGCGCAGAGCCTGCGGCCCGATGTGGTCTGCCTGGACGTGAGTATGCCGCGCCTCAACGGCGTCGAGGCCACACGGCAGATCAAGAGCCTGATGCCCGAGGTCGGCATCGTGATCCTCACCATGCACGAGGACGAGGCGTACTTCTACGAACTGGTGAAGGCCGGCGCCTCGGGCTACGTCCTCAAACGGGCTAGCGCCCGCGACCTGGTGGATGCGGTGCGCGCCGTGGCCAGCGGGCACACGTTCCTCCACCCGGTAGTCGCCCGGCGCCTAGTCACGGAGTATGAGAGCCGGGCAGTCAGGGAGGACGATCGAGCGCGGTTCGACGGCCTCACGGAGCGGGAGCGGCAGGTCGTACGCCTGATCGCCAACGGCAAGACGAACCGGGAGATTGCCGAGATCTTGCACATCAGCGTCAAGACCGTGGAGACCCACCGTACCCACATCATGGAGAAGCTCGACCTCCACGACCGGGCGCACCTGGTCCGCTATGCGGTGCGCAAAGGGCTGATCGATCTATGACCGGCGCGCCCGCCGCGCCGGCGGCGAGCGCGCCGCCCCGACCCTGGCGCCTGTCTCTCGACCGCCACGCGCAGGCTGTCCTGACCGGGACCACACTGGTGGCGCTGCTGGCCGGCGCCGCGTCGGCGCGGGCCGGGCGGGAGGTGGTGGCGCACAGTGCGTATGCCCTCGCCTACCTCGCCGGCGGCCTCGTCGCCTCCCGCGCGGCGTGGGCTGCCCTGCGGCGGCGGCGCGTCGACGTCAATCTCCTCATGCTGCTGTCGGCCGCCGGCGCCGCGGTACTCCATGCCTGGGACGAGGGCGCCATCCTGCTCTTTCTGTTCTCGTTGAGCAACACGCTTGAGCACTACGCCATGGCCCGTACGCGCCGGGCCATCGAGGCGCTGATGCGGCTGCGGCCCGACCGGGCGCTGGTGCGGCGGCCCGACGGGGAACGGCTGGTGACCGTGGAGACCGTGGCAGTGGGCGAGACGGTGGTCGTGCGGCCGGGCGAGCGCCTGCCCCTCGATGGTCGGGTCATTGCCGGCTGCTCAGAGGTGGACCAATCGCCCATCACCGGCGAGTCGGTGCCGGTCCTGCGCTGCGCGGGCGACGACGTGTTCGCCGGCACCATCAACGGCTCCGGCCTGCTGGAGATCGAAGTCACGAAGCCAGCGGCGGAGACCACGCTGGCCCGCATCATTCGCCTGGTGGCCGAGGCGCAGTCACAGCGCGCGCCGGTGCAGCGGTTGATCGACCGACTGGGTCAACCGTACGCCATTGGTGTGATCGTTGCCAGCACGACCGTGGGCGCCGCGCTGCCGCTCGTCTGGGGGTGGGCGCCGGCAGAGGCGTTCTACCGCGCCATGACCCTGCTGGTGGTCGCTTCCCCATGCGCCCTGGTGATCTCGACGCCGGCCTCCGTGCTCTCCGGTATCGCCAACGCCGCACGGGCCGGCGTGCTCTTCAAGGGCGGCGCCGCCCTGGAAGCCCTGGCCTCGGTCGGTGCCGTCGTCTTCGACAAGACCGGGACGCTGACGCGGGGAGTCCTGGGTGTCACCGATGTGGTGCCGCTGGCCGACGTGGATCGGCGGGCACTCCTCGCGGTGGCCGCGTCCGCCGAACAGCGCTCCGAGCACCACCTCGCCCGCGCCATCGTGGCCGCGGCGCGCGCCGACGCTGTGGACGTGCGCCTGCCCGAAACCTTCCGCAGCGTGCCCGGGCAGGGAGTGGTGGCGTCCGTGGACGGCACCGACGTCGCGGTGGGCGGCCCGGCGTTGATGGCATCCCTCGGCATCCAGGTGCCCGCCCCGGCCCGGGACGCGCTGGCGCGTCTGGAGGCCGACGGCCGCACTGCGGTGCTGGTCGCCGCCGGCGCCCGGGTACTGGGCGTGGTCGGCCTCGCCGACGTGGTCCGCGACGAGGCGCCCGCGGTCGTTGACGCTCTGCGCCGCATGGGAATCGCGCACATCGGCATCATCACCGGGGACAACGAGCGCGTGGCCACCGCGGTGGCTGCACGCCTGGGCGTCTTCCACGTTGAGGCGCGCCTGTTGCCAGAAGAGAAGGTGGACGTCATACGGCGCCTGCGCGCGGCCGGTCGCACCGTGGCCATGGTCGGCGACGGCGCAAACGACGCGCCAGCCCTGGCCGTGTCCAGTGTGGGCGTGGCCATGGGGCGCACGGGTACCGACGCGGCGCTGGAGACGGCTGACGTGGTGTTGATGCACGACGACCTGCGTCGGCTCGTCTTCGCCGTCGCCCTGGCCCGCCGGGCCCGCAGGGTGGTCTTCCAGAACCTGGCGTTCGCCGGGGCGGTCATCGTCGGCCTCGTGGCCGCGGCGCTGTTCGGCGGCCTGCGGCTGGCGTTTGGGGTCGTCGGCCACGAGGCCAGCACCGTGGTCGTGGTGCTCAACGGTCTGCGGCTACTGCGCTGGCGGGCCGCAGACGCCGCGCTGCGGGCCCCCGCCGTCCCAGCCACGCGGTCGGAGGAGAAGGCCGCGCCCGCTTGGAAGTAAGCGGCCGTGGACGAAGGCCGCCCCTCGCCAGCCGAGCCCACCGGCGAGATCGTGCGTCGCCTGCTCGCCGACTTGACCGCGCTGCTGCGGCTCTACGGCCGAGCGATCGACACCCATGCCCGGGGCATGGCGCGTGACGTGGGCGTGGCGGCAGCCATGGTGGGCGCTGCGGCCGTGCTCGGGCTCTTTGCGATCGGCCTGGGCCTGGCAAGCCTGGTGCTGATCGTCAGCCTGTGGGTGCCTGCGTGGGCCGCTGTGCTCCTCGTGCTGGTCGTCGTTGCGGCTACCATGGCCGCTCTGGTGCTGGTCGGCGTCCGCCGCGTGCGGCGACGGCGCGCGGCCTGGGCCGCGCGGGTGGAGGAGGAGATCCGGTGGCTGCGGAGCCTGTTCCTGAAGGAGAACTAACGGTCCTACACCAACGCATCGGCCGAGACATCGCCGCGCTCCGCCGGCGGTGGGCGCACCGCCCGGCGCCCGGCCGGCCGCCCGGGCACCTGGTCGCCGTGGCCGTCGAGATGTTCCGTCTGATGAAGACCGCACAGGGCGTGGTGGCTCACCTCCGGTCGGCAGACGCACCCACCGTCCCGCCTGATGCGACGGGTGGCGGCCGGCGGGCCGGGCCCCTATAATGGGAGAGCGGAGGAGACGAGCATGCCCAACGTTGGCCCCACGGAACTGTTGATCATCCTGCTGATCTTGCTGCTGTTGTTCGGCGCCAACCGGCTGGCCGGGCTCGGCGCGGCGGCGGGCAAGACCATCAAGGAGTTCCGCAAGGCGATGCGCGACGTCGAGGACGAGGTGAACGACGCCAAGCCGTCCAAGCCCGACGCCTAGGCCGCCATGGAAGACCGGCCGATGACCATTGTCGAACACCTGGAGGAGCTGCGTCGGCGGCTCCTCCTGGCGTTCGCGGCCCTGGGAGCCGGCTCCGTTGTGGGGTTCCTTTTCGTGGACCGCGTGCTGGACTTTCTGGTGCGCACCATCGGCGTGGACCGCATCGTGTTCTTCGCTCCCGCCGAGGCACTGTTCGTGCGGCTCAAGATCGCCCTCTTCATTGGTGTCTTCATCGGGCTGCCCGTGATTCTCTATCAGCTCTGGGCGTTCGTGGCCGTGGGCCTCACCCAGAGCGAGCGCCGCATGGTCCTATTGATGCTGCCGCCCTCCCTGGTGCTGTTCGTGCTCGGCGCCGCGTTCGGCCTGTTCGTCATCATGCCCATCGGCATTCGCGTGCTGCTCAGTTATCAGACCCAGACCCTCCAGCCGTTGCTGGCGATCGGCCCGACCCTCTCGTTTGTCATCGCCTTTGTGCTGGCTTTTGGCGGTGTCTTCCAGGTGCCAATCGTGGTCGTCTTCCTGGCACGCGCAGGGGTGGTCTCTCCGGCGACACTGGCCGGAACGCGGCGATACGCGATTGTGGCCATCGTGATTCTCGCCGCAGTGCTCACGCCGGGTACCGACGTGGTCTCCCAGCTCCTGATGGCGGTACCCACCTATCTGCTCTACGAGTTGAGCATCTGGATGGCACGGCTGGTGGCGCCCAGGCCGTCGGCAGGCGTCGAACCGGTGACGGAGTAGCCCGTGGCGCGCCGGGCGGGACGCAATCCCTGGTACGTCCTGCTGGTCATTGTGCTCCTGGGCGGCCTGCTCGGGAGCGTGATCGCCGAGGCCGTGGTCGGGTACCCCGTGCTTGGGTTCCTGGCGCGCGAGGTGCGCGCCGGGATCGACCCCCCGATCACCCTGGATCTCCGGATCGTCAGCGTCACGCTGGGCGGCATCCTGCGCCTGAATCTCGCCATGGTGCTGGGCGTCATCGTGGCGATCTGGATCTACCGTTTGTTGTAGCCTCGGACCCGCGCTGGTATACTCAATGTGATGTGGGAATTTCGGCACCTGTGAGGAACGGGGTGCCGCAATTGGTGCTGGCCTCCGCCTCTCCGCGGCGAGCCGAGCTCCTCCGTCAGGTGGGATGGTCCTTTGCGATCTGGCCCACCGGTGCGGAGGACGAGACGCGGGGAGCGGTTCCGGCAAGCCCGGCGGCGGGCGGTCCGGGGTGGACCCTCGACGCGGTGCGGGCGCGCGTCAGACAGGCAGCGCTGGACAAGGCGCGGCCTGCGGTGGATGCGCAGCCGGAGGCGGTCGTCATCGCCGCCGACACCATGGTGGTCGTTGATGGCATCGCGCTGGGCAAGCCGGCCGATGCCTCAGAGGCTGCGGCCATGCTCCACCGGCTCTCGGGTCGGGCCCATCAGGTGACGACCGGGGTTGTGGTCGCCCAGGGGCGCTCCGGGCTGGTGCTGGCCGAAGACGAGACCACCACGGTCTGGTTCCGGCGCCTGTCACCGGACGAGATCACCCGGTACGTGGCGACCGGCGAGCCGATGGATAAGGCGGGGGCGTACGGCATCCAGGGCCGTGCGGCACTCTTCGTGGAGAGGTTGGAGGGAGACTATTTCACCGTAGTCGGTCTCCCGCTGGCGCGGCTCGCGCGCATGCTGCTATCGGTGGGCGTGCCCACGATCTGACGCCCTCCTTCTCCGGTCCGGCCCGTCGCCTCCCTGCGGGGCGTGTGGGGCCCTCCAGGCTGCCGGATCCGGAGCGTGCATGGTGGTAAGAGCCCTTCCACCAGAAGACCGTCCCAGGGAGCGCCTACTGTCGGCCGGTGCGGATGCGTTGTCTACTCCCGAGCTGTTGGCCGTGCTGTTGCGCACCGGTACCAGGGCGGTCAGCGCCGGCGAGCTGGCCGGCAGGCTCCTGGCGGCGTATGGATCGCTGGCGGCGCTCAGCCGGGCCCACCCAGCCGAGCTGGCCCGGCAGCGTGGCATCGGTCCGGCGAAGGCGGGCGCGGTGCTGGCCGCGTTCGAGCTGGGCCGCCGCCTGCAACGCACCCCGCCGGCCCAGCGGCCTGCCATACGCACTCCGGCCGACGTGGCCGCGCTGGCCGGACCGCATATGCGGCACCTGGACCGCGAGCACTTCCGTGCCATCCTGCTCAACACCCGGCACCAGGTTCTGGGCATGACCCCTGTAGCGGTGGGTGGTCTGGATTCGGCGCCGATCCATCCCCGCGAGGTGTTCAAAGAAGCGGTGCGGCACAGCGCGGCCGCGGTCGTGCTGGTGCACAACCACCCGTCCGGCAATCCGGAGCCCTCGGGCGACGACGTCCGCATCACGGTCCGCCTGCGGGATGCGGGTCGGGTCGTGGGCATAGAGGTGCTCGATCACGTCATTATCGGCGATGGTCGGTTTACGAGCCTGCGCGAGCGCGGCATACTCGCCGGCTGAGGGAGGCAGGGATGATCTTCGACGCATTGCTCTCGCACGTGAGCAAGGACATGGGCGTGGACCTGGGGACCGCGAATACGCTGGTCTACGTTCGACGCCAGGGCATCGTGGTCCGGGAGCCCTCGGTGGTGGCCAAGCGGCTCGACGATGGGCAGGTGCTGGCCGTGGGCGAGGAGGCCAAGCGCATGATCGGCCGTACGCCCGGGGACATTGTCGCCACCCGGCCGCTGCGCGATGGGGTCATCGCCGACTTCGACACGACCGCATCCATGATGACGTACTTCATCCGCAGAGCCGCTAACGGGCGGATGTGGATTCGGCCGCGGGTGGTCGTGGGTATCCCCTCGGGTTGCACCGAGGTCGAGAAGCGCGCGGTGGTGGACGCGACGCTCCAGGCGGGGGCCCGCGATAGCTATCTCATCGAGGAGCCCATGGCCGCGGCGATCGGCGCTGGCCTGCCGGTCTCCGAGCCTATCGGTAGCATGATCGTGGACATCGGTGGCGGCACCACCGAGGTGGCGGTCATCGCGCTGGGCGGCATCGTCACCAGCCGCTCGATCCGGGTGGCGGGTGACGAGTGTGACGAAGCGATCATTCAGTACGCCCGGCGAGCCTACAACCTGCTGATCGGTGAGCGATCGGCTGAGGAGATCAAGATCGCCGTCGGCTCGGCCTTCCCGGTGCGCGAGGAGAACGCCGTGGACGTCCGGGGCCGCGACCTCGTCTCGGGCCTGCCGAGGACGGTGCGCATGACCAGCGCCGAGATCCGCGAAGCCATGGCCGAACCAGTCCAGGCCATCGTGGGTGCCGTGAAGCAGACACTGGAACGGACCCCGCCGGAACTGGCCGCCGACATCGCCGATCGGGGTATCATCCTCACGGGCGGCGGGGCGCTGCTCCGGGGCATGGATCGGCTCCTCTCCGAGGAGACCGGGATGCCTGTCTCCATCACCGACGACCCGCTGGCTGCGGTGGTTATGGGCACCGGCCGCGTGCTTGAGGACCTGGACTCGTTGCGGAAGGTGCTGGTTGCCTCGAAGCGGGCGTAGCGAGCCCCTGCGGGGCCGTCTCTGGGTTGCAGGGCCGTGAGGTCGCGGCTGGCGTTACTGGCAGGGTTAGCGGTGGCGGCTCTTGTGCTGCTGACGGCTCAGGTGCGCCTGGCAGACCGGCGTGCCGTCGGGCCGGTGGGGTCGTGGGTGCTCGGGATCATGGGTCCAGCGCAGGCCGGGCTGGCCCGCGTGGGCGACGCCGTGGCACGGTTCTGGCGCGTCTACACCGAGATCGGCCAGCTCAGGGTGGAGAACCGCCGGCTGCGGGAAGAGGTGGAGCGGCTCTCGGAGGAAGCCACACGGTTACGGGAGCAGGCGCAGGCCACGCAGCGCCTGGAGCGGCTGCTCGCGTTCAAGCAGCAGTTACCGGGCCGCGCCATCGGTGCGCGCGTCATCGGCCGCGACAGTTCCCGGTGGTTTGCGCTGATCGTGGTCGATCGGGGCGCCCGGGACGGCGTGCTTCGCAATGCGCCGGTGGTCACGGCCGACGGGATTGTCGGCCGGGTGACGGCGGTGACCCCGACGACCGCCCAGGTGCTGCTGGTCACCGACCCGCGCAGCGCGGTTGGCGTGATCCTCCAGCGGTCGAGGGAGGCGGCGGTTGTCGAGGGGCAGGGCAGCGGTGAGCTGCGGCTGAAGTACGTGGCCCGTTCTCGCGAGGTCGCGCCCGGCGACCTGTTGGTGACCTCGGGACTGGCCGGCGTCTTCCCCCGGGGGCTGCCGGTGGGAACGGTGGTCAGCGTGATCCGTGAGCCGGGCGCGATCTACCAGGAAGCCGTGGTGCGGCCCACGGCCGGTCTGGACCACCTGGAGGAAGTGCTCATCCTGATCGACGGGCGGCCGGAGCGCTGAACGATGATCGTCCGACTCGTGTTACTGGTCATCTGCTTGCTTGCGGCCGCGCTTGTGGACAGCGCCTGGGCGTCACGGCTGCCGCTCCCCGTCGGCCCAGATCTGCTGCTGCTTGTGGCGCTCGGTGTGGGCATCCGCCGCGGCCTCGAGTCGGGTGCCCTCGCCGGCGCGGCCGCCGGATACCTGCGGGATCTGATCGGCGGGGGACCGATGGGACTGTTTGCCCTATCCTACCTCGGTGTCGGCGCGCTCGCCGGCGCGGCCAGTGCCATGGTGGACCAGCAGCAGCGCGCTCTTCCCGCGGCAGCCGCCGTTGCTGGCACTGTGGGTCTGGGGCTCGTCAGTGCCGCCATGGTGACCCTCACCGGCGCGGCGCGCGTCGCGTGGGCCGCCCTGGCTGCAGACGTGGCGCTTGGAGCAGCGTCAAACGCGGTCTTCGCCGGTTGGGTCGACAGGCTGCTGCGGTGGATTGACCGCCTGGCCGAGCGCCGCTACGTGGGCCGGAACATCGGCCACAGGGTGCTCCGATGAGCGAGGCGCCGTGGGCCGCCCGCGTCGCGCGCCTTGCGGGCCTGGTGCTGCTGTTGTTTGCGGTGCTGGTGGGGCGGTTGTGGTCGCTCCAGGCGATCCAGGGCAAGTACTACGTCGACCGCTCCGAGCACAACCGCTTCCGAGACATCGCAGTGCCAGCGCCGCGTGGCGTGATCTTCGACAGGCGTGGCCAGCCGCTGGTCACCAACCGGGCCGCGTTCACGGTGAGTCTCTTGCCCATGGAGGTGCGTCAACCCGGCCCGCTGGCCGATGCCCTGGCCGGCGTGCTGGGCATCGACCGCCAGGAGGTGTTGGCCCGGCTCGAGGCCGGGCGGCGCCGACCGTTCGAGCCGGTGCCGTTGCGCCACAATGTGAGCAAGGCCGCGGTGCTCACCATCGAGGAGAACCGGCTCGACCTGCCCGGCGTGATCATCCAGGCCGAACCCGTGCGGGAGTACCTGCACCGGCAGCTCGCGGCGCACGCGCTGGGCTACCTCGGTGAGATCACCGAGGACGAGCTGCGCAGCAAGCCGGCGTACCGTCCCGGCGACCTGATCGGGAAGACCGGCATCGAGCGCTACTACGACGAGATCCTCCGCGGCACGCCCGGGCGCCTGCGTGTCGAGGTCGATGTGTCGGGCCGGCCCCAGCGCGTGATAGACCGCCAGGCCGCACGGCCGGGCCGCTCCCTGGTCACCAACCTCGATGCCACGTTGCAGGCTGTGGCCGAGGCGGCGCTGGCGGGCAAAGTGGGTGCTGTGGTAGCCATAGACCCGCGCAACGGAGAGGTCCTGGTGCTGGCCAGCTCGCCGGCCTACGATCCCAGCGCATTCGCCGGCGGGATCAGCGACGCCAACTGGAAGCGCCTCATCGCCGACAGACAGCTCCCGCTGTTGAACCGCGCCACGGAGGGGACTTACGAACCCGGGTCGGTATTCAAGATCGTCACCGGGCTCGCGGCCCTGTCCGAGCGCGCCGCCACCCGCGACAGCGTGTTCCAGTGCACGGGCGCGTTGCACCTGGGCCGCTGGGTCTTCCGGGATCTGGCCGCTTACGGCACGGTCAACTTCATCCGGGGGACCCAGGTGTCGTGCAACGTGATGTTCTGGACCCTGGGCCGCGCGGTCGGGGAGGCCCAGCTGGCCCGCTATGCCACGGCCCTGGGGCTGGGGCAGCCGACCGGTGTGGATCTGCCGGCCGAGGCTTCCGGCATCGTCCCGACCCCCGAGTGGAAGCGGCGAACGTGGAGGGAACCGTGGTATCCCGGCGACACCCTGAACCTGGCCATCGGCCAGGGGTTCGTGCTTGCGACGCCGATCCAGATCGCGCGGGCGATGAGCGCTGTGGCCAACGGTGGCACGTTGTACGCGCCGCGACTGGTGCGCAAGATCCTGGCTGCCGACGAGGCCACCAGCCAGACGTTCGCCCCGGTGGCCGCGCCGGTCGGCGTGTCGCTGCCGCCGGACGCCCTCCAGACCCTTCGGGAAGGGCTTCTGGCGGTGGTCAGGGGCGGCACGGGCACGGCTGCGGCCGTCGAGGGGCTGGAGATCGCGGGGAAGACCGGGAGCGCCGAGAATCCCAGGGGCCGACCGCACGCCTGGTTTGCAGGGTACGCCCCGGCGGCGCAGCCGGCGCTCGTCGTGGTGGTCTTCGTCGAGCATGGCTACCGGGGTGGTGTAACGGCCGCGCCGATTGCCAGGGCGATCTTCGAGGCCGCCAGGCCCATGCTGGCCCCGGCCGCCATCGGGGAGCGAGGGCCATGACGGGCCGCTGGACCCGCGAGATCGATTGGGTGCTCATCGGCGCCACGGCCGTGCTGGCAGCCTACGGGTTGCTGACGTTGATCTCGGCCACGCACGGCTCTCCCGACGCTCCGGCGCTTCTGCGCACACGGGTGCTGCACGTGACCGTCGGCGGGGGAACCCTCGTGGCTGCCACCCTGATAGACTATCGCCGGCTGGCCAGCGCGGCCACCGTGATCTACGTTGGCACGCTGGCGTTGCTGGCAGCGGTGCTGGTCGTGGGCGACGCGCGGCTGGGCGCGCAGCGGTGGATCACCCTGGGGTCGCTGGGGACGTTCCAGCCGTCGGAGCTGGCGAAGCTGGCCCTGATCGTCACGCTGGCTCGGCACCTGGACGTGACCAGGACGCTGCCCCGGATGCGCGCGCTGTTCCCGTTCTTTGCGCACGTGGCGGTGCCCATGGCGCTGATCATCCGCCAGCCCGATCTGGGCACCGCGCTGGTGCTCCTTGCGATTCTGGCCGCCATGCTCTACGTGGGTGGGGCGCGCGTGGCCGACCTGGGCGGGCTTGCCGCAATCGGTGCGGTGGTGATACCGTTTGGCTGGCCCCTCCTCCACGACTACCAGCGCCGGCGCCTGCTCGCGTTCCTGGACCCCGCCGCCGACCCCCTGGGCGCGGGCTACGCGCTCATCCAGTCCAAGATCGCCATCGGCTCGGGTCAGATCTTCGGCAAGGGGCTGTTCGCCGGTACCCAAACCCTGCTGCGGTTCATCCCCGAACAGCACACCGACTTCATCTTCACCGTCATCGGCGAAGAGCTGGGCTTCGTCGGTGCCGTGGCGCTGCTGGCGCTCTACCTCCTCTGGGTGTGGCGGGCCCTGGACATCGCCGCCTCGGCCGGCGATCGCCTCGGCGCCCTGATGGCGACGGGTTTAGCGGCCATGATGGTGTTCCATGTGGTGGTGAACATTGGGATGACAGTGGGACTCCTGCCCGTCACGGGTATCCCGCTGCCCCTGATGAGTTACGGCGGATCGTCACTGCTCTCCACATTGATCGGGACCGGCCTGCTGCTGTCCATCCGGTTGCGGCGGCGCTCCGGGTACTGGTCCCGCCGAGTTTGAGGAGCTTGTGCCCATGGCCAAAGAGATCATCGCGAACATCGAGGCCGCGGAGACGCGGGTTGCCGTCATGGAGGACGGCGTGTTGGTCAACCTGTTCATCGAGCGGTCGGAGCCGGTGGCCGGCAACATCTACAAGGGCCGCGTGAGCAACGTGCTGCCCGGTATGGAGGCCGCCTTCGTGGACATCGGACTCGAACGCAACGCGTTCCTCCATGTGGCCGACATCCGCTCGACGCCCCTGGCGGGCGAAGAGATCGAGGATTGGATTGGCCGCGGCGCCATCGCCGACCGGTTGCGGACCGGTCAGGAGATCCTCGTGCAGGTCACCAAGGAACCCATGGGGACCAAAGGTGCGCGGGTGACCACCTATGTGGCGCTGCCCGCGCACTACCTGGTCCTCATGCCCACCGTCAACTACATTGGCGTCAGCCGGCGCATCAGCAACGAGGCCGAGCGACGCCGGCTCCGGCAGATTGCCGAACGGATAAGGCCCGAGGGCATGGGGGTGATCGTGCGCACCGCGGCCGAGGGCGCGGAGGAGAAGGTCCTGGCCGACGACGTGGCATTCCTGCGGCAGATGTGGCACCGGGTACTGGAACGCGCCCGCGCCAACCGCGCGCCGGCCCTGGTCTACCAGGACCTGCGCCTGATCCGGCGCATCGTGCGCGACCTGTTCACCGAAGAAGTGACGCGGTTCATCGTGGACTCCGCGGAGGAGTACGGCCGCATTGCCGACTTGCTCTCGTCGTTCGCGCCGCACCTGCGCGACCGTCTGGTGCTCCACCGGGACGAGGAGCCGGTCTTCGAACGTTACGGCGTGGAACGCGAGATTGACCGGGCCCTGCGGCGGCGGGTGTGGCTCCGGTCGGGGGGGTACCTGGTCATCGACCGGACCGAGGCGCTGACGGTCATCGACGTCAACACCGGCAAGTACGTGGGCAAGACCGACCTGGCCAGTACCATCCTGCGCACCAACCTGGAGGCGGTCGGCGAGATCGTCCGCCAGATCACGCTGCGCGACATCGGCGGCATCATCCTGGTGGACTTCATTGACATGGAGAAGGAAGAGCACCGCCAGCGGGTCATGAACGCGCTCCATGAGGCCGTGCAGCGCGACCGCGCCAAGCTCCACGTGATCGATCTGACCAGTCTGGGCCTGGTGGAGATCACGCGCAAGCGGGTACACCAGGACCTCGAGGAAACCATGCGCATCCCCTGCCCGTACTGCGATGGGCGGGGCCGGGTCCTCTCGCCCGAAACGGTGGCCATGCGCGTGCGCCGCGAGGCCCGCCGGCTCGCCCGTGAGTCCAAGAACCCGGCCATCCTGATCGAGGTGCACCCTCAGGTGGCCGGCGCGCTGTTCAAGGACGGCGCCGGGTGGGTGCGGGCCGTCGAAGAGGCTTCCGGCAAGCAGTTGCGAATCAAGGGCCGCGAGGGGCTGCACCTGGAGCGGTTGAACGTCACCGAAGCCGATTCCCTGGGAAGCCTCGAGGCCGCGGCTGGCGCGGGCAAACGGCAACAGTTCTGGCTGGATCGCGAGCCCGGCGAAGTGCTCTCGCTGGCCGAGCGCGACCCGTTCTACGAGATGGCGGTAGCGATGACCCACGAGGCGGAGGAGCGGGGCACGTTCGTCCAGCGCGTCCTCCGCCTGTTGCGTGGAGGGAACGGTCCGAAGGGCGCCCGGGATCCGGCCCAGCGCCTGGAGCCCGGTGGGTGACGGGGCGGTCCGTGCCCGGCGACGCGAGGCCCAAATTGACGCGTCTGGAGCCCCCGTGCTACAATTTCGCGGTCCGGGGAGGTGCGTCGTGTACGCGGTGATCGAGACGGGCGGCAAACAGGTGACGGTGCGCGAGGGCGATGTGGTGCGGCTCGAGAAGCTTCGGGCGGCGCCGGGCGACCTCGTCACGCTGGACCGCGTCCTGCTCGTCGCCGACGGCACTCCGCACGTGGGGACGCCGACCGTCGAGGGCGCGTCCGTACAGGGACGGGTGGTACGGCAGGGGCGGGCCCGCAAGGTCGTCGTCATGAAGTTCAAGGCCAAGGCGCACTCGCGCCGCAAGACCGGCCACCGGCAGGCGTTCACCGAGGTCCGGATCGAGCGGATCGTCGTGCCGGAGCACTGAGGAGGACTGGAGATGGCGTCCAAGAAGGGCGTTGGCAGCAGCCGGAACGGCCGTGATTCGACCAGCAAGCGGCTGGGGATCAAACGGTTCGACGGCCAGTTCGTGCTGGCCGGAGCTGTGCTCGTGCGGCAGCGCGGCACGCGGGTCGCTCCCGGTCGCAACGTCGGGCGCGGTCGCGACCACACGCTCTTCGCGCTGGCTAGCGGTGTGGTGGCGTTCGAACGCCGAGGGCGCGACGGCCGGCAGGTGAGCGTCTATCCTGTCCCCGCCTGACGCTGCTCGGGATCAGGCCCCCTGGCCCGGGTCGTGCGACCCGGGCCGTTTGCTTGCATGAGCCCGTGAGGAGGGCCGTCGGGCGCGAGGCGCGAGGATGATCGATCAGGCCAGGGTCTTGGTCAAGGCCGGGGACGGCGGCAATGGGTGCGTGAGCTTCCGCCGCGAACGGTTCATTCCCAAGGGCGGGCCTGATGGCGGAGACGGCGGCCGGGGCGGGCACGTGATCTTCGTGGCCGATCCGGGGCTCTCGACGCTGGTCAACTTCCGCTACCGCCGGCACCTGCGCGCCGGGCGTGGCGGGCACGGCGAAGGGGCCAAGCGGTCCGGCCGGGCCGGTGCCGACCTGATCGTGCGTGTGCCGGTGGGGACCATCGTACGCGACGCGAAGACCGCGGATCTGCTCGCGGATCTGGCCGCGCCCGGCCAGCGCGCCGTCATCGCCAGAGGCGGGCGGGGAGGCCGCGGCAACGCGCGCTTCGCCACGTCCACGCACAGGGCGCCCCGGCGTGCGGAGCCCGGTGCCCCGGGGGAAGAGCGAGTGGTGGACCTCGAGCTGCGGCTCCTGGCAGACGTGGGCCTGGTCGGGATGCCGAATGCCGGTAAGTCCACGCTGTTGCGGCGGATCTCCAGCGCCCGCCCCAGGGTTGGTCCCTACCCGTTCACGACCACCGAGCCTGTGCTTGGCGCGGTGGATCTGCCCGACGGGCGCGGCTTCGTGGCCGCCGACTTGCCTGGCCTCATCGAGGGCGCCCACCGCGGCGCGGGGCTCGGGCACGCGTTTCTCCGGCACGTGGCTCGCACGCGCGTCCTCATCCATGTGATCGATCTGGCCGCGCCCCAGGATCCCATGACCCAGTACACGACCCTGCAGAGGGAACTGGAACTCTATGACCCGGCTTTGCTCCGGCGGCCGGTCCTCGTGGCACTCAACAAGATCGATCTGCCCGAGGGCCGGCGGCGTCTGGGGCAGGCTGCGGCGGCGCTGGCCGAGTGCGGGCTGCAAGCGTTCGGCATCTCCGGTGCCACCGGCGAGGGCGTGAGCGTGTTGCTCCAGGCGGCCGCGGACGCGCTCGAGGCGGCACGGCGCGGGCAGGAGACGACCGCTGCCGCCAAGAAGTGAGGGCATCGTGACTAGGCTCGGCGTCATGGGCGGGACGTTCGACCCGATCCATCACGGCCATCTGGTCACCGCCGAGGAGGCGCGGGCGCAGTTCCACCTGGACCGCGTGCTCTTCGTCCCCAATCGCCATCCTCCCCACAAGGACCCCTCAGAGGTCACGGCCCCGGAGCACCGCTATCTGATGACGTTTCTGGCCACCGTGTCCAACCCGTGCTTTGGCGTCTCCCGCATCGAGATCGAGCGGCCCGGCCCCTCGTACACGATTCAGACCATTCGCGAACTCTCGGCCCAGTGGCCTGGCGCGGTGCTCTACTACATCACCGGCGCGGATGCCATTCTGCAGATCCTGCGCGGCGAGTGGGAGCAGTCCGCGGAGTTGCTCCACACGTGCCAGTTCATCGCCGCCACTCGGCCGGGATTCGCCCTCGACCTGGAGACGCTGCGGCGCAGCAACTTCATCGGGCGGACGCTGGAGAACGTCCACGTGATGGCGGTCCCAGCGCTGGCGATCTCGTCGACCGATATCCGTCTGCGGGTCCTGCGGGGTCAGCCGATCAAGTACCTGGTGCCTGAGGCGGTCGAGTCCTATATCGCCAAACACGGTTTGTACCGGGAAGCGATGGCCCGCGAGGTCGGGCGTGGCTAGACGGGCCGCCCGCCGCGTCGGGCCGCCCGCGTCGCTGTCCAAGGCCCTGCGCGCTGCGCAGATCGCGGAGTCCAAGCGGGCCGAAGACGTGGTGGTCCTCGACCTGCGGGACCACACTCTGGTGACCGATTACTTCGTCATCTGCACCGGCACCAGCCGCGTGCAGATCCGCGCGATCTGTGACGCCGTCGAGGAAGGGCTAGGCGATGCCCGACCGCGCCCTGTGCGCGAAGGCGACGAATCCGCACAGTGGGTGCTACTCGACTACGGCGACGTGGTCGTTCACGTGTTCGGGCCCGAAGCCCGGGCGTTCTACCGGCTCGAACGGCTCTGGGCCGATGCGCCCGTTGTGACGCGGTAGACTCCCATGCACCTGCTAATTCGGCCGGCCACCTCCGACGACGGCGCCACCATCGTGCGCTTCCTGGACGCGGCCTACGGCGGCGGGTACTCGCCCACATTTGACCGCGACGGTCCGCTCCAGCCCCGCGACCTGTGGTGGGTGCAGTCCGAGAAGTCCATCAGCGTCATCGAGGTCAATAGGCAGCCGGCCGGCGTGCTCGTGGTGGGCCGGGTGGGCGGGCAGTGGTTGGTCGAGGAGCTGTTGCTGCCAGGGCTTGGCGAGCATCCGGGCCGTACGCAGGAGGCGCTGGTCGCCCGCACCACGCAGCATCTGACCGGACTCTTCCAGCATGGCCGCCAGGACACGCTGCTCCTGCGGGTCGCCGAGGCCAATGCCTTCGGATTGGCCGTGGCGCTCCATGCGCGAGCGACTTTCACCAACGCACTCCTGGTCTACCGCTATCGCGGCGCACGGCGCCCGGCAGCTGCGCCCCCCGAGGGCTATCAGGTCCGGCGCTCGACGCCCGAGGACGCCAGGGCGGTCAGCCGGCTGGCGCGCGACGTGGACCCACAGCGGTCCCGTGCCGACGAGTTCGAGCGGGTGCTGTCCGCCAGGGGCGGCAGAGGGTTCGTGGCCATCCGGGACGGCGTCCTGGTCGGCTACGCGGTCTCCGAGACCCGCGCCGGCCGTGGCGACTGGACCGTGGGTGTGGACGGCAGGCACCGCCGGCGCGGCGTCGGCCGGGCGCTGGCGGCTGCCGTGCTGGGGGCCATGCACGGCCGCGCGGCGCCGCCGCTGGCCACGGCATGGGCGCTCGATCCCTCGGTCGGGGCATTCCTGCGGGCGATCGGGTTCGGGGTCGAGCGCACCTTCCTGTATCTCGAACGGGCGCTCTAGCGTCGGGGAGCAAGCGGGGAGGACCGGCGATCGCGGCGAACGATGAAGGCATGCGGGACGCGTCGTCGTGCTTCGTGTGCAGCCAGACCAATCCCATCGGACTGCACGTCCGGTTCAGGGTAGAAGCGGGCCGCGTGTTCGGCGAGTTCATCCCCACCGACCTGCACGTGGGGTTCGACGGCGTCGTCCACGGCGGCATCCTGGCCGCGATCCTCGACGATGCGCTGGCGGCGATCGGCTACTATCGTGGGGAGCCCACCGTGACGGCCCGGCTGGCCGTCCGGTACCGCCGGCCCGCACGACCCGGCCACCTGCTGCGTGTGGAGGCCGAGGAGACGGGCCGCAGGGGTGCGATGCGGCGGGGCCGGGCGGTGCTCCGCACCTTCGACGGCGCCGTGGTGGCCGAGGCCGAGGGCACGCTGGCCGTGATGCGCCCGGGCGATGATGGCGGTCCCATCGAGGGGCAGGCAGCATGGGCGACGCCGAGAAGCTGATCGCGTCCAACCGCCGCGCGCGGCACGAGTACCATATTGAAGAGTCACTGGAAGCGGGCCTGGTCCTCACCGGCACCGAGGTCAAGGCGCTGCGGTCCGGCCGCGCGTCTCTTGGCGACGCGTATGCCCGCATCGAGAACGGCGAGGCATGGCTGTACCACCTCCACATCCCGCCGTACGAAGCTGGCAACATCTTCAACCACGATCCACTGCGCACCCGCAAGCTGCTCCTGCACCGCCGCCAGATTGAGCGTCTGGCCGGCAAGGTGTCCCAGAGAGGCTACACGCTGGTACCGCTGCGCCTGTACTTCAGCCGCGGGCGCGCCAAGGTCGAGATCGCGCTGGCCCGCGGCAAGAAGCTCTACGACAAGCGCGAGGCCATCGGCGAGAGGGAGGCCGACCGCGAGGCGCAGCGAGCCGTCAAGCGTACCACAGGGGGGAGGAGAGGGGAACCATGACGCGGGCGGCGGATGCGCCGCTGGCAGGCATCATCATGGGCAGCACGTCCGACCGGCCGGTGATGGACGCTGCC
>JAVKIJ010000047.1:0-24204 GCA_031459535.1 Candidatus Fervidifonticultor quintus | reverse complement strand
ACGCTCAGATGGGCGTCGAAGACCAGCTTCGACTCACCGTACGCCACGTTCAGATCTCTTACGACCAGGATGTCAGCGTTGTCCACCGCGCTAGGCTCCATCAAAGAGTTGCGCCTCACCCGGCAGAGGTGGTGATCTGCCAGTAGCTGCGCCGCACCTCGGGATCCTGCAGGGCTTCCGCGTACCCGCCGTCGGCGATGATCCTGCCTTCGTGCATGACGGTGAGCCGCTCCAGGAAGTCCTCCACCTGGGAGATCTTGTGCTCCACGATCAGGATCGTCTGCCGGCCGATGTGCTGGCGCAGGACGCCCAGCACGCTCTTGATCTCCAGCTCGCTGAGCCCCGCCAGCGGTTCGTCCAGCAACAGCACCCGGGGTTCGGCCAGGATGGCCATGGCAATCTCCAACCGTCGTTTCTCCCCCAGACTGAGGTGCCTGACCTGCCGGTCGCGCGCCTCCTCCAGGTCGAAGATCTCCAGGGCCTCGGCGATCTTGGGCTCGTGGCGGTGCCGCGCACAGGTCGTCAGCAGCAACGAGAGCAGCGAGGGCTTCTTGTGCACCCCGAAATAGGCCAGGACCAGGTTGTCGATTGCCGTGAGGGTGTCGAAGGTCGAGGTGAGCTGGAAGGTACGCATTATGCCCATCTCGATGCGCTTCTGGGGCGTCGCGCGCGTGATGTCCTCTCCCCGGTACAGGATCGTGCCCTCGTCTGGGGGGTAGTAGCCCGTTAGGAGGTTGAAGAACGTGGTCTTGCCGGCCCCGTTGGGCCCGACGATGCCCGCGACCTCGTTCTCACGCAGCACGTAGTTCACGTGGTCGACGGCCACCAGTTCCCCGAAGCGCTTGGTCAGGTTGACCGTCCTGAGGAGTTCCGCACCCGCTTGTGGGCTCACGGCCGGCCCTCGTGGAGGATCGGCCCCGGCAGCGCCCTGCCGGACGCCGCCGGGGCATCATCCCGTCTGCCTCGCCTAGTAGCCGAGGTCCCTCAGCGGCGGGAGCACCGCCTCGCCGCCCTGGTAGCCCAAGACCTTGAACAGGTCCCACTCGTGCTTCTGCTCTCCGGGGCCCTTTCCCCTGACCAGGAACGCGGCAAACTGGTAGACCGCAGAGTGGTCCCGGCGCCACCTGGCCGGCCCCTTGACCGTCGTGAACTGGCCGTTGTTCGCCATCAGCGCGGCCGCCACGCCCTTGGGGTCGAAGGACTTGGCGCCCTCAAACCCCCTGAACATCTCCGAGAACGCGGTGTAGGCGATGGTGGCGTACGCGTCGGGCGGCGTGCGGTACTTGGCCGTATAGAGGTCGGTGAACGCCTTGGCACTCTTCGCGACGCCGGTGTAGCCCAGGTCGCTGAGGTCGTAGTAGAAGTAGTGCATGGCGTAGACACCCTCCAGGGCCGCGGCAGGGATGCCCTTGGCAACCACGTTGGTGATGAACGCGTTGAAGATGGTCATCTCAGCCCCGAGCCCCATCTGATGGACCTGCTTGAGCAGCGCCACGGCATCGGCGCCAAACTGGGCCGAGATGAACACATCGGGCTTGGCGGCGCGGACCTTCTGGAGGACCGTGGTGAAGTCGCTGGTGCCCAGGGGTACCTCATCGTACCCGACGGTCTGGGCCCCGAACTCCTTGGCGGCAGCATAGACGCCGTCTCGGATGTCCCAGCCCCAGCTATCGGCGCGCGCCAGGAAGAAGATACGCTTCTTTCCGAGGACCTTGATCGCCGCCGAGCCGCTCATGTAGCCCACAGTCCACGGGCTGAATGCCACGGCGAACGTCGAATCGGCCAGCTTGCCCTTCAAGAAGGCCTCCTTGGCCATGACACAGGTCGGGAAGTATGGCAAGGGTTCCTTCTGAACCAGGGCGTTGATCGCATAGGCGAGCGGCGCCCAGGTCTGGCCGCCCACGCCCTTCACACCTTCCCCGACCAGGTAGCGATAGCGCCGCACGCCGACGTCGAGTTTGGCTTCATCGTCGGCGACGACGCCTTCCACCTGGACCTTGCCCCAGGGCATGGCGAGACCGCCCCGGCTGTTGACGACATCAATCGCCAGGAGGGCGCCGTTCTTCTGGGTCTCGGCGACCGCCGCGAACGGGCCGGTGAGCGGCAACAGGATACCGACCTTGATCCTGTCGGGGTTGGCCGCCGCCAGCGTGGAGCCGGGGCCAATAGAACCGAACAGGCCTAGCACGAGGAGTAGCACCAGCAGCTTCTTCATGCCCAGTCCCTCCTTTTAGGGTGGTGACTCAGGGTAGTGACGTCCGTGTATCCATCTCCCCCAGCCGGGCTCAGTGACAGGCTTGCCCCCCTGGGCGACCACTCGCCCGCGCACCAGGGTCATCACCACCTGACCGTGCAGGCGACGGCCGGCGTAGGGGGTCCAGCCGGCTTTGGACACCACATCTTCGTCGCGCAGCACGCGTTCCCCCGAGAGGTCAACGATCGTCAGGTCGGCGTCGGCACCGATCTGCAGGGTCCCCTTCCGGGGGTAGACCCCGTAGAGCCGCGCGGGCATCTCGGCGAGCACCTCGACCAGGCGCTGCAGCGTCAGGTGCCCGTCGTGCACCGCATTGAGCATCAAGGGAAGCGTCGTCTCCACTCCCGGGAGCCCGAAGTGCACCTGCCAGATGTCGCCCTCCTGCTTCTGGGCCCTGGTCGCCGGCGCGTGGTCGGTGGCGACGTATGCGATGCCCCCCTGCCGCAGCCGCTGCCACATCTGGGCCGCGTCCTCGGGCGAGCGCGCCCGGGCCGGTGGGGTGAACTTCCGGAATGAGCCGTGCGAGAGCACCTCGTCCTCGTTGAGGTGGAAGTACTGCGGGCAGCTCTCGGCCCAGACCCGGGCACCCAACCCGGCCTCGCGGGTGACCAGGTCGACGACGGCCGGATGGCTGGCGTGGGCCACGACCACTCGCGCCCCGGTCAGGCGCGCCAGGAGCACCACAGTTGCGGTCGCCACCAGCTCGGCCTCGCGCGAGCGCCAGGCGGGGAGAATGCCCGGATCGGTGCGGCCGGCTGCCTTGAGACGCCGCTCAGCGTCGGCGGTGATGAACTCATCCTCGCAGTGCACCAGGCAGACGGCATCGATGGCGGCCACCTGCCGGAACAACCGCAGCAGGTCCCCCGGGAGGATGCCCGGTATGCCGTGGGTCGTGCACGTGAAGGCCTTTAGGAGCAGCGCCCCGGCCGCCCAGACGCCGGCCAGCTCGTCGAGCCGGTCGGGCCAGACATGCGCGCCCAGCCCGAAGTCCACGAGGGATCGGTCTCGCAGGTAGGCCGCCTTTTCCCGCAGCGCTTCGGCGTCCACCACGGGGTGTGCGTGGGTGTGCTCGATGACCGTGGTCACGCCGCCCACAGCAGCCGCGGCGCTGCCGGTCGTGAAGTCTTCGCGCTCGGGCGCACCGGGGTCCATGAAGTGCACGTGGCTGTCCACCACCCCCGGCAGCACGTGCAGGCCGTCTGCCTCGATGGTGCGGGCGGCGGGGAGGCGGTCGCTGCTGATGGCGGCGATGCGGCCCTGGGCGATGTACAGGTCGCCCCGAAAGACGGCAGACGGCGTGACCAGCGTGCCGCCCACGATACCCAGGTCCACCGCAGCCCCCTCCTCTACCCCTTTTCCTTGTCGCGCAGCGCCGCCAGCACCCGCTCGGCCGTTATGGGGAGCTCGCGGAGACGAATCCCCACGGCGTCGTAGATGGCGTTGACGATCGCCGGCGCGGTCGGCAGCAGGGTGGGCTCACCGACGCCCTTGGCTCCAAACGGGCCCGTCGGGTCAGGCTGCTCCACGATCGCCACGGTCATGGGGGGAACGTCTGCCGCGGTGGGGATCAGGTAGTCGGCGAACGTGGTGTTGAGCACGCGCCCGTCGACGGTCACCATTTCCTCGCTGAGCGCGTAGCCCAGCCCCATGGCCAGCCCGCCCTCGATCTGTCCTTCGACCAGCAGGGGATTGACGGCTCGCCCGCAGTCGTGGGCCGCCGTCAGGCGCAGCACCCGCACCTCGCCCGTTTCGGTGTCCACCTCCACTTCGGCCGTCTGCGCCGCGTAGACGTAGGTGTTGTAGGGCTTCCCGTGACCCGTCTCCGGGTCGAGAAAGGTCGTCGGAGGATTGTACGATCCCGCGCCGATGGCGGGACGGCCACGGACAGCCTCTGCCTTTCGGGCGACGTCCGCCAGCCGGACCCGCCGCTCTGGCAGGTCGCGCACATAGATCCACCCGTCCCGGCTGTCCAGTCCCTCGGGGCCAATCCCCATCTCCTCGGCGGCCACTTCGAGCAGGACCCGCTTGGCCTGCTGGCACGCCTGCACGATGGCGTTCCCTGCGATGTAAGTCACGCGGCTGGCCACCGACCCCAGGTCAGCGGGGGTCTGCAGGGTGTCGCTGGTGACCATGACGACGGCGTCCAGGGGCACACCCAGCGCCTCTGCGGCAATCTGCGCGAGGGCAGTGGTCGACCCCTGGCCTACGTCGGCCGCTCCGGTCCAAACCACGACCGAGCCGTCCTGGTTCACCTTCACAAAGGCGCTGCTCGGGTTGGCATAGGACGTGAACCCGATGGGGTACGCCATCCACGCGACGCCGCGACCACGCTTGTGCACTAGCTCACCGTCCTCTCCCAACCGGCCAGTTCGACCGCGCGCCGGAGTGTCAATTCCAGCGTCACCCGCTCCAGCACCTGGCCCGTCGGCAGGCGCCCGCCGTCACGCAGGCCGTTCTTGAGCCGAAACGCGATCGGGTCCACCCCGACGGCGGCGGCCACGGCATCGGTGTGACACTCGGAGGCGAAGCCCACCTGCGGCACCCCGAACCCCCGCATGGCGCCGCCGACCGGATTGTTGGTGTAGACGAGATAGCCGTCAATCTTCACGTGGGGGATGACGTAGGGGCCGGCCGCATGGATGGCCGCCTTGGCCAGCGTGGACGCGCCCCACGAGACGTACGCCCCACAGTCGCTGACGATCTCGATCTCTCGGGCCACCAGCGTGCCGTCACGGCGCACCCCGGTGCGATAGCGCATGCGGTACGGGTGGCGCACCGTGGTAGCCTGGAACTCCTCTTCCCGGGTGAACACCATCTTGACAGGCCGGCCGGTGCGCAGCGCCAGCAGGGCGATCCAGGGTTCGAGGGTCATCTCGTTCTTGCCGCCGAACCCTCCGCCCACGCCGGTCTGGATGACGCGGATGCGGTTCTGCGGCATCGCCAGGACCTTGGCCGTGTCGGCCGCGACCAGGAACGGCCGCTGTACCGACGAGTAGATGGTGAGGCTGCCATCCAGGTTGGGAACCGCCAGGCCGGCGTGCGGTTCGAGGTGGCAGTGCTCGACGAACGTGGTCGCAAACTCTTCCTCGACGCGCATGTCGGCCTCGTGGAACCCCTGCGCGACGTCGCCATCGCGGATCCTGATGTGGGTGGCGACGTTGCCGCCTTCGTGGACCCGAACCGCCTCGGGGTGTCTGGCTTCCAGGGGGTCGTGCACGGCGGGGAGCCGCTCGTAGTGGACACGCACCTTCTGCACCGCTTCCTCCGCCAGGCGCAGCGTCTCCGCCGCCACCACCGCCACCGCCTCGCCCACATGGCGGACGCGGTCGTCGGCCAGGACCGGCTGGTCCTCGTGCGTGAACCCGTACCGGTTGCGGGGCACATCCCGCGCCGTAATGACACCCCGCACGCCCGGGGCGGCCAGAGCCTCCGAGGGATCGATCTCGAGGATGCGGGCGTGTGGGTGCGGGCTCCGTACGGCCTTGGCCCAGAGCATCCCTGGGGCCCGCATGTCCTCGCCGTAGAGCACCTGACCGGTCACCTGCAGGAGCGCGTCGTGACGACTGACGCGACGGCCGACGACCCCCCCGGCGACCTCTTCGACCAGCGGGGGAGGCGCGGGACGCGTGATCGTCCTCATGGCGTTGGCCCCCTGAGGCTGCCACGAGAGGCGGCGAGAATCGCTTCGACAATCTTCGCATACCCGGTGCAGCGGCACAGGTTCCCTGCGATGGCTTCGCGGATGTCGCGTTCGGTAGGGTGCGGGGTGCGGGCCACGAGGGCGACGGCCGAGACGATCATCCCCGGGCCGCAGAAGCCGCACTGCAGCGCCCCGTGCTCCACGAAGGCCTGTTGCACCGGATGCAGGCGGCCGGGCGCGCCGACCCCTTCGATGGTCGTCACCTCCCGCCCCTGCGCCTTGGCGGCCAGCAGCAGGCAGCTGCATATGGGCTGGCCGTCGAGCAGCACAGTGCAGGCACCGCAATCGCCGGTCCCACATCCTACTTTGGTCCCCACCATGCCGAGTCGTTCGCGCAGGACCCACGCCAGGCTCTCATCGGCCTCCACCTGCGCCGTCACCTGCCGGCCGTTCAACTGGAACGTCACCTCATAGGTCATGTCAGGTTCCATGCGTCACGCTCCCGGCCTCCCGGCCCGACGGACGGCTCGCTCCAACGCCCTACGCACCAGCACGCGGCAGAGCTCCAGCCGGAAGCCGGCGGAGGCGCGCATGTCCGAGATCGGTCGGGCCTCGGCCGCCGCAGCCCGACCGGCATCGTCGAGGAGATCGGGCGCGGGCGGCTGGCCCCGCAGCAGGGCCTCAGCCGCCCGGGCCCTGATCGGGGTCGGCGCCACCGCGCCCAGGGCGATCCGCGCGTCGTCGATGAGGCCACCGACGATCCGCACCCAGGCGGCGGCGTTCACTACGGCCAATACCTGAGCGTTCCGCTTGCCGAACTTGAGGAAGGCCCCACCCCCTTCCCCTGCCCCGATCGGGATCTCGAGGCGGGTCAGCACTTCATCCGGGCGCAGCGCACTGCGGTGCGGTCCCAAGAACAATGCCTCCACGGGTAGAGTCCGCTCCCCAGAGGGGCCGGCGATGCGGGCGGTGGCGTCCGCCACCAGGAGAGGCGGCGCCAGATCCGCCGATGGCACGGCACTGGCCAGGTTGCCGCCTGCGGTCGCCAGGTTGCGCAGTTGCACCGCGCCCATCTGGGCCGCTGCCTCGGCCACGACGGGCACCAGGAGCGCCACATCCGCAGATGCCGTCAACGCCGCGAGCGTGACCGCTGCCCCGATGACCAGGGTGCCGTCGCGCCGGGCGATCACCGAGAGCTCGGGAATGCGGGTGATGTCCACGAGGGCGGTGGGGCGCACCAGCCCACCCCGCATCCTCACCACGAGGTCGGTGCCGCCGGCGATCACACGGGCGCCGTTTCCCTGCTCTGCCAGCATGCGGGTGGCTTCTCCGACCGTGCTCGGCACGAGGTACCGCAGCGGCATCGCCGTCACCTACATCACCACCGCGCCGCGGCCGATCAGCGTCCCAGCGCGCAACTGGCCGTGGATCTCCTCGACCCGCGCGAGGGGGAGCACGGTGGAGACCACGGGCCGAACGCGACCGTCGGCCACGAGGCGCGCGGCCTGGGTGACCTCCCAGCGCGAGGCATACCGCGATCCCAGGATGCTGATCTCCTCCAAGACCATGCGGCGGGGCGAGACCTCGAATGCCACGCCCGGGAAGGTGGTCAGCAGCACGAGCCGGCCGCGGCGCTCCAGGACGTCTATGCCAAACCCGGCCGTCTGGGGAGTACCCACCAGATCCACGGCGACGGTAGGGCCGGACGGTGCGGCGGATCGGATCCGCTGGACGAGGTCCGGTTCGCGGAAGTCGTAGGCGGCCGTGGCCCCGGCATCACGGACGGCCCCGAGCTTGGCATCGCCGATGTCAATCCCCACCACCCGGGCGCCAAACACCCGGGCCATCTGCACCATGTGAAGGCCCACGCCACCGCCCGCGCCGATAACGACCACCACGTCGCCGGGCCCCACGGCCGCGCGCCGGCACACGTGGAACGGCGTTGCGATCGCATCGGGGATGGCCGCGGCCTGCACGGGATCGACCCCCTCAGGCACCGGCAGGAAGTTCGCCGCGGGGAGCGCCAGGTACTCGGCGTACCCGCCGTCTGTGGCCACGCCCACATTGCCCCGGAGGTGACGGCACAAGGACTCGTGCGCCAGCTGGCAGAAGTCGCACTGTCCGCAGCTCAGGTAGAAGTAGGCCATGACGCGGTCGCCCACGCGCGGGGCCAGGACGCCTGGCCCGACCTCCACCACGGTGCCCACGGCCTCGTGGCCCGGGATGCGGGGCAGGTACTCTGGCCACCGGCCAAGGGTGCCGCTGATGTAGTTGAGCACAGTGAGACCCACCGCGCACGCTTCTACCTTGACCAGCGCCTCGCCCGGCCCGGGTGATGGGGTCGGAACCTGCTTGTAGCTCAGAGGCCCACCCCACTCGTGCAGCACCTGCGCGTGGATACCGATCCCCCCTCAGGCGTAGACCTCAGGATTGTGCAGATTCGGCGGGCGGTCGCCCCGGAGGAATGCCAGGATGTTGTCTGCGACCACCGAGGCCATCCGTTCGCGCATCTGACGCGCCGCACTGCCGAGGTGCGGGGTCAACACGACGTTTCGTAAGGGCAGCAGGCCGGGATGGACGCGCGGCTCGTGCTCGTACACGTCGAGGCCAGCCCCCGCGATGCGCCCGCCCGCCAGCGCGTCCACCAGCGCCTGTTCGTCCACGATCGGCCCCCGCGCCGTGTTGATTAGGTAGGCGGTCGGCTTCATCAGCGAGAGCTCCCGTGCCCCGATCAGGTGATGGGTTCCAGGATGATAGGCCGCGTTGACCACCACGAAGTCGCTCTCGGCCAGAAGCTCGTCCAGGGCGCGGTACTCGACGCTCAGGCGCTGCTCCTGGTCGACTGGGAGCCGTTGGCGCTTGGTGTACAGGACGCGCATGCCGAAGCCCTGCGCTCGGCGCGCCATGGCCGTGCCGATGGCCCCCAGCCCGATGGTGCCCACCGTTTGACCGTGCACGTCGCCGCCCAGGAAGTGCAGCGACTGCGAGCCGGGGAAGAGCCCACCCCGCAGCGCCTGGTCAGCCTCGACGATGCGCCGGGCGACGGCCAGCAACAGTCCCCACTGGAGGTCAGCCGTCGTCTCGGCGATGATGTTGGGGATCACGGTCACGGGGATTCCCCGGGCCGTGGCCGCGGCCACATCCACGTTGGCGGGCACGATGGCAGAGGTGGCGATCAGCTTCAGCGTCTTTCCCGCTCCGATGATCTGCGCATCGACCCGGTCGTGCAGCAGGCAGTAGAGGACGTCGCACGAGGCGATCTCCCGCTGCAGCATGTCGTACGGCAGAATCCGGCTGCTGTCCGGGAAGACGTCCACATCGGCGGCCTGCCGCAGTCGTGCCACAGCACTCTGTGGGACCGGTTGCGTGATGAACACCCGTGGCATCCCTCACCTCCCCTCAGTCGGCCGGGTCGCGCTCACGCCGTCTCCAAGGAGGCGGGAGTCGTACGGCGCCCGGGACAACACATGGGGCCCGCGTTCCGTGACGAGGACCGTGTCCTCCAGGCGCACGCCACCGCCACCGCGCACGCCCGGGAGCCAGATCAGGGGCTCGAGGGCGAACACCATCCCCGGCCGCAGTTCGACCTCGGCGGCTCCGGGGAAGGGTTCGCCGATGTAGGGCGGCTCATTGGACCCCACGCCGATCCCGTGCCCGATGAACAGGGTCAGGAAATGCTCCGCCAGCCCGTGTGCGGCGGCCGCACGCCGGACCGCATCGGCGACCTGCCTGGTGGTCGCGCCCGGTTGCAGGGCCGCCACACCGGCCACGTGGGCTTCGTACACGGCCCGGAAGATCCGGCGCTGGTCCGCCGACGGCGTCCCGCAGATGACCGTACGCCCCACGTCGGCGAAGTAGCCGTTGAACATGGCCCCGATGTCAATGAACACGACATCCCCGTACCTGATGACCTTGTCGGTGGCCAGGCGCGTCGGCGGAGACATCCGCTCGCCGGACGCCACAAAGGGCGAGACGGCGTGGGCGTACTCGCCCCCCAGACGGTGGAGCGCCCGCAGCGCCTCGCCGGCCACGTCCACCTCGCGCACGCCGGGACGGACGCTGTCGATGGCTGCCTGGGTCACGGCGTCCGCGATGGCCGCTGCCTCTTCGAGCAGTACCACTTCCTCGGGCAACTTGATCATCCGGGATCGCTGCATGACCCCATCACCGTCGGCCCAGTGGATCTCGGGCCACTGGGCGCGCAGCGCCGCATGCAGCGTCTGGCTGGCCAGGTCCAGCCCGACGCGGGCGCGCGTGAGGCGACGCGAGCGCAGAATCGGTTCCAGGATGGCCGCGGCGAAGTGGCGGACGAGGCCCTCTTCCTCGAGGATCGGGATGGCACACACCTCGCCCAACCACGGCATGCCCCTCCGGACGCGGTCGTGGTCCCCGCCGGAGACGAAGAGGATCGGCGCCTCGTCCCCGACGAGCATGGCTCCGTTCAGCAGTCCGCTCTTCCCGGCCAGTAACTGCGGCCGCAGGCTGGTCAGGTACCGCACGTTCTCGTCCTTCCACACCAGCAGAGCGTCCAGGCCGGCAGCGCTCATCTCGGCCCGGGCGCGCTCCAGCCGCCCCCGCCGGAGTGCCTCGAAGTCGACGCGGTGTTCCCAGTCGACGCCAAACGGCCCGGCGGCCCACCCACCGCTCATAGGGTCATCCCGCTACCCTGAGCACGATCCGCCCCACCGCCTGGTCTGCCCGCACCCGGTCCAGCGCCTCGTTCGCCTGCGCGAGGTCCAGCACGTCGGAGATCACCGGCCGGACCACCCCGCGCGCCACCAGGCCGATGGCGCGCGCGAGTTCTGCACGAGTGACGTAGCGGGACCCGATCACGCTCACCTCCGACAGCGCGACCCGGTCGGTGGGCAGGAGGGGATAGTGGGCCGCGTCGGTGGTGTAGCCCACCTGGACGACGCGCCCACCCTTGCGGGCCAGAGACAGCGCATGCCCGGTGGCGGTGTCGGTGCCGACGCAGTCCACGACTAGGTCGGCGCCTCGCCCCCCGGTGGCCTCGCGAACCACTCTGTCCGCGTCCTGGGCCATGACGGTGTCGTCGGCGCCCACGCGCCGAGCCGCCTGCAGCTTGGCCTCGCTGATGTCCACCGCGATGGTCCGAGCGCCCGCAGCCCGCGCAAACTGGAGCGCGTGGAGCCCCACGCCACCGGCCCCGAGCACCACGACGACCTCACCTGCCCTGACAGCGCCCCTGGCGATCACCGCGCGGTAGCCAGTCCCCAGCGCGCACGACATGGCCGCGGCCTCCACGTCGGTCAGAGCGGGCGGGAGCGGGAGCACGTGAGTGGCTGGCACGACCAGATACTCCTGAAGACCGCCCGGCGTGGTGAATCCCGCCCACCCGCGGAGGTCGTCGCAGAGCTGCTCCTCCCCCACGAGGCAATGCGGACACCGCCCGCATCCCCAGTAGTTGTACACCACCACCCGCTGGCCGATCGGCACCGCACTGCCCGGACCGGCAGCGGCGATCTCTCCTCCAATTTCGTGCCCCGGCACGTGTGGGAGTCGCTGGCCGCCCGAGAACGACATGCGGCCGTCTACGATCTTCAGGTCCGTCCGGCACAGGCCGCAGGCCAGCACCCGCACCAGGACCTCACCCGGGCCGGGCTGTGGCGTGGCCACCTCCATCGGAACCAGACGTTCGCCAAACGCCACCAGGGCCATGCTCCTCATCGGGGCGCCTCCTGCGTTGACCCCTTACTCCGACCCAGCAGCCCGAGGAACTCCGCGTTGGTCAGCACCCATCCGAGGCAGCGGCTGACGTTCTGCAGCCCGAAGACGTGCAGGTCCGCTCCGTACATGCTGGCGACGCAATCGCTGATTACAATCACCTGGAAGTCCCGGTTGAACGCGTCAAACGCCGTGCAGAGCACGCAGGTGTTGGTGTTGATGCCGCCCAGCACCACGGTGGAGATCCCCAACGTCCGCAGCAGGAACTCGAGGTCCGTGCCGTGGAACGCCGACAGCCGCTTCTTGGTCCTGATGACGTAGTCGGTGGGTGCGGGCCCCAGCTCGGGCAGAATCTCGGTCTGGGGAGATCCCTCGAGGTTGTGCCCGGAGATCGTGCTGGGCCGGCCCGGGGTCAGGGACTGCCGGGCGGCTTCCACTGCCTTCCAGAACGGATTGCCCATGCTCTCGGCGCCGGGATACGGGAGGCGGCGGTGGGTCATGACCACATGGATGATGGGCAGGCCCGCGCGCCGCCCCTCTTCGACCAGAACGGAGAGGCCGGCCCGAACCCGCCGGGCGTCGTCGGGATCCACCGGCATCGTGGCCACCGCGGGATCCAGGTGCCCGCGGTGGGCATCCACCAGGACGACCGCCGTGCGGTGAGGGTCCACGACGAGCTGCGCCCGCAGGGCGGTGATCATCTCCGTCCGGTCGACGAACGCCTGGGCGCCTGGGGGCATGGCCAGCGTCTCCCTCACATCCTGTCTACGGCCTGACCGGAGGGAAGTCGCGGGTGTACACGGGCTGCTTCAAGTAGTCCTCCGGCGCATATTTCCAGAACTGAGACACACTCCGGTATGTGAAGACCACAGTGTTCTGGAGCAGCCCGCCCCGACGCTCGACCTTCCGGATGTAGACGTTCTGGATGGGGTTCTGGAAGGCGTCGAGCTTGACCGGGCCGCGCGGGGCGTCCGTGGCCTCCGCCCGGCGCAGGGCCTCCAGAAACCGCTCGGTGGACTCCACATCGCCCCGAATGGCCTGCAACGCCTCGAAGATGAACCGGCCGGCGGTGTAGGTGTTCTCCGAGTAGTACGACGGCGGGCGGTTGTACTTCTTCGAGTATGCCTGTGCAAAGGCCCGGTTCTCCGCGGTGTTGAGCACGGCGCTGTAGTGGAGGGCGGTGATAATGTCCAGCGCCTCGTCCCCCATCTGGGGCAGAATGTGCTCGTCGGTCAGCGTCCCGCCCCCGATCATGGGCAGCCTGGCCTTCAACCCGAAGGCTCGGTACTGATCGAGGAACCGCAGCGCGTCGCCGCCGGAGAACACCGCGAACAGCGCGTCGATGTCCCTGCGCAACTGGGCCAGGTAGGGTCCGTAGTCGGGGGCGCCGATGGGCGGCCACAGCTTCTGCACCACGCGCCCGCCGTTCTCTTCAAAGGTGCGCTGGAACCCGCCGACCCACTCGTGCCCGAAGGCGAAGTCGTAGGCAATGGTCGCCACGCGTCGATACGGCAGGTTCCGGACGACCCACTCCCCGAATGGGTGCGCGGGCTGACTGCTGGTCCAGCCCGTGCGGATGATATACGGCGTGCGCTGGCGCTGGGTGATGTCGTCCGCGGAGACGATGGGGTAGACGCTGGGTATCTTCTGGGAATGTATGTAGTCGCGGATGGCGTATCCCGAGCTCGCCGTCAGCGGCCCCACCAGGATGTGGACCTTGTCGTGCTCCACCAGCTTGCGGGCCTTGGTGATGGTGATGGCCGGGGTGCCGACGTCGTCTTCGTGCGTGATCTCCACCCTGCGCCCGGCCACCGTGAAGTTCCGTTCCTCCCAGAACATCATGAACGCGTCCAGCATGTCCCGGCCGTTCGCGGCGAAGGTCCCCGTGGTCGGTGCGATGAACCCGATGCGGATGGGACCCCGCACCTGCGAGGCTACCTGCGGGCTCCAGGCCGCCACCAGGCTCGCAGCACACATCAACGCAAAGAGACATGTGGCCACCGTGCGAGCGCTCCTCTTCCTCATCTGTTGACCCCCCTCTGTGTTCGTCTCCCGGCTGCCGCCGGGTCCAACCGTAACCCCTCGACCCTCGACCACTACGGCCTCCCTCCGGCGGCCCCGTGAAGGGGGCCGCGGAATTCAGACGCCCAGGTATCGCCTCTTGACCTCCTCGGCCGCACCCAGGGCGTCGGCCGTCCCCTCGAAGACCACGCGCCCCTTGCTCAGGACATAGACATAGTCGGCCAGGCGCAAGGCCAGCGGCAGGTTCTGCTCCACCAGGAGAATGGACAGCCCCTGACGCCGCAGATCCTGGAGGATGTTGCCGAGGTCGAGGACGAGCAGCGGCGCCAGCCCCTCCGATGGCTCATCCATCAGGAGCAGGTCGGGGTTCGTCATCAGCGCCCGAGCGATGGCCAGCATCTGCTGCTCTCCGCCGCTGAGCTTGTTACCCTTGTGATGGGCACGCTCCCGCAACCGCGGAAACGCCTCGAAGACCCTCTCGGGGGTCCATCCGCCGCCGTTGCGACGCCGGTGGGCGATGATCAGGTTCTCCAGGACGCTCAACGACGGGAAGATCCGGCGGCCCTGAGGCACCAGCCCCACGCCCAGCCGTGCGATCTCGTGCACCGGCCACCGGGTGATGTCACGGTCCTTGAACACCACGCGGCCTCGACGGGGAGGCGTGAACCCTACGATGGACCGGATGAGCGTCGTCTTCCCCATGCCGTTGCGCCCGAGCACCGCCACGGCCCGCCCTCCGGGGACGCGGAGGGAGACGCCCTGGAGCACGTAGCTGTCGCCGTAGTAGGTGTGGATGTCCTCAACGGTCAGCATGCCTGGCGCCTCATGTCCCCAGATAGATCCGCTGCACTTCCGGGTCGCGGCGAATCTCTTCCTTCGGCCCGTCCGCCAGCACCTGTCCGAAGTGCAACACGGTGACACGGTCGGCAACCTCAAAGGCCACGTCCATGTCGTGTTCGATCAGCAACACCGTCGTCGCCGGATCCAACGCCCGTACGAACTGCGTGACCAGGCGCGCCTCGGCGGGAGCCAACCCTGCCGTTGGTTCGTCCAGGAGGAGCAGCCTCGGGTGGCCGGCCAGCGCCAGGAGCAGCTCGACCTGCCGCTGCTCGCCGTATGAGAGGCTGCCAATGGAGAGGTGGCGCTTCTCCCACATCTCGACGCGCTCCAGCAGGTTCTGGGCCATGGCAAACAGCTCGGGATAGGCGTCAACCGCACGGTGCACCGAGTTCTTCATGGCGCGAAGCCCCTGGACGGCAAGCAGGACGTTCTCGAGCACCGTCAGGCCTGGAAAGAGGTTCATGATCTGATAGGTCCGCCCCAGCCCCAGCGCCGCTCGCCGGTAGGGGGGCAGACGCGTCACGTCCTGTCCGAAGAGGAGGATCCGCCCGGAGGTGGGCGTCAGCTCGCCGCTGATGAGGTTGAACAGGGTTGTCTTCCCCGCTCCATTGGGCCCGATGATGGCGCGGCGCTCGCCCGCAGCCACGGTGAGGTTCACGCTGTCCACGGCGCGCAGACCGCCGAAGTGCCGGGAGAGCTCCGCCAGCTCCAGGCAAACCGGGTCCCCACGTCCGGCCGCGCCGCTCACCCGTTTCTCCTCGAGTTGTCCGAGAACCCCAGCGTCCGGGCTCCCGAGGGCGAGGGCGTGCCACCTCCGCGAGCTGCGCCTCGCTCCCCCGCCCGGGCCCACACGTCTCGTACCGCCCCTGCCACGCCCCGGGGAGCGAACATCACGGTCAGCACATACACGGTGCCGAGGATGAGCAGCCACCGCTGGGTGTACGCACTGACCAGGTTGCGAAGGAAGACGACCAGCCCCGCTCCCACCACCGGACCGAGGAGTGTCCCCGGGCCTCCCAGGAGCACCATCAAGACGCCCTCGGCAGACGCGGTCAGGTGCAGATCCGCCGGGCCCACAAAACCGTTGTAGAGCGCGAAGAGGGCCCCGGCCAGGCCCGAGAAGGCCCCGGCGAACAGAAACGCCTTGTACTTGTGGATCCAGGTGTTGTAGCCCAGCACCAGCATCCGTCCCTCGCTCGCCCGGATGCCCCTCAGGCTCAGTCCGAAAGGCGAGCGCACCAGCCGGTAGAGCAACACGCCGGTCAGGACGAAGAACACCAGCACGAAGTAGTACAGGTTGCGCGGATCGCTCATGGACCACGGCAACCCCAGCTCCGGCCGCGGGATGCCCGGCAGGCCGTTGTCCCCGCCCGTCATGGAGGCCCAGCGGTAGGCCAGACCCCAGGTGCCCATGCCCAGGGCCAGGGTGATGATGAGGAAGTAGACGCCGGTGGCCCGAATCGCCAGCAGCCCGAATGCCACCGCCATGATCAGGGCCACCAGCACGCCGCCGAGCATGGCCGCGGAGAAATGGGCGTGATAGCGCACCGAGAGGATCCCCACCGCGTAGGCAGAGGCGCCGAAGTAGGCCGCGTGTCCGAACGAGGTCAGGCCAGTGTAGCCCATCAAGAGGTCCAGGCTCATGGCCATCATGCCGTAGATGAAGGTCAGGATCAGCAGGTGCGTGTAGTAGACGGGCAGGACCCGGGGGGCGACCAGCAGGACGATCCCGAGGGCGATGACGAACCGCATTCGAGCCCGATCCGTCATGCGGCCGCCACCCCCCTATCGTCGTCCGAACAGCCCGGTGGGCCGTATGGCGAGGACCACGGCCATGGGGACAAAGAGCGTGAAGTAAGAGAGTTCCGGGAACAGGGCTTTGCCGAAGTTGTCCACCAGACCGACCAGCAGGCTGCCCACCAGGGCGCCCTGGAGGCTGCCCAGCCCTCCGATGATCACCACGGCGAATGCCAGGGGCAGGACCTCTGAGTCCGCCCCGGGGTAGACGCCCAGGAACGGCCCGCCCATGACCCCGCCGAACGCGGCCAGCGCGGCACCCGCGGCGAACACGGCGGTGAGCACGCGACGGACGTGGATCCCCAGTCCCCGTGCCATCTCTTCGTCGTCAACCGCCGCGCGCACCACCGCGCCCAGGCGCGTGCGCTCCTGGAAGAACCAGAGGACGACGGCCACCACGGCCCCGGTCGCGACGACCGCCAGGCGGTAGATGGGGAACGTCGCCGGGCCCAGGGGCAGGTACCCCGACAGCACGGCCGGGGTGGGGAGCCGCTGGGGATCCCCGCCCCACAACCACAGGGCGGCGTCGGCAAACACAAAGGCGAACCCCATGGTGAGCAGCACCTGCCGTTGCTCCTCCCGGTACATGCGCGCCAGGAAGACGCGCTGCATCACTATGCCGACCACCGCCACGGCCGCGGCACCCGCCAGGCACGCGAGCAGGAACCTGCCGGTCGCCTTCATCACCGAGAGCCCTACATAGGCCCCGAGCAGGTAATAGGAGCCGTGGGAGATGTTGACGATGCGCATGAGCCCGAAGATCAGCGAGAGGCCGCTGGCCAGCAGGAACAGCAGCGCCCCGAAGGAGAGCCCGTTCAGCGCCTGGACGACCCAGAATTCCATGGGGTCAGATGCGGTGACCGCGTCCGTCCACGAGGGCCTTGCAGCTCAGCACCTCGGTGTCCTCAAGAGCCGTCACCTGATGCAGGACGTTGGGGGACGCGAGGAATCCCTCGCCGGGTCCCAGTTCGCGGGTTTCATCGGCCACCGTGGCCCTCAGGCGGCCTCTGAGGACCACCATGATTTGCTCCTGGGGGTGGGCGTGCGGCACCGCGCCCTCCCCGGCCCCGAAGCGGAGCCTCCCGACCTCGATGCTGCCACCGGTGACCAGTGGCCCGAACGCCTTCGAGTACTTTGGCGTCACGTATTCCGCCTCCAGCTCGTCGAAGCTGAAGAACCGCATGGGCTCCACCACCTCTCCGGCATGCTCACCGCGTCGTATCCACAGGTCGCGCCCCCGCGGGCTAGCCTGCCAGCGCCTTGCGCAGGGCCGGCGCCCGCCTGGCGCGCGTCACCCCCTCCCACAGTGTGAGCACCACAATGACCATGATGAGTAGTCCAAGGGGACGGCCGACCAGCTCCAGCACACTCCGGCCCTCATAGACCATCAGGGTGCGACGGAGGTTCTCATCGACGATGGGCCCTAGGATCGCGCCGAGGACGGCCGGCGCGAGCGGAAAGCCCAGGCGGAGCAGCACATACCCCACGATGCCGACGAGGTACATGATGCCCACGTCGAACATGGACAGGCCGACCTCGTACGCCCCCACCACGCACACCACGGAGATGATGGGCATGAGCAACTCCCTGGGGAGCGAGAAGATCCGCGCCGCGGGTCTGATGAGCAGTAGGGCAGACACGTACATGATGATGTTGGACACAATGAGCAGGCCGTAGATCAGATACAGGAGGCCGGGATGATCGTGGTTGATCAGCGGCCCGACCCTGATGCCCTTCAGGTTGAGCGCCGCCATGAACATGGCGGAGACGGCGGTAGCCGGAATCCCCAGGGCCAGCATGGGCAGCAGCGCTCCCCCGGCCATCAGGAGGCCTCTCAGCATGGAACCGGCGGCGAGGTAGGCCACCAGGGTGAGCCCCAGCAAGGTGAGGCCCAGGTACTCGGGTGGACCGAAGCGCAGCGCCACCTCTGCCAGAGGCGGGCTCAGGAAGGTCAGCCCCACGACACCCACCGTTCCGGCCACGAACGACCCCACGGCGGCGATGGCCAGCGCGGCTCCGCCCCGGCCCTGCTTGGCCATCTGGTAGCCGTCGAAGGTGGTGACCACTGAGGCAGCCTCGCCGGGCAGGTTGACCAGGATGGACGTCGTGGAGCCTCCGTACATGGCGCCGTAGAAGATGCCCGCCAGCATGATGATGGCGCCGGTCAGGTCCACACCGTACGTGAGCGGCAGCAGCAGCGCCACCGTGGTGGGGGGGCCGATGCCGGGCAGGACGCCCACGATGGTCCCGAGCACGACCCCAACGACGGCGAAGAAGAGATTCGCCGGCCGAAGAGCCACCAGAAAGCCGCTCGCGAGACCCTCGATCATCCGTCGGCCCCGTCGCCTCGCTCCGCCCCGCTACCTCCCCAGCACGCCGGACGGCAACGGCACCTGCAGCCACCTCACGAAGATCGCGTACATCGCTGCCGTGACCGCCGCGGCCAGGGAAACGGTCCCCTTCCAGCGGGTGCGCTCCAAGCCGCCCACCCACGCCACAATGAACAGGAAGGTGGTTGGCGCAAAGCCGAGCCGTTCCAGGAGCAGGGCGTAGGCTGCAAGCACCGCGATGGCCCCGGCTGTCTTGACCGCGCCTGCTCCGGAACGGGCTGCGGTACCCCTGCCAGCCCCACCCCTGGCCGCGGGCAGGGCGAGGGCTACGCCCAGCACCAAGGTGGCGAGCCCGACCCCGAAGGGGAAGAACCCCGGGCCAGGACTCAGCCACTTGCCCAGACCAAGCCTGACCGCGCTGGCCGCAACGAACAGCCCGAACAGCCCGAAGACCAGCCCGGCAGCCCGATCCGGCAGCCTCATCTCAGCCCACTCCTCCCGGTCCTACTACTCCCACCAGTAGTCGGGATGCTCGCACAGCGTGAACCGCTCCGCGCCCTTGTCGGTGATGCAGATGTTCTCCTCGAGCCTGACCGTCTGCTCCAGCCCGGGGAAGCCGCTGAACGTCTCAATGGCGAAGTACATGTTCTGTTTGATCTCGGCGGGGTGCTTGAACGAATACGCCCGCGAGACCCACATGCCCTCGTACAGCGACAGGCCGATACTGTGGGCGAACTGCTGGAGGCTGACGCTTCCGTACTTGTCGTCGTCGTACTCGGGGAACTTGGCCGCCACGTCGGCCGTGGTGGCACCGGGCTTCATGGCGTCGATGCCGGCATAGAGAGAGTCGTAGCACCGCTTGTAGAGGTCCTTCTCCTTGGCCGTGGGTTTGGCGGCGACCTTCCAGCACCGGACGAAATCGATGAAGTACCCCCCTGGCCCGATGGCGTTGATGTCCACGATCATGAGGTCGCCCTGACGGATCACCTTGTCGGTGTGCCAGCGCCGATAGGGGCTCGTGTTCCCTCCACTGGCGACGATGATGTCGTAGACGAAGTCGAACCCGCTGCGATACAGGTACTCATTGACCCTGGCGCACACCTCAGACTCGCGCACCCCCGGCTTGGCCCACTCGTGCATGGCCATCCACATGGCGGCGTCACCATGGGCCGCAGAGATCTTCAAGCACTCCAGCTCGTCCGGGGTCTTGATCACCCGGGCAGCGGACATGGCCGGCCAGGCGTTGACGATGTTGAGCCCCAGCCCGGTGAGCGCCTGATAGGCCATCATGTCCATCACGTCGATACCGATGCGTCCGGTGTGGACGCCGTTCTGCTTGAGGACGTCGAACACGCTCTGTGCCATGCGACCGGCCATCTCGGGCTCCGCGCCCTCGGCCCACTTCCAGGTCATGGCGGGCCGGACCTCGGCTTCGAGCCAGGGCGCGTCGATTTGGGCGCACACCATGTCCGATCCCACGGTCTCGAAGAGCACCGGGCGACCTCCGCGGGGGAGCACGCAGTACCGGATGAAGATGTTGTTCTTCCAGTTGCCCTGGAAGACGCCGGTGACGTAGCGCACGTTCTCGCCGGCGAAGAGCACCAGGCCGCTCAGGTCGAACCGGTCCATCTGCTCCCTGGCGCGCTGCAGCCTGTCGGCCCGCATCCTGGCAAAGTCCACGCGCGCCTGCCAGTCGGTCGCCGTGGTGCTGAACACCCGGCGAGGCTGGTATTCGTGGTATCCCTGCAAGAACTCGTGTCGTGCCATCGGTCGCCTCCTTCCGACGATATGCCACTTCAAGAAGGACACGCTAGGTGCGGCGTACACCTCCGTGTGCGCGCATGCCCAGCAGGTGTCCAGCGGTCGCTCCCAGGATCGCCTCCGTGACCGCGTCGTCCCCTCCCAACCGTCGGACTCTCCCCACGGGATCGGCCTCGGCCATGTCATAGGGTGCGTCGCTTCCCAGGACCACCCGTGACGCCCCCACGGTCTCCACCAGAAACCGCAGCACCTGGTCGCCATGCGTGACCGTGTCGTAGTAGAAGTGCCGCACGTACGCCGAAGGGGGCCGCGGAATAGTCCTGCGGCACTCGGCACGCTGGCGGTGGGCGTGGTCGAGGCGCCCCAGCAGCAGCGGAAACACGCCGCCACCATGGGCGAGAACCACGCGCAGATTCGGATGGGCCTCGAACAGCCCGGAGTAGATGAGCCGGGCAGCCATGGTGGCGGTCTCGACCGGGAACCCGATGCTGTTGAACAGGTGGAACCGGCCGAGGACGTCTGCACCCACGTGCGTCTGAGGGTGGGTGAACACGGGTACGTCCAGGGCGGTCGCCAGCTCCCAGATAGGCCGGAACTGAGGTTCGTCGAGATACTGGCCGTTGACGCTGGTCCCCACATAGAGCCCGCGCATCCCCAGGTCCCGGACAGCCCGCTCCGCCTCTGCCACCGCGGCCCGTACGTCCTGCAACGGAAGCGTGGCAGCGCCGACGAATCGCTCGGGGTACGAGCGGGAGATCTCGGCGATGCCGTCGTTGAACGCCCGTGCCAGGTCCGCGCCGACTCTGGGCGGCGCCCAGTACACCATGGGCGGCGAGAGGGAGAGTACCTGCACGGTAATCCCCATGGTCTCCAGCCTCTCCAGCCTGGCCTCCACGTCCACGAACTGTGGGTCGAGCGGCACCGGTGGATGGCCGGGCATGGTGAGCACGTCCACTGCCCCCTGCCGTTCCACGGAAGCGTGATACGGCGGCCCGTGATCCCGAACGGCGCGGAGAAACTCGCGGGGGAAGAAGTGGCTGTGTACATCGACGACCAGGCCGATGTGGCTGGCTGCCCTCGCTCCTACCTCCCTCGATGGGTGTGCAGGCATGGTCGGCACCCCGGGGTTCGGCGCGGTCCGGGCTAGGCCGCGGCGAACGCGGCGTTGGCCAGGACCCGGAACTCCTCTACGCTCAACAGGCTCTTCTTGGCCAGCGACAGCTCCTTGACTTGGACCAGGAGCCTGTCCACCCGTGGATCGGACGGGTCAACGCGAAAGCCGAGGGCCGCCAGGTAGTAGAGCATGGAATCGCGTCCGCTGCCCTTGCCCAGCACGATCTCGGCCGGCTCCTGCCCGACGAGCGCCCAGTGAAACGGAAACAGTTCCACGGGGCGCTTCTCCTTGAGGCGCGCGAGCCAGGTGGCGATGATGCCCGACTCGACTTTGTAGAGCATGTCGCCCACGATGGGCCGGTTCGGCGGCAGCGGGAAGTTGGCCAACTGGCGCACCAGCTTGGACAGGTCATAGAGCTTGTCGTATCGCAACCCGGTGTCGATGCCGTACAAGGTGAGCAACGCCAGCGCCAGGTCCTCCAGCGCGCAGTTCCCGGCCCGTTCGCCCAGAGACGACACCGTGACATGGGCGACCTCGACGCCCAGAGAGAGGGCCATGATCGTGTTGGCCACGGCCATCCCGAAGTCGTCGTGGAAGTGGGCCTCCAGGGGCTTCTGGATCTTCGCCTGGACCATCCTGGTGAAGTGGGTAATGGCGTGCGGAGACGCGCCGCCGAACGTATCAACGAGCACCAGCGCGTCCATGTGCCCGTGGGTCGCCACGTGCTCGATCAGGTTCAGGAACCACGCGGGGTCGGCTCGAGTCGCGTCGATAGTGAAGAACACCACGTACAGCCCCTGCTCCTTGGCAAACCGGGTCGCCTCCACGGAGAGGTCGATCGCCTTCTGCATGGGCCACTCGTACCCCAGCTCGATGATGTGCTCGCTGCTGGGTATCTCCACGACCACGCCTTCCACGCCGCAGTCCACCGCCCGCTGGATGTCCGACTTCATGCAGCGGGAGAACGCGAAGATCTTCGGGCCGAGCTTCCGCCGGACGATCTCCTTAATGGCCTCTTCGTCGGCCTTGGAGACGGTGGCCATGCCGGCCTCGATGCGGTGCACGCCAACCTCGGCCAGTTTCTCGGCGATGCGGATCTTGTCGTCTTTGGTGAACACCACGCCGGCCTGCTGCTCGCCGTCCCGCAGCGTGACGTCGTGGAACTGGATCTGCTTGGCGAACTTGAGCTGCGCCCGTACTTCGTCGGCGTAGTTGTGGAGGCTGGTGAACCACTTATCGGTGAAATACGGCGTGCTCATCGCATCCCTCCTTGCGCTGTCATGGTGTTGCCGGCCGGGGTGTATTAACGGGATATCTGGGAAGCTGGCCCGCCAGCACCCTCGCCACCTCTTCGGACGCCTTCCGCTGCAGCTCCTGGAGCGACTCTTCGGAATAGAATGCGACGTGCGGGGTGAGGATCACGTTGTCCAGGGCCAGCAACGGATGGTCGGAGGCAGGGGGTTCCGTGTCCAGGACGTCGAGCGCGGCACCGGCGATCCATCGTTCCCGCAGGGCTCTTGTGAGAGCCGCCTCGTTCACAATGGGACCGCGGGCCGTGTTGATCAGGTAGGCCGTTGGCTTCATAGCCCGCAGTTCGGCCTCCCCAATCAGACCCCGGGTCTGTGGATTGAGGGGGGAATGGATCGAGACGTAGTCTGCGCGGGCCAACAGGCCGGCGAACTCGACCTTCTCCACCCCGTGGGCGACCATGCTGGCTGCGTCCACGTACGGGTCGAAGGCGATGACCGTCAGCCCGAGGGCCCTGGCCTTGCCGGCCAGGTCCCTCGGGATCTTTCCGAAGCCGACGAGCCCCAGGACCTGCCCCCGCAAGCGGTAGGCAGGCACGGCGTCCTTGGCGCTCCACCGGCCTGCCCGCACCCGGCGGTCGAGAAAGGCTACCCGACGCGCGCAGGCCAGCAGCAGGGCCAGGGCATGGTCGCTGACTTCCTCGACGCAGTAGTCGGGCACATTGGTCACGACGATGCCCCTCGCCGAGGCGGCCTCGATGTCCACATTGTCGACGCCGATGCCGTAGCGGGCGATGATGCGGCACCGTCCTGCCCGTTCGATGACGCGCCTGGTAACCGGCGCGTAGCACACCAGCAGGGCATCGGCGTCGCCCACGGCCTCCAGCAGGGGCTCGTCTGAGGCCACCTGCATCGGTACCAGCTCGGCGCCCACTGCCCCGAGCACCGCGCGCTCGATATCAAGCGACGGGAAGACATAGTCGGTGACCACGACCTTGAAGCGGCTCATCTCTCGCTCCAGCATCGCCCCCCAGGTTGGGCCTTCCGCCGCGGCTCAGCGGGAGGCGGGTTTGGCCTCAGTACGGAGCCGTCTATCACGCCCATCACGCAGGTAGGCGACCAGCTCCTGGGCCGCCTGACCCAAGTGGCTCTCGAGCGCCTGCACGGCCGTCCCAACGTCGCGCCGCCTGCACGCCTCGAGGATCTGTCGATGCTCCCGTTGGGAGTTCACCTTGTGCTGCATGAGCGAGATGTAGATGCGCTGGTAGCGTTCGACGTTCGTGCGCAGGGTGTTGATCAGGGCCAGCAGACGGGGACGGTCGGCCGGTGTGTACAGGATCGTGTGGAACTCCCGGTTGAGACCGCTCCACTTGGCCACCTCGGTCTCCCGGTCGATCGCCTCCAGAATCGCTTCCGCCCGCTCCAGATCTTGCTGCGTGAGGCGCGGGAGGGCCAGGCGCAAGGCCGTCGCCTCCAGCGGAATGCGGATCTCGTAGATCTCCTGCACTTCTTGA
>JAVKIJ010000046.1:0-24748 GCA_031459535.1 Candidatus Fervidifonticultor quintus | reverse complement strand
GGTCAACGGCGTCGAGGAACTGCTCTTCAAGCACGGGATCATCGCGATCCGGCCCTCTGCGTCGCTGCCTCCCGAGCCTGCGATGCCGTCGTAATCCCGCGTGGGCACCGACCGGTTGGAAGAGTTGCACCGGCGTCGCCAGCGGTTGCTCGCCATGGGCGGCGAGGAGCGGGTTCGCCGCCAGCACGACGCCGGCAAGCTGACCGCCCGCGAGCGACTCGATCTCCTGCTGGATCCCGGATCGTTCGTCGAGCTCGACCCGTTCGTGACACCTCGTAGCCGGGAATTCGGCCTCGATCGCGTGGAGGCCCCGGCCGACGGCGTCGTGACCGGCCACGGCACCATCGAGGGCCGCCCGGTCCACGTGTTCTCGCAGGATTTCACGGTCCTGGGCGGGTCTCTGGGAGAGGGCCACGCGGCCAAGATCTGCAAGGTCATGGATCTGGCCATGCAGGCCGGGACCCCCGTGATCGGGCTCAACGATTCCGGCGGGGCGCGCATACAGGAGGGCGTCGTCAGTCTGGGCGGCTACGCCGACATCTTCCTGCGCAACACGCTGGCCAGCGGCGTGATTCCCCAGATCTCGGCCATCATGGGCCCCTGCGCCGGTGGTGCGGTGTACTCGCCGGCCATCACCGACTTCACCATCATGGTGCGCGGCACCGCCTATATGTTCGTCACCGGCCCCCAGGTGGTGAGGGCTGTGACACGCGAGGAGGTGTCCTTCGAAGAGCTGGGCGGTGCAGACGTGCACGCGGCTCGAAGCGGCGTCGCGCACTTCGTGGCCGCCGATGACGAAGAGTGCCTGCTGCTGGTGCGGCGGCTGTTGAGCTATCTCCCGTCCAACAACCTGGACGACCCGCCGCGCCGCGTGTCGGGGGACGACCCGATGCGGGCCGACGCCGCCCTCGATGAGATCGTGCCCGAGGACCCGTCCAAGCCCTACGACATGCACGACATCATCCGGCGCATCGTCGATGACGGCGACTTCCTCGAGGTGCACGCCGCGTATGCCCGCAACCTCATCGTGGGGTTCGCCCGGCTCCACGGCCGGCCGGTGGGCGTGGTGGCTCAACAGCCCGCGGTGCTGGCGGGGGTGCTCGACATCGATGCGTCGGTCAAAGGCGCTCGCTTCGTGCGCTTCTGCGACGCGTTCAACATTCCGCTGGTGACGTTCGTGGACGTGCCGGGCTTCCTGCCGGGGATTGCCCAGGAACACGGCGGAATCATCCGTCACGGCGCCAAGCTGCTCTATGCCTACTGCGAGGCCACGGTGCCCAAGATGACCGTGATCACCCGCAAGGCTTACGGCGGCGCCTACGACGTCATGTCCAGCAAGCACATCCGGGGCGACCTCAATCTGGCCTGGCCGACCGCAGAGATCGCGGTCATGGGCCCTGAGGGTGCCATCGACATCATCTTCCGCAAGGAGCTGGCCGAGGCGGCCGATCCCGAGGCGCGCCGCCGGCAGCTCGTGGCCGAGTATCGGGCCCAGTTCGCGACGCCCTACGTGGCCGCGGCGCGCGGCTACGTGGACGACGTGATCGCGCCCCACCAAACGCGCGGCCGGCTCATTGCGGCGCTGGAGGTCCTCTGCCGCAAGCGCGCCGCGAATCCCAGGCGCAAGCACGGCAACATCCCGCTCTGAGGAAGCACAGGAATCTCCCGGGGGCAGGCGGAATTCCCTCCTCGAAATCCCTGAGTACGACCGATGGCCATGCACCTGCAACCGGTAACACCTGGTGACCCCAAGTTTCGCGACTGGTTGCGCCGGTACCGGGAGGAGATCACCGGCGAGGCGCCCGATGACGCCTGGCTCGATCGGTATCTGCGCGCGCTGTTCGCCGACCAGGGCCGACACCGTTACATCTGGTGGGGGGTTGACGGCGGGCGCAAGATCGGCTTTGCGGTGGCCGTCCTCAGCAAGCACTGGACCAACGGCCGCACGCAGGGTGTGATCGGCGAGTTCTTCGTCTATCCGGAGTATCGCCGCGAGGGGCGGGGCCGCCGACTGGCGCAGGCGGTGATCGACTGGCTCAAGGCGCACGGCGCCGATGAGATCCAGTCCGGCGTGGTGGCCGGGAACGTGCGCGGCCTGCGCTTCTGGGAGTCGGTGGGCTTTCACCTGGCCCGCTACTCCATGGTGTATCGCCCCGATCTGCCCCGGGAACCCGAAGAAGACGAGATCTGACCCCCGCGGATGCCACTGCCTCGTCGCCTGTTGATTGCCAACCGCGGCGAGATCGCGCTCCGCATCACCCGCGCTGCTCGAGACCTGGGGATCTCGCCGATCGCGGTGTACGCGCCCATTGACGCCGACGCGCCGCACGTGCGCCTGGCCGATGAGGCCCTGCCGCTGCCCGGTGACGCGCCGGCCGACAGCTACCTGAACGCCCCGCTGCTGGTGCAGCTCGCGCGGCGGTCGGGCGCGGAGGCGCTGCATCCCGGCTATGGATTCCTGGCCGAGAACCCGCGGCTTGCCGCACTGTGCGAGGCGGCGGGCATCACCTTCGTCGGCCCGCCGGCTGCGGTGCTGGAGCGTTGCGGCGACAAGGCCGTCGCCCGGGCGGCGGCGGCGTCCGTGGGCGTGCCCGTGCTGGCGGGAACCGGCCCCATTGATGACGCAGGCGCGATGCGCGAAGCCCGGGCCATCGGGTTTCCCCTCCTGATCAAGGCTGCGGGCGGCGGTGGCGGCAAGGGGATTCATCTCGTCCGCGGCTACGACGAGTTGCCCGCGGCACTGCGGCTCGCCCGCGGGGAGGCGCAGGCCGCGTTCGGCGACCCGCGGGTCTACCTCGAACGCTGGCTCGAACGGCCGCGGCACGTCGAAGTCCAGATCCTGGCCGACCGGTTCGGGCAGGTGGTCCATCTGGGGGAGCGGGCCTGCTCGGTACAGCGCCGTCACCAGAAGCTCGTCGAGGAGGCACCGGCTCCAGGGCTTGCGCCCGGGCTCCGTGACGATCTGGCGGCCGCCGCGGTCCGCGTGGCGCAGGCGCTGGGATATCGCAACGCCGGAACCATGGAGTTCCTGTTGGACGGCGAGGCGTTCTTCTTCATCGAGGTCAATGCGCGGATCCAGGTGGAGCATCCGGTCACGGAAATGGTGACAGGCGTCGACCTCGTGGCCGCGCAGCTCCAGATTGCCGCAGGCGAGCCTTTGCCGGTTCGCCAGGAGGATGTGCGCCACACCGGCGTCGCCATCGAGTGCCGGATCAGCGCCGAAGATCCGCACCGGGGATTCCTGCCGTGCGTTGGCCGCGTGGACGGCGTCGTGGAGCCGGCGGGCGCCGGCATCAGGGTCGACAGCGGCCTGTGGCCCGGGCAGGTCGTCTCGCGCCACTACGATCCCCTCCTGGCCAAGGTGATCGCGGCGGCACCCACGCGGGAGGCAGCCATTGCGCGGATGCGCCGGGCGCTGGAGGAGTATGCCATCTCAGGCGTGGATACTACCATTCCCTTCCACCTGTGGGCGCTGGACCAGCCGGCATTTCGCGCCGGCATCTACGACGCGCGCTTTGCCGAGGCATGGGAGTCGGTGCCGCTCACCCAGGACATCGAGCGCCTGGCCATCCTGGCCGCGGCGGCGTGGTTCTATCGCCGCGCGAGCAGTGCGGCGCTGCCAACCGACGGTGCGGCGCCCCGGTGGACCGCCGAGGCCCGCGCGGAGAGCCTGCGGTGAGGCTCGAGGTTACCACTCCGGCCCGCCGCCTCGTGGTGGATGTGGAGCCCTCAGGCGACCAGCTTGCCGTGCGGACCGACGACACAGTGACCCTCGTCCGCCTCCAGCCCGCCGCGGGGTCGGAGTGCTGGCGCCTGCACCTGGAGGGACGGGCCGTGCCGGTGAGGCTGCACCCTGAAGACGGCGGCGTGCTGGTGGTCATCGGTGCGGGGCGGGCGCGTCTGGGTCTGCGCCGGGCGCTGCCGATCCCCTCCCGCGGGGCTGCGAGGCCTGCCGCGACCGAGCGGGTGGAAGTGCGGGCGCCGATGCCCGGACTCGTGGTGGCGTTGCCCCTCATCGAAGGCGCCTCCGTGCAGGCCGGTGCCCCGGTGGCCGTGGTCGAGGCGATGAAGATGCAGATGGAGGTGCCCTCCCCGGCCGCGGGAAGGATACGAGAGGTCAGGGCCCGCCCGGGTCAGGAGGTCGCCGGCGGGCAGGTTCTGGTCGTGGTCGAAGCCGAAGACCCCCAGAGATGAGTGAGCGTCCCCCCAGCGTCGCTACAGCCGATGGGATCCCCCTCCCGGTCTGCGCCGGACCGTCTCATGTACGGCCAGGCTACCTCGAGACTCTCGGCGCGCCCGGCGAGTATCCATTCACGCGCGGCATCCATGCCACCATGTACCGCGGCCGGCTGTGGACCATGCGGCAGTACGCCGGGTTCGGGGGCGCAGAAGAGTCCAACCGGCGCTACCGGTATCTGCTCGAGCAGGGCCAGACCGGGCTGTCCATCGCCTTCGACCTCCCGACGCAGATGGGCTATGACTCGGATCACCCGCTGGCACGGCCCGAGATCGGTCGCGTCGGCGTGGCCGTGGACACCCTGGCCGATGTGGAGATCCTGCTGAGCGGCATTCCGCTGGATCGCGTGTCGACGTCGATGACGATCAACGCCACCGCGCCGATCCTGCTGGCGATGTACGTGGCGGTGGCCGAGAAGCAGGGCGTGCCCCTAGAGCGCCTGGACGGGACGACCCAGAACGACATCCTCAAGGAGTACATCGCCCGGGGGACGTACATTTATCCGCCCCGGGTGTCGATGCGGCTGGTGGCCGACATGTTCCGGTTCTGCGCACGGCACCTGCCGCGGTGGCACCCCATCAGCGTCAGCGGCTACCACATCCGAGAGGCCGGTTCCACCGCCGTCCAGGAGGTGGCGTTCGCCCTGGCCAACGGCCTGACCTATCTGGACCACGCCGTGGCCGCGGGACTGGCGGTGGATCAGGTGGCTCCGACCATGTCGTTCTTCTTCGCGGCGCAGATGGCCGTCCTCGAGGAGGCGGCCAAGTTCCGTGCGGCGCGGCGGCTGTGGGCCCGGCTCGTGCGCGGCCGCTACCGGCCCGCCAACCCCAGGTCGATGATGCTGCGGTTTCACACCCAGACCGCGGGCGCGGCGCTCACCGCCCAGCAGCCCGACAACAACGTCGTGCGCGTCACCCTCCAGGCGCTGGCGGCGGTGCTGGGCGGGACCCAGTCGCTCCACACCAACGCGCGGGACGAGGCGCTGGCGCTGCCCACCGAGGACTCGGCGCTGCTAGCGCTGCGCACCCAGCAGATCATCGCGTACGAGACCGGGGTCACCTCCACCGTGGACCCGCTGGCCGGATCGTACTTCGTCGAGTACCTGACCGACGAGATCGAGCAGCGCGCCGAGGCCCTCATCTCCCAGATTGAGGCCACCGGTGGCATGCTGCAGGCCATCGAGCGTGGGTGGGTGCAGCGGGAGATCGCCGAGAGCGCCTACCGCGAGGCCCAGGCCATCGAGCGCGGGGACCGGGTCGTCGTGGGGGTCAACCGGTTCTGCAGCGAGGCGCCTGGCAGGATGGCGTTGCACCGGCTCGACGAGGAGGTCGCGGTCCGGCAGATCGCGCGGCTCCAGCGCGTGCGGGCCGAGCGCGACGCCACCGCGGTGGACCGGGCGCTGGCGCATCTGGCCGAGGCGGCCCGCGGTTCAGATGACCTCATGCCGCCCATCCTCGACGCCGTGCGCGCATACGCCAGCGTGGGCGAGATCTGCGACGTGCTGCGGGGGGTCTTCGGCACCTACCGCGCGCCGGTGGTGGTATAGTCAGTGGCCCCTCCGGCCGCCGATCTCGAGACGGAGTTCAGCCTGACCATCGCGGCCGCCGATCCCGAGGCCACGAGCCTGGCTGTCGTCTCGCTGGCGCGTCTCGGCCCCTACCGGCTGCAGCCGGGCCCCCTGCTGCTTCTCCGAGACCTCTACTTCGACACGCCCGAGGAAGCGCTTCGGGCGGCGCACGTGACGCTGCGCATCCGCTCGGTGGGTGGGGAGCTGTGGGTCGCACTCAAGGGCGACGAGGAGCGCCTCCCGGGCGCCGGCGTGCGGCGGTTGGAGATCGAACGGCCGTGGCCCGAGGGAGCGCCGGAGGTGGCCGCGGAGCTGGACGCCAGGGGTCTCGGAGGGCTCCGCTTCTCCCATCTGCCCGGAGCCGGCGATCCGCGGGCAAGCGTCCGGGCGGTGGGCCTCGCCGTGGTCCAGGATCGCGAATGCCAGAGGGCAGTGCGTCATCTCGTGGAGTCCGGTGACCCCGGGGCGACCGCGGCGGAGATGGCGGTGGACGCGGTCGTCTACCATCTGCCGGGCGTGGACGTCCGGCACTACGAGGTCGAATTCGAGGCGCGCGGCCCCGGCGGCGCCGATGCCGCGCGGCGTGCCGCGGCCCTGCTGCACGACGCGTTTCGCCCGGCGCTGCGGCCGGGCGTGGGAAGCAAGCTGGCGATTGGTCGGGCCCTGGAACGACTGCGTCGCAGCGGGGTGCTAGCAGATCTGGTGGGTCCGGGTGGCGTCCTCTCCCCGGCCGCCTATGACCGGCTCGCCGCCGAGATCGGCGCTTGAAGCCGTCCGGCCTCGACCCTAGCATGGGAGCGGACATGACCGACCAGACCATCCGGCAACTCGTCGCCGCGCTGCTGAGTGGCTCTGCGGCGGCAGCGGCGCGCCTGATCTCCCTGCTCGAGAACGACGGCGCGCGCGCCGCGGAAGTGCTCCAGGCGATCGTGCCCCACACCGGGCGCGCGTACGTGGTCGGGATTACCGGCCCACCCGGCTGCGGCAAGAGCACGCTGGTGAACGCGGCCATCCGGGCCCTGCGGGCGCAGGGGCAACGGGTCGGCGTCATCGCCGTCGACCCCACCAGCCCGTTCAGCGGCGGCGCGCTGCTCGGCGACCGGGTCCGCATGCAGGACCACAGTACCGATCCCGAGGTGTTCGTGCGCTCGATGGCCACCCGTGGCAGCCTCGGGGGGCTCGCACCAGCCGCTGCGGAGGCGGTGGCGGTCCTGGACGGGTGGGGTGCGTCCACCGTCCTGATCGAGACGGTCGGTACGGGCCAGGCCGAGGTGGACGTGGTGGCGGCCGCGGACACGGTGGTCGTGGTCACCGCGTCGGGGCTGGGCGACGGGGTCCAGACACTCAAGGCGGGCGTCATGGAGATCGGAGATGTCTTCGTCGTGAACAAGGCCGACCGGCCGGACGCAGATCGGACGGTGGCGGATCTCCGGATGACCCTGGGCTCGATCCAGGAGCACCGCTGGCGACCTCCGGTGCTGGCCACCGTGGCCACCACGGGCGAAGGCGTCAACGACGTGCTGGCCGCCGTGGCCGACCACCGCCGGTATCAGGAATCCACCGGTGAGCTGGAGCGCCGCCGGCGCGACCGCCGCCGGCGCGAGATCCTGCGGGCGGCCGAAGCCAGGGTGCGGGAGCAGGTGGCGGCCTGGGCGTCTGGAGCCCGGCTGGAAGAGCTCGTCGAGCGGGTGGCCGGGGGGAGCCTCGATCCCCACTCGGCGGCCGGCCTGCTACTGGCACCCGCCTCGGGGCCGCAGCCGGCGCGTGCGCCGGTGCCAGCCGCACCGGGGGTGCGCCTCGACCACATTGGCATTGCGGTCCGCGATCTCGACGACGCGGGGCGCTTCTACCGGGACGCTCTGGGCCTGGTGGTGAGTGACGCGGAGCTGCTGCCCGACGACGGCGTGGTCGCAGCCTTCGTCGCGCTGGGAGAGATCCGCATCGAGCTCCTCGAGCCGGCCGCGGCCGACGGTCCCGTCGCACGGTTCGTCGAACGCCGCGGCGAGGGCATCCACCACATCGCGCTGGCGGTGCCCGACGTGGTGCAGGCCATGGAGCGAGTCCGCGACGCCGGCTACACGCTGGTCGACCGAGAGCCCCGGAGGGGATCGCGCGGAACCCGGATCGTGTTCGTCCACCCCAGAGACACCCACGGGGCGCTCGTCGAGCTCGTGGACCAGGCGCCGTAGCGCTCGGCGTTGCCCGGGCGCCTGGGGCCAGGTATACTGAGTTCAGTCACTCCCCTGCATCTCTCTCCTGCCCCGGAGCTGTCCTGACGCCGGAAGGACGCGCCGGGGCGTTCGAAATCCCCGTGGGGCCTCCGGCCACAGTCCCAGGCCGCCCCACAAACTCCGACTGACAGGAGGTGAGGCGATGCGTGCGACCAGACGCCGGGCGCTCCTACTCTCCTGCGTGGGGCTGGCAACGCTGGCGGTGGGGGTGGCCGCCCTCGCGCATCTGCCCCGATACGTCGCCGTGAAGCACGACGCCGGAGTCCAGCGTGTCCGGACCTACGGCCGCACGGTGGGCGACGCGGTCCGTGACGCCGGCCTCGCGCTCTCTCCCCACGACCGGGTCCTCCCGAAGCCGGGCACGCCGCTCGCTGCCGGCATGACGATCGCCATCCGGCGCGCCTTCCCGGTGCGGCTCTTTGCGGATGGCCACCCCAGGGTCTACCTGACTGCGGCGCGCACGGTTGACGAGTTTATCGGGGAGACGGGTGTCGGCCTGCGACCGCAGGATCATGTCTATCCGGCCCCGGAGAGTCTGCTGTGGCCCGGTGCGACGGTCCGGATCGTGCGCGTGCAGACGCGCATCGTCACCGTGGAGGAGCGTCTGACGTTTGCGCGCATCTGGCGGCCCGACCCCACCCTCCCCCGCGGACAGATTCGATTGGCCCAGAGCGGCCGGGGAGGGATCAGGGTCCGCCGGATTGCCGTGACCACTGCGGACGGCTTCATCGTCGAGCGGCGCCAGGTTGAAGCTGTCATCACGCGTCCGCCGCAGGACCGCATCGTCCATGTGGGGACCAGGCGCGTCTTTGCGTCTCGCGGTGAGTTTGCCGGCAAGGAAGTCCTGGTCATGGAGGCCACCGGCTACGCTCCGTGGCACGGACGAGGGGTCGACGACGTGACCGCCACGGGCATGAAGGCTGGCTACGGGGTCGTGGCGGTTGACCCGCGGGTCATTCCGCTGGGATCGGTGCTCTTCATCGAGGGGTACGGCCGGGCGATCGCGGGGGACACCGGCGGCGCGATTCGGGGCAACCGCATTGACCTCGGCTTCGGCACCGCCCGGGAGGCCTACCGTTTTGGCCGGCGACCCGTGCGGGTGTACATCCTGTCCGAGCCGAGCGCGCGCCGCTAGTTCTCTGACCGACGAGCTCTCCGCCCTGGCCCACCTGGACCTGGCGACCCCGGCCGGGGTCCGGGCCGCGCTGCGCGCTGCCGGCCTGCGCCTGCGGCCGTCCCGCGGGCAGCACTTTCTCGTTGACCGCCGCGTCCTCGCCCGCATCGTCGAGGCGGCGGCGCCCGATCCGACCGACCTGGTGCTGGAGATCGGTGCCGGCATCGGTACGTTAACGGTGGCGCTCGCGCGGACCGGCGCAGCGGTCGCGGCGGTCGAGGTCGATCCCCGGTTCATCCCGGTCCTGCGGGCGACCTGTGCCCCGTATCCTGGAGTGCGCATCCTTCACGCCGACGCCATGGCCTTGGCAGCCGAGATGTTGCCCGGGGTGCCGACCAAGGTCGTCGCCAACCTGCCCTATTCGATCGCCTCGCCGCTGCTGATCACCCTGCTGGAGGCCGGATGGGGACGCCGGTTCGTCGTCATGGTCCAGGAGGAGGTGGCGCGCCGCATCGTCGCCGGCCCGGACACCGAGGCCTACGGCCTGCTGTCGGTGGCCGTGCAGGCCCATGCCCTCCCGACTATCGTCAGCCTGGTGCCGCGCCGGGCGTTTTTCCCGCCTCCGCAGGTGACCTCGGCCATCGTTCGCCTCGAGGTCCCGGATCCGCCGCCGGTGCCTCGGCCGCTGGTGTCCGTGGTCATGACCGTCGCCCGCGCGGCATTCGGCCAGCGCCGCAAGATGCTGCGCACCGCTCTGCGGGCTGCACGGCAGCCGCACCTGCCCCCGGAGACCGTCGAGGCGCTGTGCCTGGCGGCCGGTATCGACGCGCGCCGCCGGGGAGAGAGCCTGTCGCTGGCCGAGTTCGTGCGGTTGGCCGAGGTCCTTGCCGACAGGGACGGCGAGGGCCGGTCGGGAAGTGACCAGGGGGGCTGAGCACGAGCCCCCGGCAGGAACTCTGGACCGGTAGGTGACGCGATGATTGAGTTCGACGCGTTCTTCTCAACGCCCGCACGGGGAGCCGAACGGTCCGTCATCCGCGAGTTGCTCAAGTTTGCCGCCGGCGGGAAGGTCATCTCGTTTGCCGGTGGTCTCCCAGATCCCGCGACCTTTCCGGTCGGCGAACTCCAGGAGGTGATCCACGAGGTCCTTCGCACCGGGGCAGGCCGCGCTCTGCAGTACGGGACCACCGAAGGCGACGCGAGGCTCCGCGAGGAGCTGGTCAAGTGGATGGCCAAGGACGGCATCACCTTCGAGCGGGACCAGATCCTCATCACCAACGGATCGCAGCAGGCGCTGGACATCGTCGGCCGCGTGCTGCTGGACCCGGGTGACGTCATCGTCTGCGAGCTACCGTCCTACCTGGGTGGCCTCCAAGCGTTTCGCTACTACCAGATCGAGATGGTTGGGGTTCCCCAGGACGACGAGGGCCTCGAGCCCGATCGGCTGGCGGGGGTGCTGCGCGACCTGCGGCGCGCCGGGCGGCGACTCAAGTTCATCTACGTGGTCCCCGATTTCCAGAACCCCTCGGGGATCACCTGGAGCCGCCAGCGCCGCGAGCGGCTGCTCGACCTGGCGGCCGAGTTCAACGTGCTGGTCGTCGAAGACAACCCGTACCGCGAGATGCGCTTCATGGGCCAGGCCCCGCCGCCGGTGGCCGCCCTCGACCGCGACCGGCGCACCCTCTATCTGTCCACGTTCAGCAAGACACTGGCCCCCGGCCTGCGCATCGGCTGGATCGCCGCGCCTGCGCCCATCATCGAGCGGTGCGTGACGGCCAAACAGGGCATGGATCTGTGCGGACCCTCGTTCACGCAAGCCATCGCCGCGGCACTGCTGGCGCGCGGCACGGTCGCGCAGCGTCTGCCCGCGGTGGCGGCGCTGTACCGCCGGAAGCGCGAGGCGATGCTCGAGGCCCTCGCTAGCCAGATGCCTCCCGGCGTGTCGTGGACGCGACCTGAAGGCGGCCTGTTCCTCTGGGTGCGTCTGCCTGAAGACATGGATGCCGGCGCCATGCTGCGGGCTGCAGTGCAGGAAGAGGGCGTTGCCTATGTCCCCGGCCAGGCGTTTCACTGCGACGGGAGCGGCCGCAACACCATGCGCCTGAATTTCTCCTATCCGTCCGAGGAGGAGATCCGCGAGGGCATCGGGAGGCTGGCGCGGCTGGTGCGCCGCATGGCCCCGGCTATCCACACCATCCACAGAGGGGGAACGACCGTTTCGGATTGACGACGGTGTGGGCGGGTGTTAGAGTTCGACCGTCAGCGGTGCGCAGCCGCGCGAGATGGGAGTGAGGTACTCCCTGGGGAGCAACCCGGCCTAACTCCGCGGGAGGCGGCCGCTGACGCGTTTACTGCGAGCCGTTGCGTCGCGGCAGGGTCCCCTGAGCTCTATCTATGGGTTGTCGCACCGCGATCACTGTGATCGGCGCGCCAGCAGCGCCCAGGTCGTGCCTGAGCACGGCGCGCCCGAGCGCCGCGGCGGCCAGCCGGGCAGCTCCAGCCTCCGGCATCCGGGCAACAACCGTCGTGACCTCGGCGGCAGCAGGCTGCGTGCTGACCTTCACGTTATGGAAGCCCACTTCCTGGAGGCGAGCCGCGGCCTGCCAGGCCAGCGCGGCCTGACCAGGTGGGCTGCGGACCTCCACCAGGGTGTCGGCGAGCTCGGCCGCCGACAGGCCGTAGAACAGATCGGCGACCAGCGGCCGGATCCGCCCGAAGTCTGGCTCCCAGTACATGGGCGCGAAGCCGCCCGGCAGAGTGTACTCCAGCAGCGGCGCATCCTTCGCGCGGAGCGCGAACAGGCCCAGCGTCATCAACTCAACGGCCCCGAGATCGGTCTGGGTGTTCCGCGCGAAGGCGCGCAGCAGGCTTGGCGCATGGAGAATCGTCTCGGGCTGCCGGAGCCGCCGCACCAGGGTGTTCATCACCTTCCGCTGCCGCTCCACCCGGCCGATGTCCCCCATCTCGTCGTGACGGAAGCGAATGTACCCGGTGACCTGGTCGCCGTTGAGGTGATGGCGCCCCTTCTTGAGGTTGATCGAATACCCGGCCCAGGAGTCGGTGTACCTCATGTCCTTCTCGACATCGACGTCCAGCCCGCCGATGGCATCGATGAGCTGCGCGAATGACTGCGGCCCGAGCTTGACGTAGTAGTGCACCTTGACCGCCAGCAGGTGCTCTACCGTGCGGATGGTCAGCCGCGGGCCGCCGTAGGCGTACGACGCGTTGATCTTGGTCTCGCCGATGCCCGGGATGAAGGCCCGTGTGTCGCGCGGAATGGCCAGGGCGGCGATGCGCCGGCGCTTGGGGTCCACGCTGACGAGGATCAGGGAGTCGGCGCGGCTCACGTTGAGGACCCGTCGCCTGCCATCGAGGGTCACGTCCACACCGATGACCAGCACGTTCACGCGATCGACCAGGCGGAAGGGCCACGCGAACAACCGGGCCTGCGGCCGGCGGGCCACATCGGCCGGGCCGACCGCCACCTGGGCCAGCAGGTAGATGTAGCCCCCGAGCGCCAGGCCTCCCACGGTCGCGACGAGCAGGGGGATGGCCCGCGCCACGTACCTCCACCACCGGCGGCGCGGGCGCGGAGGTGGAAGCGGGGCGAGCATCGTGGACTGGGGGGGCTCCGGCGCTGCCGATGATGGAATCGTCTCCGGCGCGGCGGGCCGTTCTTCGTGAGCCACGGGTCTATCTTAGGTGAAGGCGCCCGGTGGCGCAATCCGAGGACCGCGGTGGCGGGCGCGAGACAGAGGACTTGCGCCTGCCGGCACCTAAGCACTAGGTGCCGCTGGGACACGCTCGGGAGGATGCGGGTGTGAAGGAACTCCACCTCAACGCGTATGCCAAGGTGAACCTGGGCCTGGACGTGCTGGCGCCTCGCGACGACGGGTTCCACGAGATCGCAACCGTCCTCCACACCGTCGCGCTGCACGATGACATCTTTCTCAGAGAGCAGGGCGACGGCATCAGGGTGACCAGCACCGGCGAGAGTATACCCACCGGTCCTGACAGCCTGGTCTACCGGGCTGCGGCCATGCTGCGCGAGCAGCACGGCGTGACGCGGCCGGTCGAGATCGAGATCCGCAAGCACATCCCTGTAGCGGCCGGGCTGGGCGGCGGCAGCGCAGACGCGGCCGTGACCCTGATGGGCCTGGCGCAGATGTGGAAGATCCGGCTCGACGGCCGCGAACTGATGGCGCTGGCCGCGCGGCTGGGGTCGGACATCCCTTTCTTCCTCACGGGCGGCGCGGCCGTGGCCCGAGGCCGCGGCGAGCGAGTGCAGCGCCTCCCGGCGCTGCCGGCGACCTGGGTGGTGCTGGCTCGCCCGCGCATTCCGGTGCTCACCCAGTGGGCCTACGGACAGATCAGGCTGCAGGAGATCGCGCACCGTCCGGATATCGCCGCCCTTGCGGAGGCGGTCCGTCGCCGCGACGTGCCGGCGGTCGGCCGGCTACTGTGCAACGTGTTCGAGAACGTGGTCGCCGCACACCACCCCGTGGTCGCCGAGCTCAAGGCGCAGATCCTGCGGGGTGAGGCGTACGGTGCCGCGATGACCGGGACCGGTCCCACCGTGTTCGGCCTGATGGCCAATGAGGCTGCGGCCCGGCGGGTCGCCGAGACCCTGGGGGCGATGCCCGACGTCGATGTGATCGTGACCCGCACCTTCGCGGAGGAGCGGTAGTGCCCGCTGCCATCGTCATGGCCGGCGGGGAGCCTGAACCCCGCCTGGCACCCGGTCTGCCCAACAAAGCGTTCTTGACGCTGGGGGGCCGGCCGCTCCTCGTCCATGTGCTGGCGGCCCTGCGGGCATGCGCGGCCGTGGACCGGATCGTCGTGGTGGGGCCGGCCGAACCGCTCTTGGCGCTCGTGGGGCCCGGCGTCGAGGTCGTGCCCGAGCAGGGTTCGATGATGCACAACGTCGAGGCCGCGATAAGGAAGGTGGGGGCGACCGGCCAGGTCCTGGCCGTGGCCTCCGACCTGCCCCTGCTGACGGGGAGGGTGCTGGACGACTTCCTCGGGCGCTGCCAGACTGGCGCCGACTTCTACTACCCGGTGGTGCCGCAGGCGGTCATCGAGCAGCGCTATCCTGGCGCGCGCAAGACCTACGTTCGGGTCACAGACGGCACGTTTACCGGCGGCAGCGTCCTGCTGTTTGCGGCTGATGTCATCGGCCGCGTCCGACCGTTCGTCGAGCAGATCCTGGCCGCGCGGAAGAAGCCCTGGGTGCTGGCGCAGATGTTCGGGTGGGCCGTCGTCATGAAATTCGCCTCTGGCCGTCTGTCCATCGCCGAGCTGGAGGCGCGGGCGTACGACATCACCGGCATTCGCGCCCGGGCCGTCATCGTGTCCAGCCCGGAGCTCGCCCTCGACGTGGACACGCAGCGGCCGGAGAACCTGGCGGTGCTGCAGGCCGCCCTGGCGGGGTCGGAGAGCCGATAGGCCGCCCGCGGCGCGGAGGGGGACAGATGGCGACGCGCGAGGGCGGTCGGCTGCGGCGGGGAGACCGGATGGTGCTCCTGGCGCGCCGCCTGATGCGCGCGCCCAACCAGCTGCACTCCCTGTCCAGTTTCGCCGAAGCGACAGGGGCCGCCAAGTCCACGGTGAGCGAAGACCTGGCCCTGCTACGGGCGGTCTGCGACCGGTTCGGCATCGGTCGCATCGAGACGGTCCCGGGCGCAGGCGGCGGCGTGCGCTTCCGGCCGCTGCGGTCCCGCGAGCAGATCGTGCGCCTGGTCGAGGATCTGTGCGCCCGGCTGCGCGATCCGGGGCGCGTGCTTCCCGGCGGGTTCCTCTACACCGCTGACATCGTCTCCACGCCTTCGCTGACGGAGGAGATCGGCGAAGCCTTCGCCACGCTGTTCTGGCAGGCCCGGCCCGACGTGATCCTGACCATGGAGGTCAAGGGGATCCCGCTGGCGTTCATGACCGCGCGGGCGTTCAACGTCCCGCTGGTCACCATCCGGCGTGGCGGGAAGGTGACCGATGGCCCGTCGGTCAGCGTGAACTACGTGTCCGGATCGTCCAGAATGGTGCAGTCCATGACCCTGCCCCTTCGTGTCATGCCGCGGGGGGCCCGCGCCCTGTTCATCGACGACTTTCTGCGCGGTGGCGGGACGGCCCGTGGGGTATATGACTTGATGCGGGAGTTCGGGGCTCAAGTGGTCGGTGTTGGGGTATTGATTGAGACGGAGCACCCTGCAGACAAGATGCTGGACCGGTATCTGGCGCTGATCACCTACCACGGCGTGGTGGACGGCGAGCCTCGGGTGAGCCCGAGCCGCTGGATCGACGCCCTGGCGGCCGGCCTAGAGCTCGGGCAGGCCGGCGACGCTCCGTGACGCTGCACGACATCCGGCGAGAGCTGGCGTACTTCGCCCCGGGCGTGGTACGCCTGAACGAGCCGGCGATCCCACACCAGGTCGCCCGGACTCAGACCGAGCTGGGCGTCCGATTTCCACCGTCGATGCTCCAGGTCCTGGCGGCGTTCAACGGCGGGTTCATTGTCCACGAGCCCGTGCTGGGTGTGCCGCCCATCCAGACCGCGCTCAATCTTCTGTACTCGACGCGGCAGGCGCGGGCGCTGTGGGGCGCGCTGGGCTGGAAGGACGCGTACGTCGAGGTCGGCAGCGACGGGTGCGGAAACCCCTACGTGCTGCTGCTCGACCGCCGAGACGGCTTGGGCGAATCGCCGGTGGGATTCTTCGACGCTGGTATGATGGATGTGACCGAGGTCGTGGCGTCGTCGTACCTGCACTATCTCTGGTTCCTGATTCAGGACGTCAAGTGGTACTACCGGGCCGACGGCAAACCAGTGGCGCGCGACGGGGTGCAGTGGACCGACAAGGCCGTTCGCGTGCGCTCCGAGGTCCTCTCCCCGTGGCGCACCAATGAGGCCTGGATGCTGGCGCACGACCCGACCCTGGCCAGGTGGCGGTGAGGGTCGGTTGCGCCATTCCCCTTTGTTGACACCAGCCCGGGGCGGCGGTAGGATTCAAGGTGCGACGCGGGGTGGAGCAGTCCGGTAGCTCGTCGGGCTCATAACCCGAAGGTCGGAGGTTCAAATCCTCCCCCCGCTACCAACGCCGGCGCCTAACGCGGGAGGTCCCGTCCCGTGTGTCGGGCGCCGATGCGTTCAGAAGGTGCCCGCACATGCCTGCCCATGTTCCGTGCCCTCTTGGGCGCACCTGTCTCGATGAAATGGTACAAGTCTGCCGCAGAACCTCCTCGTTTGGCGCGCGTTCTCGGTCTTCCACTTTACGGCCAGAGGATGGCAGCAGCAGTCCGTAGAGTTCTTGGCTCGCACCTGGGATGAGAGAAGAGACGAGTTCTGGAAGAGCCGGCAACCGTGCTCCGCCGGCCCTCGCCCCGGGCGTCGTTGCCATAGGCCTGGCCAGCCTGCTGAGCGACCTCGGCCATGAGACCGCAACCGCGGTGCTCCCGCTGTTCCTCGTCAGCATTGGCGGCACGCCGCTGGCCTTGGGCGTCATCGAGGGACTGGCGGACTTCGCATCGAGCGCAGCCAAGCTGTGGGCGGGCTATCTCGGTGGAAGACTGCGACGCCGCCGGGGCCCGGCGGCGACGGCGTACTTCGTCACGGCACTGGCGACCGGCTCCTTCGCGCTGGCGACCAGCTGGCTGCACGTGCTGTTGGGGCGCACGGTGGCCTGGCTCGGTCGTGGCTTTCGCGGGCCTCTCCGTGACACGCTCCTGGCCGAGCAGACCACCCCGGCCGCCTACGGCCGGGCATTTGGCTTCGAGCGCGCGATGGACACCGTCGGCGCCGTCCTCGGCCCGCTCGTCGCGCTGGCCCTACTTGCCGCGTCAACCCGCCTCCGGACCATCCTCCTAGTCACGCTGATCCCGGGGATACTGGCCGGCCTGCTGTTCCTGACAGTTCGCGAACGAGGCGGGGTCCGTCCCTCACAGTCGTTCTGGCAGATGACCGTGTCTCTGCCAGCAAACTTCCGGCGATTCCTGCTCGCCGTGGGCGTCTTCGGGGCGGGCGACTTCTCCCGGACGCTCCTCATCCTCTGGGCGCTCGGAGTTGGCGTGGAGATCGGCGGGACCGGTCAACTCACCTTGCCGATCCTTCTCTATGCGGCCTACAACGTGGTGAGCGCGGCGAGTTCCTACGTCATCGGGGGGTGGAGCGATCGCGTGGGACGGCGACCGCTCCTGCTGTTCGGGTATCTGCTGGCGGGGGTCGTGACCCTCACCATGGCCCTGGACCGCCGCCCCTTGCCTATTCTGGCGATGGTCTTCCTTGGCTCGGGCATCTACATCGGCATTGAGGAGGCGCTCGAGCGGGCGGCGGCTGCCGACCTCCTTGAAGAGACTCAACGCGCGTTTGGCTTCGGCGCCCTGGCGACGGTTAACGGGATCGGCGACCTCATCTCCAGCGTGCTCGTGGGATTCCTCTGGCAGACCCAAGGTGCACCCGTGGCGTTTGGCACAGCGGCCGCGCTCACACTCGTCGGAACCGTCCTGCTCCTGCGGGTGCGGATGACGCCTGGGGCCGGGCCCTGACGGACGGGCGCCGATCGGGAGTGATCCAATCAGGTCCGCAACCGATGGTTCACCGAAGTCATTCTTCCCTATGTTCGTAGCCGGAGACTGCCCCGCATGCTGATCGATCAACTGCTCAACGGCCTCACGATCGGGAGTGTATACGCGCTCGTGGCCGTGGGCTACACCATGGCCTACGGCGTGCTCAACCTGATCAACTTTGCTCACGGGAGCATCTACATGATGGGCGGTTTCTTCGCCCTGGCGCTGCTCACCCGATCCGTACCCGGCGGCACGGCGACTGTCGTGGCCGTGGCCGTGTTGGCGACGGCGGTGCTGGGCGTGCTGGTCGAGCTGGTGGCCTATCGTCCCATCCGCACCGCACCGCGCTCGGCCCAGCTGATCAGCGCCCTGGGGATGCTGATTGTCCTCAACAACGTGGCGATGCTGCTGTGGGGCTCGTCGCCCAAGCGATTTCCTTCGCTCCTCCCGGAGGCCGGCAGCTTCCTCGGGTTCCAGCTGCCCGTGGCCCGGCTGGCCATCATCGGCGGCAGCCTGGCTCTGATGCTCGTCCTCTCCCTGTTCATCTACCTGACGAAGATCGGCGCTGCCATGCGGGCCAGCACGCTCGACATGGATGCCGCCCGGCTGATGGGTATCGACATCGATCGGGTCATCTCCGCCACCTTTGCCATCGGCTCGGGGTTGGCCGCTGCGGCCGGCATCCTGGTGGGGTCCTACTACAACGTGGTGGTCTTCAACATGGGCGACATCATCGGGCTGAAGGCCTTCGTGGCGGCCATCCTGGGCGGAATCGGCAACATCCCCGGTGCCATGGTCGGGGGGCTGTTCCTGGGGATGGCCGAGACCGTGGGGGCGGCCTACATCTCCTCGGGCTACAAGGACGCCATCGCGTACATCATCCTGATCCTGGTCCTGTTGGTTCGGCCGGGAGGCATCCTCGGCGCCTACGGTGAGGAACGCGCGTAGTCTGACCATGAAGCGGTGGACAGCGGACGCGCTGGCCACTGCCCGCCGGGGCGCCGACTTCCAGGCCATCTTCGGCCGCGTGCTCCTCGTGGCGGCTCTGGGACTGCCGCTCTTCATCAGGGATCCTTACGTGCTGCACATCGCGATCATGAGCGGCCTGTATGTCATCCTCACGGTGAGTCTGAACATCGTCGCGGGCTACCTGGGGTTGCTGCATCTGGGCCACGCGGCGTTCTACGGCATCGGCGCATATGTCGCCGCGCTCCTGAGCCTCGATGTATTCGGGGAGGCCTGGTACGGGTTCTGGATTGCACTGCCGGTGGCCGGGCTGGCGGCTTTCATCTCCGGCGTGCTCCTGGGATTCCCGACCCTGCGCGTCCGGGGCGACTACTTGGCGATCGTCACGCTCGGGTTCGGGGAGATCGTGCGTTTCGTGCTGATCAACTGGGAGACCGTGACGCGGGGCCCGATCGGCATTCCCGGGATCCCTGTTCCGGCCGTGCCAGGGTTCGCGTTCGCGGGCAAGATCGCCTACTACTATATGGTGCTGGCCTTCGTGCTCCTGACCGTCATCCCGATCGCCGCGTGGCGGCGCGGCGCAATTGGCCGGGCGTGGGTGGCCATCCGTGACAACGAGACGGCCGCGGCCATCATGGGCGTGCCGACCGTCGCCTTCAAGATCCTCGGGTTTGCCATCAGCGCGTTCTACGCCGGCGTGGCTGGCGCCCTGTTCGCCCACTACGTGACGTTCATTAACCCCACGAACTTCAGCGGGTGGGAGTCCATTGCCATTCTCACCATGCTGGCGCTGGGAGGCCGGGGGACCATCGTAGGCGCCGTGGTGGGCGCCGTGGTGTTGACCGTGGTCCCGGAGTTGCTCCGCGGCCTGGCGCTGTACCGCCAGCTCGCCTACGGGGGCCTGATGGTCGTTCTGATGATCTTCCGACCGCGGGGCTTGATGGGTGACCGAGGGGTGTAGGGTGGCCGAGCCGCTGCTGCGCGTGGCCGGGCTGACGAAGGTGTTTGGAGGCCTTCGGGCCGTTGGCGACCTTTCATTCGGTGTGGATCGCCACGAAATCGTGGGCCTGATTGGCCCCAACGGCGCCGGGAAGACCACGGTCTTCAATCTTCTGACCGGACTCTACCGACCCACGGCAGGCGACATGGTCTTCGACGGCCACAGCCTGGCCGGCCTGCCGCCGTACCGCATCACGGCCCTCGGCATCGCCCGCACGTTTCAGAACCTGCGCCTCTTCACCAGCATGTCGGTGCTGGACAACGTGCTGGTTGGCATGCACCTGTCGATTGCGCCCCGCCTCGTGGAGGCGCTGGCGACCGCGCCGGCGGCACGCACCCGCGAAGAAGCGGCCCGGGCCCGGGCCGCCGCCCTGATTGCCGAGATGGGGCTGCCCGAGCCTGGGGCGCCGGTGGCCAGCCTGCCGTACGGTCAACAGCGGCTCGTGGAGCTGGCCCGGGCGCTGGCGACCAGCCCGCGCCTGCTCCTGTTGGACGAGCCGAGCGCCGGCATGAATCCCAACGAAACTGACCAACTCGTGAAGATCATCACACAGCTGCGACGTGAGGGTTTGACCATCCTGTTGATCGAGCACCACATGCGCATGATCATGGGCACCTGCGATCGGATCGTCGTCCTCAATCAAGGCGAGAAGATCGCCGAGGGGCCTCCGGAGGCCGTCCAGCGCGACGCCCGGGTGATCGAAGCGTATCTGGGCGAGGAAGAGGGCTCTCATGCTCCTGACCATTGAGGGTCTCCGGGTGGCCTACGGGGCCATCGAGGCCCTGCACGGGATCTCGCTCCGGGTGGGGGAGGGCCAGATTGTGACCCTCATCGGCGCCAACGGAGCCGGCAAGACGACCCTGCTACGCTGTCTCAGCGGGCTGATCCGTCCGGCGTCCGGGCGCGTGGTGTTCGATGGCCGCGAGATCACCGGAATGCCGCCGCACGCGCTGGTCCGCCTGGGGATCGTGCAGGCTCCCGAGGGGCGGCGCATCTTTGGACCGCTGACCGTGTGGGAGAACCTGTTGCTGGGCGGATACCTCTACACCTGGGATGCGGAGGCGGCGCGCCGGTTTCAGCTCGTCCTCCGATTGTTCCCTGCCCTCAGGGTTCGCCTGACCCAGCGAGGGGGCACGCTCAGCGGCGGTGAGCAGCAAATGCTCGCCATCGCCCGTGCGCTCATGGCCCGACCTCGTCTCCTGTTGCTGGACGAGCCTTCTACGGGGCTGGCACCTGTGCTCGTGAGGCAGATCTTTGAGCACATTGGCGACATCAGGCGGGAAGGCGTCACGGTGCTCCTGGTGGAGCAGAATGCCCGGCAGGCGCTGCGTCTGGCAGACTACGCGTACGTCATGGAGCGGGGCACGATTGTGCTTGAAGGTCCGGGCCACGCGTTGCTGGCCGATCGGGCTGTTCGGTCCACGTACCTCGGGATCACATCTTGAGCGCGAAGGGGGTGAGAATGTTCGAGATCTGGGTGGGCAGGCCGCAGGCTCTGACACTGGAGAGTAAGGAGGACAGCGATGCGGGTGGCATACACGGTACGGGCCTTCGGGATCTTGCTGGCACTGGCGCTGGTTACGCCGCCACTGGCCGCGCAGCCTCAACCCATCTATGTGGGCATGGCTGCGCCAATGACCGGTGACAACGCGGAGTACGGGCAGCGGGTCAAGGAAGGCATCGACCTGGCCTTTGAAGAGATCAACCGGGCCGGCGGGGTGCTGGGACGCCCTCTCCGGTTGGTCGTGGGCGACGACAAGGGCGATCCCAAAGAAGCCGTCGCCGTGGCCGAGAAGATGGTGTTGGACAAGCGACTGGTCGCCATGCTCGGGCATTTCTTCAGCAGCGCTACGATCGCCACGGCACCCATCTACAACCGAGCGGGCATGGTGCAGTTCGCCATCGCCTCCACCAACCCCAAGGTGGCCAAGGCGGGCCCGTGGACCTTCCGGATCAACGTCGGAGACGATTTCCAGGCCAGGCAGCTCGCCGAGTGGACTGTCACCAGGTTCAAGAAGTCCAGGGTGGGCATCCTGTGGGACAACACGGAGTACGGAAAGGGCTTTGCGCAAGTCTTTCGCGACACGGTCGCCGAGTTTGGGGGGAAGATCGTCGCGTCCGAGACATTCGTGAGCGGGCAGGACAAGGACTTCAGCGTGTTCCTCACCAAGATCAGGAACGCCAACCCCGAAGTGCTGGCGCTCGCTTCCTACTATTCGGACGCCGCCCTGATCGCGCTGCAGGCCCGCAAGCTCGGCTACACCATGCCTATCATCGGCGGCGACGGCATCTATTCACCGGAAGCGGTCAAGATCGCCGGGCAGGCCTTCGAGGGGGTCATCTTCCCCAGCCACTTCGTGCCGACCAGCACGGATCCCAAGGTTCAGGCCTTCTTGAAGGCCTACCGCGCCAGGTACAACAAGGACCCCGACCAGTTTGCACCGTACGCCTATGACGCCGCATACGTGCTGGCCCTGGCCATCAAGCGGTCCGGGAAGGCCGACCGGGCCGCCATTCGGGATGCGCTCCAGGCCATCCGGGACTACCGGGGCGTCACCGGCCTGACCGACCTGTCGCAGCGGGTGGTCACGGGCAAGCGCTTGCCGATTGTGACCATCCAGGGGGGTCAGGTTGTACTCTATCCGGTGCAGTAGGGACTGGGGCCCGGGTTCCCCCCGGGCTCCAGCTATCGGACGGGGGTGTGAGCCATGACAGCGTCAGGGGGCCACCAAGCGGCGTTCGCGATCCTGGGGATTCCCTTCGACGGTGGTGCGAGCCTGGGGTGGCCCGGCAGCCGCTACGCACCCGAGGAGATCCGCCGCGCGCTGCGCTGGATGCTCCAGAGGGAACAGAACGGGGCGATCTACGTGGTCGATATCGACCGCGTGGTGCCGTTCAGTGCCGGTGCGGTCCGCGACCTTGGCGACGTCGCGGTCGTCGCCCACGACGTGGCCCAAACGGGCGAACGCATCACCGCCCGCCTGCGAGAGATCTTCCGAACCCCCACGATTCCCATCATCCTGGGTGGGGATGACTCGGTCACCTTCCCGGCCATCCGGGCTCTGCACCATGAGACGCCAGGGGAACTGGGACTCATCCACCTGGACGCCCACCTGGACCTGTTGGACGAGTCCGATCTCCAGGGTCGGCTCTCCCACAGTAGCGGGATCCGACGCAGCCTGGAGCTGCCCCGTCTCTCACCGGCCCGGGTCATTCAGATCGGGGTGCGCAACTTCAACTTCCCCTCGTCCTTCGAGTTCATTCACCGGAAGGGGATCACGCTGCTCCCTGCACGGGAGTTTCAGCGGATCGGGGCGGAAGAGGCCGCGGCACGGGCGCAGGAGGTCACACGGGGGACGACGACCTACGTGGCGCTGGACATGGATGTCTTGGACCCGGCGGTCGCCCCCGGCGCTGGGGCATTTGAGCCCGGAGGCCTCACCGCCCGGCAGCTGCTGGACTTCTTGTGGGCCGTGGCGCCCGCCGCCCGAGCCCTGAGCATCGTCGAGACGAACCCGCTCGTGGACTTCCGCAGCCAGACTGCCATGATGGCTGCCTGCGCGGCCATGCACTTCATGGTGGCGAGGACGGCAGGAGGAGACCGGAGATGAACGCCAGTCAGGTCCTGATCGCGGTCGACGCCCACGCCGGTGGCGATCCCATGCGGGTACTGGTCGCGGGCGGACCGGTGCTTCGCGGGGCCACCGTCGCCCACCGCATGGCCCATTGCGCCGAGACGCATGACTGGTTGCGGCGGGCTCTCATCCTCGAGCCCCGCGGCCACGCCGACATGATGGGGGCGGTCCTGACGCCGCCTGCCCTCGCTGATGCGGATTTCGGGGTGTTCTTTATGCACGCCGCCGGCTACCTGCCCATGTGCGGCCACGGCACCCTGGCGCTGATCACCGCTCTGGCCCAGGTGGGTAGCGTTCCGTGGACAGCCGGCGAAGCGCGCGCAGTCTTCGACACTCCCGCGGGGGCCGTGCAGGCCCGTGCGGTGCGCACGGATGCGGGGTCGTCCTACGCGGAGGTCGTCAACGTGCCGTCCGTGGCCCTGGACCTCGACGTCCGCCTCACCCTTGCGGATGGGCGCGCCGTGCTGGCTGACATCGCGTATGCCGGCAACGCGTACGTGATCGTCGAGGCTGGGCAACTGGGCCTGGATGTGGAGCCCGGGGCGGTGGCCGGGCTGAAAGAGGCGTGGCGAGAGATCCGGGACGCCGCCAATTCCCAGCTGCACCTCCGCCATCCGTTCAACGGCGCTCCGCTGGGCCCGATCGATCTTGTACAGTTCTTTGGTCCGCCGCGGCATCCCAGGGCCCACGCTCGCAACGTGGTGATCTGTTCCGGACAGATCAGCCGGTCACCGTGCGGGACCGGCACGTGTGCCCGGGCCGCCGCCCTGTGGGCACGTGGCGCGCTGCGCCCCGGCGGGGAGTTCGTGAACGAAGGCATGGCTGGAATGGTCTTCAGCGTCAGACCCATGGAAGAGGTGCGGACAGAGGGTCGTTCTGGAATCATACCTCTCTTGACGGGCGAGGCGTACCTCACCGCGATACATCAGTTCGTGGTGGACCCCGAGGATCCGTTCCGGTACGGTCTGGGGATCGATCACTGAGCAGGAGGCGTGTTCTGGCACATGGCGCGTCCCAAGGTCGTTCTGATCGCCGAGGACATTGAGAGACTGCCCTGGACGAGAGTCGAAGGGTCGCGCGATACCTACGAGAAGATCCTCTCCTTCGATCCAGACACAGGATCGCATACGAGGCTCCTGAAGGCGCTGCCCGGGGCGACGATCGACCAGGTGCTGGTGCACGACTTCTGGGAGGAAACGTACATTCTGGACGGGGGCTGGTGGGAGGGCGACACCTACCAGGGGTCCGGGACGTACACCTGCCTGCCGCCCGGCACCCCGCACGGCCCGTACAGGACGGAGACGGGGTATCTGTGCCTCGAGAACCGGTACTACCTGCCCGACTAGGGTGTCCTGTTTGGACGTAGTGTTTGCACTTGAGGAGCTGCCCTTGGTGAAGACAGGAGGGCCATCGCCCAGGCTCCAACCGAGGTGTTGCAACCAGCA
>JAVKIJ010000045.1:0-24877 GCA_031459535.1 Candidatus Fervidifonticultor quintus | reverse complement strand
TACTGGTTGATCCACTCGATCCCCTCGTCCAGATCGGCGATGGCGAACAACCCACCCAGATCGCTCAGGGCCGCTCGCGCGTAGGTGCGCCGGGGTTGGGGCAGGCGGTCCAGGTAGCCGGGCAGGCGCTCCGCGACCGCTTCGGCCAGCCCGGCGCCTGCAGCGAGCAGGACCGCAGCGGAATCAGTGCCGTGTTCGGCCTCATTGAGCAAGTCCAGCGCCAGGCGGTCGGGGTCGGCGCTGTCGTCGGCGAGCACCACGGACTCGGTGGGACCAAGCATCACCAGGGGCCGGGTGCCAAAGGGCGCCGCGGCGAGCTGGATCGCAGCGATGACGGGGTTGCCGGGGCCCACGACCAGGTCGGTCCTGGGGATGCGCTCTGTCCCAACTGCCAGGGCCGCCACCCCCGCGGCACCGTTGCACCGGATCAGATGCCGGATCCCCAACAGGTCTGCGACGACGAGCACGGCGGGATCCACCGTTCCGTCCGGCCGTGGCGGGACCACCACCACCACCCGTTCCACACCGGCCACCGCCGCCGGGACGCCCAGCGCGATCAGCATCGAGGGGAACGTCCCCTTGCCAGATGGCACGTAGAGGCCGGCCGACCGGCAGGCCGTGTAGCGGACCCCGACCGTGATGCCGGGTTCGAGTTCCTCGAGCATCATCGACGGCGGCCGCAGCCACTGATTGTAGCGCCGGCTCCGCGCGATGGCGCTCTCCAGGGCATGGAGGAGGCCGCCATCGAGCGTGCGGCGCGCGGCGTCGAACGCGTCACGCGGCACCTCGAGCTCGTCCGGTCGCAACGTCACCCCATCCCACCGGGCGGTATACGCCGCCACAGCCTCATCGCCGCCAGATGCCACGTCTTCCAGGACCTGTCGGGCGTACGCCCGCGCCTGTTCGTTGAAAATAGCCGCCGACGACCGCTCGAGTCTCCGACGCCGTTGGTCTGGCGGCTGATCGCGTAGCGCCTGGACTGGGAACGGCTCCCTACGCATGCACACCTCGCTTCCGCTGCCCCAGCAGCGACTCCACCGTGGCCACGAACTCGGCCACCCGAGGCGACTGGCTCAGGCTGCTGCGATTCGCCACGAGCCTGGCCGTGGACCGCGCCACCTCGGCGACCTCCCGGAGGCGATTCTCGACCAGGGTCCGCCCGGTCATGACCAAGTCCACAACGCCGTCGGCCAACCCGACCAGGGGCGCCAGTTCCACCGAACCATACAGCACCACGATCTCCACCGGACGTTCCTGCTGCTCGAAGTATCCTGCGGTCAGGCGCGGGTACTTGGTCGCAATCCGCAGCGCGCGACCGGGCTGCCACAGCTCGTCAGCCGCATCCTCGGGAAACGCCAGCACCGCCCGGCACGCGCCGAACTCAAGGTCCAGCAGTTCGTACACGTCGCGACCTTGCTCCAGAATCATGTCGCGGCCGATGATCCCTACGTCCGCCGCCCCGCGCTCCACATACGTGAGCAAATCGGTGGGCTTGGCCTTCAGGATGCGCACGGCACCGGGCACGGTCACCATCAGCCGTCGATCATCGCTCAGCGCGTCGACGGCCAGCCCAGCGCGTTGCAGCAACCCCAGCGCCCCGGCCAGCAGCCGACCCGTGGGGACCGCGACGCCCAACGGTACCATCATCATGGCGCCCAGGCGGCCTGCACGGTCGCCACCAGGCGGTCGAGCGTCACGGTCGTCTGGCGCCCCCCGAGTTCGATCCGCAGCCCGTCCGGTTCCACGGTCACCACACCCAGGTGGCCCCCCGCGCCCGGAGTGGGTGAGACGATCGCCGGGACGCCAGCGTCCCGCAGCCTGGCCGCGGCCGCGACTGCGGCGCCATAGGCATCGCCGCGGTAGACCACCATCACCACGCCTCGGGTGCCCGGACGGGCCGACGTGACCTCAAGCACCCGTTCGAGGCCGATGGCGAACCCTGTCGCGGGAGCCGGTTGCCCAAAGCGAGCAAGCAGGTCATCATACCGCCCTCCACCCAGGAGCGGCAGGCCTGGGGCAGGCCCGTGGGCTTCGAAGACCACGCCGCTGTAGTAGTCGAAGTCCCGGATCAGCCCCAGGTCAAGGTCGACGCGGACGGCGGGCCGGTGGACCGCCACGCGGTCCAGCACCACCCGCAGCGCCTCCAGCGCGGCCCGGCTCTCGTCCGTGGCGGCCAGGGGTTGCGCCCGATCCAGCGCATCGGGCCCGCGCAGCGTCGGGAGCCGGCGCAGCGCCTCCAGCGACGCTCCCTGGGGGACCAGGCGGTTGAGCTCGGCGAACGCCCGCCGGTACAACAGGTCGCGGGTGGCCTCGGCGATCGGGTCGGGCAACGACGCCAGCAGACCCCGCAGGAACCCCGCGTGCCCCACGCTGATAGACGCCCCCGGCACCTCGGCGACGCGCAACGCCTCGGCGGCCAGGGCGATGACCTCAGCGTCGGAGGCCAGATCGCCCTCACCGATCAGCTCGACGCCGGCCTGGGTGAACTCGCGCAAGCGGCCGGAGCCGCGTTCCTGTCCTCGGAAGACCGTGGCCACGTACGCCAGCCGCAGCGGCCGGCGGCCGGCGGGCAGCAGCCGCGTGGCGGCGAACCGCGCCAGCGGCACGGTCATCTCGGGACGCAGGGTGAGAATCTCGCCGCCGCTGTCCACCAGCTTCAGCAGGCGGTCGGCGACGCCGGGCCCAGCGCCATGCAGCAGCGTGTCCAGGTACTCCAGGGTGGGGGTGGCCACCTCATCGTAGCCCCACGCGGTAAACAGGGTGAGCAGGCGGGCCTCCAGGCGCCGCCGGGCCGCGACGTGGTCCGCCGTCTGGTCGGGCATCCCTGCCGGCACCTGACGCCACCGGGCACGCCCGGCGCTGCGAATGCGCATGACTTTGTCCCTTTATCACGATAAAGTACTAAATTGCAAAACACCGTTAGCTTACCACGACGCTGAGCGTCCGTCAAGGGTCACATCCGCTGCGCGGGTGACACTGGTGAGGCGTCGTGTCAGTGATGCCCGCGGCTCAGACGATCGAGGACCAGGCGATACCCGTCGGCCCCGTATTCGAGAAACCGGCGGACCCGGCTGATGGTGGCACTGCTGGCACCTGTCCGTCGCGCGATCTCCTCATACGTCAGGCCGGCATCCAGGAGGCGGGCCACTTCCAGTCGCGCTGCCAGGGCCTTGATCTCGCTGACCGTACAGAGGTCCTCGAGCAGCCGGTAGCACTCCTCAACGGTCTTCAGGGTCAACAGAGCACGGCACAGGCGATCCACGAGACGATCGCGCAGGTGAGGGTTCACCGGTGACGGTCGCGATCTGGTCATCGCACTCCCCCAGCAGACCAGGCCGTACGGCAGGCCGGTCCGCGGCGGTTCTTCCCCGCGCCGGCGGCGGTCCCCTCCACCGCCCGGCGTCCGGGCGTGCATTGTCAACGGCATGCCGCGGTGCTAGGCTGTAGCCGTGTCCACACGTCCTCCGACGCCATCCGTGTCAGCGCGGCCGGAATGGCTGGTTCAGTTTGGACGGCGCCTGTTGTTCGCCCGCGGCCGCGCCGGGTTGACGCAGCAGGCTCTTGGCGCGCCCAATTTGAGCAAGAGCTTCATCAGTCTTCTGGAGAGCGGGCGCTCGCATCCCTCGGTGGAGACGGTCATCTCCCTGGCCAGACGGGTCAACAGCTCGATTGGCGCGCTGCTCCTGGATCCGGCGGACCTGCGGGTCGAGACGGTGCTGAATCTGCTACACCTGGCACGGCAGATGGACCCGGACACCCACGGCGCCGACGCCATCAAGCTCGTGGATGCGGCGTCGGCCCTGCTGCCCGACATGCCGGTAGAGCTGCGGGCCCGTGCGGCGCTGCTCCGGGCCCGCGTCGCCATTGGCGCCGGGCGGCTCGACGAAGGCGCGCGTTGGGCCGAGGAGACCACGGCGCTGGCCCGCCAACACCGGCTGGCTACCCATCTGGGAATGGCCCTGGCCCTTCGCGGGGAAGTGGAGGTCCGGCGGCGCGCGTATGGCGCCGCCCTGCCGTGGTTGGAAGAGGCTGCGGTGATCCTGCAGCGCAGCAAGGCCGCCCGCACCGAGGAGAATGTGCGCGCGCTGCTCTCCCTGGGCACGACACGCTTCCAGCTGGGCCAGATCAACCGGGCGCAGCGAGCCTACCGGCGGGCACTCGAGGTTTCCGCGCGGCTGCGCCTGTCGTCGCTGCGGGGCAAGGCGCTGGTCGGCCTCAGCCTGGTGGCCTGGTCGCGCCGACAACTGGACGCCGCGGCGACGTATCTCACCCAGGCCCGCGAGGCGTTCGCCGGAGCCGAGGATCTCGTCGAGGTCGGCCGGACCCTTGGTCACCTGGGACTGGTGCGCCGCGAGCAGGGGAAGCTGGACGAGGCGCTGGCGGCGCTGGAACAGTCGTTGCGCGTCCAGGACCGGGTCGCGTCGCCCCGCGACCGCAGCATGACCCTGGAGGAGATGGCCCTGGTCTTGCTGGCGCTCAAGCGCCGCGGCGATGCCTCCCGGGCGGCGCGGCGCGGCATCCGGGAGGCGCAGGCGGCAGGCGACCCGGCGCGCCAGGCCGCCTGCCAGGTGGCGCTGGCGCGGGTGTTGCGGGCGCAGGGACGCCGCCGCGAGGCCATCGAACTCCTGCGGGGTGCCGTGTCCACGCTCAACCGCGTCGGGGAGGGAGGACGGGCGACCACCGCCGCGGGGGAACTCGGTCTGCTGTTGCGGGAGGCGGGCGCAGACGCCGAAGCGGACAAGTACCTGGCCATGGCGCTGCACGATCGAGGGGCCGCGGGCCGGATGGCGGCGCCCGCCGAGGTGCTCGAGGGGCTGGCCAGGTAGCGCCATCCAGGTCGGGACAATACTCCCGCGCGCGGCCTCGCGCGATTCCGATGGAGTGCCCATGAGCAGAGACTCCAGCGGCTCCGCCCGCAAGCGAGTTGTCAGTCCCAACTTCATCACCGACATCATCGACGACGACCTCCGGCGCGGGCGGTATCGGCGCGTGGTCACCAGGTTCCCGCCAGAGCCCAACGGCTATCTGCACATCGGACACGCCAAGTCCATCTGTCTCAACTTCGGCCTCGCGCTTGACTACGGCGGCGAGTGCAACCTGCGCTTCGACGACACCAACCCTGAAACCGAGAGTGTCGAGTACGTGGAAGCCATCAAGCGGGATGTGGCGTGGCTGGGGTTTCAGTGGAGCAGGGAGCTCTACGCGTCCGACTACTTCGAGCGACTCTACTTCATGGCCGAGCAGCTCATTGCGGCCGGCAAGGCCTACGTGGACAGCCTGTCCGAGGACGAAATCGGCGTCTATCGCGGCACGGTGACCGAGCCCGGCCGGCCCAGCCCGTACCGCGACCGCAGCGTGGAGGAGAATCTGGACCTGTTCCGGCGGATGCGCGCCGGCCAGTTCCCCGACGGCGCGCATGTCCTGCGGGCGAAGATCGACCTGACCAGCCGCAACATGAAGTTGCGCGATCCGGTTCTCTACCGCATCGTGCACGCGCGGCACTACCGCACCGGCGACGCGTGGTGCATCTATCCGCTGTACGATTTCGCACACCCGCTCTCCGACGCCATCGAAGGCATCACCCACAGCCTCTGCACCCTCGAGTTCGAGAACAACCGTGCCATCTACGACTGGCTGGTGGAGAATCTGCGGGGCACGTGCGGTCTCCCCTCTTCGTCTCGCCCCTACCAGTACGAGTTCGCGCGGCTGAACCTGGACTACACCGTCCTCTCCAAGCGCAAGCTGATCAGACTGGTGGAAGGCGGATACGTCCACGGCTGGGACGACCCGCGCCTGCCCACCCTCTCAGGCCTCCGGCGCCGGGGCGTGACGCCGGAAGCGATTCGTGAGTTCGCCAACCGCATCGGCGTCGCCAGGGCCAACAGTCGTGTGGATCCTGCGATCTTCGAGGCGGCGGTACGAGACGACCTGAACTACCGCGCGCCCCGGGTGCTGGCCGTGCTCCGGCCCCTGCGGGTGGTGCTGACCAACCTCCCCGACGCCACCGTGGAGTACCTCCAGGCGCCCTACTGGCCCCATGACGTGCCCCGGACGGGCGAGCGGGTGGTGCCGTTCTCCCGAGAGCTCTACATCGAGCGCGACGACTTCCTGGAGCACCCGCCGAAGGGGTTCCACCGCCTCACACCCGGCGGGCGGGTGCGCCTGCGCCACGCCTACGTGATCCGCTGCGATGAGGTCGTGCGGGACGGGCACGGCCAGGTAGTGGAACTGCGCTGCAGCTACGATCCCGACACGCTCGGCAAACCACCGGCCGGGGGCCCAGTCAGGGGTACCATCCACTGGGTCTCGGCGGCGCACGCGGTGCCGGCGGAGATACGGCTCTACGACCGTCTATTCCTCGTGCCCGACCCCGAGGCGGGCGACGGCGACTTCACCGCCCATCTAAATCCCCAGTCGCTGGTGGTGGTCAATGGCTGGGTCGAGCCCAGCGTGCTCGGCGATCCCCCGGACACCCGCTACCAGTTCGAGCGCCTGGGATACTTCTGGCCGGATCCGGTGGACTCCCGGCCCGACCACCTGGTGTTCAACCGCATCGTGACGCTCCGCGATTCCTGGGCCAAGCTCGCCGGCCGCGCGCGGTAGAACGCGCTGGTCAGCTCGGACGTCGGGCCCGGCGCCAGGCCGCCCGACCTACAGGAGCCCGTGCAACTCCTGGATCAGGTCCGCGTAGTCCTCCTGACGAAAGCAGAACCGGAGGTCACGGAACCGGGCGCGAAATGCCTTGACCTGCGAGGCCACGTTGGCCCCGTCTGCAATCACCTCCCTCATCAGGACAGCCAGTTCACGGAAGTCTTCGGCCTCCATGCCAAAGCGGGTCATCTCCGCGACTCCCAGCCGCAGTCCCCCGGCGGCCGTGAAGCCTTCCTCGCCCGGGCAGGCCTGGAAATTGCAGATGATGCAGTTCTCCTCAAGCCGACGCGCGATCTCCGGGCCCCGACTGTACCCCACGTGCACCACGACCTGATGAGTCTCCGTGAAGTCTATGGCCGGGTCGCCGGCCACGGCCAGTCCACACTCGTGCAGGGCCCGGGCGAACGCCTTGGCGTTGGCGATGACCCTGGGCTGGTACTGATCTTTGAAGTGGTTCATCTCGTAGGCGGCCATCAGCAGGCCCAGCAGCGTACCAAGGTGGTGGTTGGAGAGAGCTCCGGGAAACGCCCGGCTGCGCACCCGCTCCCACAGCTCATAGCCTTCCTCGTGGGGCTGGAAGCGGCTGCCCACCACGCCCCGCTGGGTCCCGAAGTAGGTCTTGTGGGTCGAGCCCGTCACCAGATCGGCCCCCTCCTGGAACGGCCGCTGGAAGTGCGGCCCGACCAGCCCCAGCACGTGGGCCATGTCATACATCACCACGGCCGTGATCCGCTGAGCGTCGAGGAATCGGCGGATCTCGGCCACGGGTTCCCTGTGGAGGACCATGCTCTTGCCGAAGACGATAAGCTCAGGGCGGTATCTGTCGATGAGCTCGCACGTCGCCTGCACGTCAATCTGATAGGGGTTGTCGCGCAGCACCGGGAAGTTGATCACCGCCGGGCGCTCGGTCCTTGGGTCGCGGGCGACAAAGTCTTTCAGGGCGCCCATGGGCTGGGCGCTCAGGTGGCCACCCTTGCCGATGTGGTGGTTCATGACGCATCGCATGCGCCTGGGTTCCTGGCGGCGGTCTGCCCGGTTGATGTAGTCCACCATGGCGCTGAACACGGCGGCATTGGCCATCTGCCCGCTGATCACCCGCAGCTCTACGTCATGGCACTCCAGGTATCGCCGCATCTCGTGCTGCAGCCGCCGCTCCACTTCTGCGATGAACTCCGTCCCCTGATAGTAGAAGACCTCTGCGTCGTAGAACGCCTTCACCTCCCGGTGCTCGCCGTAGCGGAACGCCGGGTCCATGACCGATAGGAGCCGCACCATGGGAGAAGCCGTCATCTCCGAGGGAATCAGGTTGACGCACTGGTGCTGCCTCCACCGGGTGTTGCTGATGGTCTCCTGCAGGAGCCAGCGCACCCGCGCCTGAGGCGCCTGCGCGGGCGGGACCGGTTCCGGGGCCGCCCGGCGGACCACGATGGGCCGGGCGTACGGCGGCGCTTCAGAGCGGAGGTGGTACGGAACCACCACCGCCTCCACGGCCTGACCGCGGATGTCGATGCGGAGCTCTTCGTCATCGGCAACGTCACTGTCGATGTAGGCCAGAGCGATCGCGCGCATCTCGTGCCGGTCCGTGGGTCTGGAGATGTTCCCGTCGTCTTCGAAGATCCAGAACGGCACCATGGTCCCACTGGTCACGTAGCCGACGTGGCGGTCCCCCTTGAACACCCTGGCGCCCTGGCGGGCAATGCCGCGTCCGGTGACGGCCAGCGGCCTGATGCGCCGGGGGAGGTCTGGCAGGGTCGAGTAGTCGCGCGACATGATCCTGGCCAGCGCCTCGAATTGCCTGCGCAGAGCTGCGCGGCCCACGAACTCCCCTTTCAGCGCCGAGAAGCTGACCGCCGACTTCGTGATGGAGACCGCGAGGACGGGAATCTCCCGCCCCTCGGGATCCGGGCCGAACTCGTGGCCGTAGAGCGGCAGGCCGGCTTCCAGACGCAGTGTGTCCCGGGCACCTAGGCCGACCGGCGTAGCGCCCCGCCGGATCAGGAGGTCCCACAGCGCAGGGCCCTGCCGGCGATCCACGAAGAGCTCGAAGCACAGCGGCTCGCCCGTATATCCCGTCCGGCCGACCCTCACCTGGGCGTCGTTGACCCCCACGATGCTCACCGTATTGCGCGGCGGCTCGGGCAGCTCGCCGGACGTCATCACGCCGCCGAGCAGGTCGCGCGCCATGGGCCCCTGCAACGCCAGCATGACCACATCTTCGGTACAGTCGACCAGCTCGACGCCGTGGAACTCCCCCAGATACCCTTGGAGATGTTGCCAGTCCTTCTGTCGGTTGGCGGCGTTGACCACCAGCAGGAACTCCCCGTCCTCGAAGCGATAGAGATACGCGTCGTCAACCGCCCCGCCTGTGGCGTTGGGGATGACCGTATACTGGGCGCCCACAGGTCGGCCATCCAACGCGGCAGCGTTGTTGGTGAGCACGTGCTGGAGGAATGCCAATGCGCCCGGCCCGCGAATCGCAAACCGTCCCATGTGGGAGATGTCGAACAGGCCTGCGCGCTTCCGCGTGGCCAAGTGTTCCTGAACCACCCCGGTGGGGTAGTGTAGCGGCATCTCCCATCCGGCGAACTCCACCATCCTCGCGCCCAGGGCCTTGTGCGCGTCGTACAGAAACGTCCTGTGCAATTCCCTCATCCACGATCTCCTCTCTGGACCACCGTGGATTCCCTTCGGGCCAGCGGCGGCGCATCCTCCGGCCCCGGCCAGGGGACCTTCGGCGCGCCAGTGACGGTCTGGGGAGGGGACGATCGAACGGTCTCAGCCGCCGGCCAGGGCTCCCACGATCAGTAACGGTTCCTTCCCCCGCACGACCGGCTCGGGCAGCGGGGCGTCTGGCGCCTGGTGGGACAGGTCCCGCTCGCATGCGAAGAATCTCACAAACGGCCGTCGCTGGCCCCTGAGATGGTCGCGGATGGTCCCCCGCAGCGCCGGGTACGCCGCCTCCAGCGCGTCGAGCACCGAACGCTGCGTGACCGGCCCGACAACCTCCAGCGTCACCTCGCCATCAACCTGCGCCAGCCTCCGCAGGTGCGTCGGGAGCACGACCCGGATCACGACAGCGTCTGAACCTCCACCGAGAGCACCGCGGGCAGATCCCGGACAATGGAGGCCCAGTGGTCTCCCGCGTCGGCCGAGGCGTACACCTGGCCCCCGGTGGTGCCGAAATAGACGCCGCACGGATCCAGGGCATCGACGGCCATGGCTTCACGCAACACGTTGACGTAGCAGTCGCGCTGCGGCAGGCCGTCGGTCAGCGCCTCCCACTGGCCTCCACCGGTGCGGCTGCGGTAGACGCGCAGCCGGCCTTCGGGCGGATAGTGCTCCGAGTCGCTCTTGATGGGGACCACATAGACGGTGTCCGGCTCGTGGGCGTGCACGTCGATGACAAAGCCGAAGTCGGTGGGCAGGTTGCCGCTGACCTCGCGCCACGAATCGCCGCCGTCGTCGCTGCGCATGACGTCCCAGTGCTTCTGCATGAACAGCACCCGCGGTCGCGACGCGTGCATGGCCATGTGGTGCACGCAGTGCCCGACCTCCGCATCCGGGTCTGGCAGTTCGTACTGGGAGATGAGCCCGCGGTTGATCGGCTGCCAGGTCCGGCCCGCGTCTTCGGTCCGAAACGCGCCCGCCGCCGAGATGGCCACGAACATCCGGCCGGGATCGCCTGGGTCCAGCAGGACGGTGTGCAGGCACATCCCCCCGGCGCCGGGTTGCCAGAAGCGTCCTGAGCCGTGGCCGCGCAGGCCGGCCAGTTCCTGCCAGCTCCAGCCGCCGTCGGTCGAGCGGAACAGCGCGGCGTCTTCCACGCCAGCGTAGACGATCTCCGGATCGGTCAGCGACGGCTCAAGGTGCCAGACCCGCTTGAACTCCCACGGGTGGGGCGTTCCATCGTACCACTGGTGCGTGCCCGGGATACCCTCGTATGCGAACGTGTTCCCCACGGGGGTCCAGGTCCGGCCGCCATCATCGGAGCGCTGAACCACCTGCCCGAACCAACCGCTGGACTGTGACGCGTACAGCCGCTGGGGATCGGCGGGAGAACCTTTCACGTGGTAGACTTCCCAGCCAGGGAAGTGCGGCCCGCTGACATCCCACTGCTGCCGCCGGCCGTCCGACGAGAGGATGAAGGCTCCCTTCCGGGTACCGACCAGAACCCGCACGCTGCTCATGGTGTTCTCCTTTGACGTCTTCACCGCGGACCGTGGGGCCGGCAGTGGAAGCGTGGTTTCGCCAAGGGCTGTCCGCTTCCTGTCGGCGGCGGGTGGGCGCTGCGCGAGACGCAGGCATCGTCGAAGAATCACTGAGCCCAGTCAGAACCGGTCAGGCCGATCATACTCGAGGTCGGTTACCCTCAGGCGGATGTACGTGAAGTCACTGGACGGGTACCTCCACCTCCCTTCCCCCGCCACGGGAACCCGCACGCCGTCGAACTGCCCATAGGCCGCGATCGGCGTCGACCACGGCTGCAAGCCGCCTACGGCGTCGTCAAAGCGCTCCGCAGTCATCTCCGCCAGCCGGCCCTGCTCATCGAAGACGAACGTCGCCGATCCCGACACTCCACCGTAGCGCATGGTGGCGCGGGCAGCGTGAGCACCGACGGCCTCCCAGGTGATGTACGGGCTGGTGGCCGCCGCCGGGAACCACATGGTCTCGTTGAGGTACCGCAGCAGCGCACCCTGGTTGAGGCCACCACCGCTCTTGCTGGCAACGAGGATCAGGTAGAGCAGCCACATGCGGATGCTGCCCACCCCGTCCGCGTACCGATCCCTGCCAAAGATGGACACGGCCGGCGCCATCTGGAACCTCGCGACCCACACGAAGCCCGGGGGATCGGTCGTGTAGTACTGCTCCGCCTCAAACGGCATCCAGCCCCGCTGCGGGCCGAGGCGGAACAGCCCGCGCTGCCTCAGCCGCACGGTCACAGGACGCTCCCGTCCCACCACCCGCGAATAGCGGAGCCAGCGCCGCACGGGTTCGGGCAGGCCCGCGAGGTGGGTCTCGGTGAGAGTCGCCCGCCGTGCGCTCCTGCCCCGGGCCAGCAATGTGTCCACCTCGCTGAACACCCGTTGTTCCACCACGGATCGGCCGGCGGCCGCCAAGAGGACCGCGCCCAGCAGACCCCCCGCAAGGGCGGTGACGATCAAGCCGCCTCTCTTCATCTGGGGCGATGATGTGTCAAATGGTGGACCGGTAAGGTGGCTGGGGGAGGAGGATTCGAACCCCCACTAACGGGTCCAGAGCCCGTCGTCCTACCATTAGACGATCCCCCAGCGTGCACGCGGAGCACGCCGCACCGCACGTGGAGCGCGGGCGCACGTTGATTATACGGGCGTCCGCAAAAGGGGGTCAAGGCGCGCGGGCGCTCTGTCCTGTGGCCAGACGCGCCGCCTGGCGTAGCCGCTCTAGGGCGCGCTCGCGGCCCAACAACTCGGTCAGCTCGAACAGCCCGGGGCCCACAGTCTTCCCCGTCAGGGCCACCCGGGCGGGGTGGATCAGAGCGCGGGCATCGAGGCCGGCGGAGGCGCACACCCGCCGCAGTGCCGCCTCAATGGGTCCGCGCTCGAACCGCTCCAGACCCGCCAGCGCATCGGCGAACGCTCCCAGCAAGGGCGCGGCCGTCGGTACCAGGTGTTGCGCAGCAGCCGCAGGTTCGTAGACCACGTCCCTGAAGAAGAAGTCGCCGTAGGCGACAATGTCCCGCCCGACGCGCAATCGGTCGCCCACGACCTCGATGACCTTCCTCAGATACGCTCGCTGGTCGGCCGACGGGCTGGCCGGCAGCAGCCCCTCACGGTGGAGGATCTCGGCGCACAGAGTGACCACCCGATCGGGATCGCGCTCGATGAGTTGGCGCATGTAGACCGCATTCAGCCAGGTGAGTTTGTCCAGGTCGAAGACAGGGGATGCACGGCCGACCTCCTCCAGCGCGAAACCAGCGATCAGTTCCTCCAAGCTGTACACCTCGCGCTCGGCTTCCGGGTGCCAAGCCATGAGCGCGAAGAAGTTCAGCATGGCCTCGGGCAGATACCCCTGGGCGCGATACTCGCGGATCGCGGTGTCGCCGTGGCGCTTGCTCAACTTCTTGCGATCGGCGCCGAGAATCACGGGGAGGTGCGCCACCTGGGGGGGAGTCCAGCCCAGCGCCTGGTACATCAGCCACTGCTTGGGTGTGTTGGAGAGGTGCTCGCTGGCGCGGATCACCAGCGTCACCTGCATCAGGTGGTCGTCCACCACATTGGCGAAGTTGTACAGGGGCGTGCCGTCGGATCGGACGATGATGTAGTCGTCCAGGTGCTCGGGTTCGAACACCACCGGGCCGCGGATGATGTCGTGCACCACGATCGGCTCGATCTGACCGACCACCCGCAGGCGCAGTGACGGCCGGCGGCCGGCGGCTTCCAGAACTGCCCGCTGCGCGGGAGTCAGCGCCCGGCAGCGCCCGGAGTAGCGGTGCGGGCGACGCTGAGCCTCGGCCTGCCGTCGCTCGGCCTCCAGCTCCTGTGGCGTGCAGTAGCACGGGTACGCCGCGTCGCGCTCCACGAGCTCGGCGGCGTACTGGGCGTAGAGGTGACCGCGCTCCGTCTGCCGGTAGGGCCCCACCGGCCCCCCGATATCGGGCCCCTCGTCCCAGGTCAGTCCCAGCCACTTGAAGTCCTCCAGGATGGCCGCCTCGTATTCCTGGGTAGACCGGGATCGGTCGGTGTCCTCGATCCGAAGGATGAACACGCCGCCCTGGTGGCGGCTGTACAGCCAGTTGAAGAACGCGGTCCAAGCTCCACCCACGTGGAGGTATCCGGTCGGCGAGGGGGCGAAGCGCGTTCGGACCACGGTCACGACGTGGCTATGTGAACAGCAGGCTGACCGACTGGTTGAGGTGAATGCGCCGGATGGCCTCAGCCAGCAGCGGGGCCGCAGACAGCACGGTGATCTTGGGAATCAGGTGGTCCGGGCGGATGGGAATCGTGTTGGTGACGATCACCTCGCGGATCTCGGGCCGCGAGAGCCGCTCGACCGCAGGCCCGGCCAGCACCGGGTGAGTCGCGCACACGTAGATCTCGGGCTGGCACCCGTGCGACAGCAGGACGCCTGCGGCCTGGAGGATCGTCCCCGCCGTGTCCACGATGTCCTCGATGAAGATGGGGATCCGACCCTCCACGTCGCCCACGATCTGAATGGGCTCCTTGGCGTCCATGCCAACCCGACGTTGGAAGATGACCGCCAGGGGCAGGTCGAGGCGGTCTGCCAGGTGCTTGCTGCGCCGGACTGCGCCGTCGTCGGCGGCCACGACGACGCCGTTGCGGAGCCCCTTGCGGGCCAGGTAATCGGCGAACAGGGGCATGGCTCGCAGATGATCCACGGGGATGTTGAAGAAACCCTCGACCTGGCCTGCGTGCAGATCCACGGTGAGCACGCGGTTCACCCCGGCGGTGGTCAGCAGGTCGGCGACCAGCCGTCCGGTGATCGGCTCGCGGGGCGCATCCTTCTTGTCCTTCCGGGCGTACCCGTAGTAGGGCATCACGGCCGTGATGCGGCCCGCAGACGCCCGGCGCAGCGCGTCCACCATGATCAGCAGTTCCATGAGGTGCTCGTTGACGGGATGGCAGGTGGACTGGATGACGAACGCATCCTCGCCCCGAGCGTTCTCCTCGTACCGGCAGTAGATCTCGCCGTCAGCGAAGCGCATGAGGGTCACGCGCCCCAGCGGGGTACGCAGGTACTCCGCGATCTCCTGACCCAGGGTCGGGGTTGACGAGCCGCAGAAGATTTTCAGCTCGCCATAGGCCGTGCCGTTCACGGGGCGGCTACCTGGCCTCGACAAGGAACTTGATGGCGGTGCGCTCCTCCCCGTCGATCTCGACCTTCGTGAACGCCGGAATCGCCACCAGGTCGATCCCGTTGGGGGCCACGAAGCCACGGCTAATGGCAATGGCCTTGACAGCCTGGTTCACGGCCCCCGCGCCAACCGCCTGGATCTCCACCGTGCCCTTCTCCCGCAGGATCGCCGCGACAGCGCCTGCAACCGCCTTGGGCTTGGAGTCTGCGGAGACCTTCAGCACCTCCGGCACGATGTCTGCCTCCTTGAAATGCTGCGACGGCAGGCGATACTGGGAGGCTATTCCGTTCGATCCGGTGGAACTCCTGCAGGTCTGTGGCGCAGGGAGCTAGGCCCTCCCGTTGAGGACGCTGGCGAGGAGGTCTACCGAGGCCAGGGCCCGGCTGCGCAGCCCGGGGTACGCGGCCTGCGCGCGGGACCGGAGGCTTGCGCGTCCGTCCCAGGCACGGGCGATGGCCTCCGCCAGCCCCAGCCCGGTGCAGTCCACCGGCAGCGGCCCGGGCAGGCCGATCTCGGCGGCAAAGGCCGTCACCTTCGGATCGTAGGCCAGCGCCACTGCCGGAACGCCGCCCGCCGCGGCGAAGATGAGCCCATGGAGGCGTACCGCCACCATGAGATCCATGGCGGCCACCAGACCCATCAGCTCGGCGGGCGTCTCGACCTCCACCACCCGGCCAGCGGCGGCCCGAGCCACGGTGCGGCTGATCTCTCCATCGCGCGACCGATCGAAGGGGAAGATCGCAACTCTCGCCCCTACCATGTCGGCGAACCGGCCGATCCCCCGCCCAAGCTCCTCTGGTTCGCGCATGCCGGGCCAGGCCCGCGTGGCCACCCCAATCCGGATGGGGGCCCGGTCAAGCCCTTCACGCCTGATCCGCTCCTGCACCTGGCCCGGGTCGGCCGCCGGCGCCAGCAGCGCTAGGTCCGCCCCAAGATGGACGACTGGGCGTACTCCGAGCTCACGCAAAGTCTGCGCGGACTCGGCGTCGCGGACGCTGATGACCCGAGCCTGGGAGAACGCCCGGCCTGCCAGGCGGCGAATCCACGCCCGACGCAGCGGCCCGATGCCCTGCCCGATCACCGCCACGGGCACCCGTCGCCACGACGCGGCCTGCATGGCGCCCAGGTAGTAGAGCGCGCTCCGGGCACTGGTCACGTCCTGGACCAGCGAACCGCCCCCGCAGACCAGCATGCGCGCACCGCGCAATGCCCGCCAGATCTCCGCCGGCCCGCGGGGCAGAGCCGATACACCGTGCATCCGCGTCGTGGCCTGGGGATCGGCCGAGAGCACCGCGACGAGCGCCTCGGGAAGCCGCGCCCGAAGGGCAGCCAGCAGCCCGGCGAGCACGGCTTCGTCTCCGAGGTTGCCGAAGCCGTAGTACCCGAGAATCAGGACCGGCGACCGCGTCGGGCGACCCAGAGGAGCATCACCGCGGCCGGGATGGCCAGTACCGCGCCGAGGAGCAGGGCATTTCCGGTCCGCCAGATTGTGTAGAGCAACGGCGTATGGAGATGCGAAAAGGAGTTGATCGCACCGGCGGTCCCGACGGCGCCAGCCATGGCCAGCGGGAGAGCGGCGCCTCGCCATCCCACACTGGATGCGACGCCAGCGAGCACCAGCGCGGGGTATCCTATCAGGAACTCCTTGGTCCTGGGCCGCGCGACCAGCACGTCCTCCAGCATCGTGCGCAGTTGTACCTCGGCGCCCAGCAGCGGCAAGCCGATGTTCCCGGTCCTGGCGAGCAGCAGCACGCCCAACGTGCCCAGCGCCAACGCAGCCAGCGCCCAGCCCACGCGCAGGGGCCGCCGAACCCAGTCAACCAGGTCCTGCAGCGTCTGGCGCCACGAAACAGACGCCCGCGCGCCGAGCGCCACCCACGTCCCGACCAGCACGACGGGCGCGGCATGCGCGGGCTTCACGCCCAGGAAGGTCGCGAAGGCGAGCATGAAGGCCCACTGGCTCAGCAGCGCCGCCACGAACAGTCCGCCGCTCACCGCCACGACCAACGCGCGCAACAGAACTCCCAGGCCCGCAGCGATTGGCGAGGTCCTCCGCGTCGGCGCGTGAGGCGGCAGCGCCCAGACCACGGCACCGGTCGCCGCGGCAATGGCCGTCCCCAGGGCCAGCAACTGCCGCCAGAACCCGTCGAGGCGGGAGAAGCTCGCCCCCACGGTGATCAACACGGCCAGCGCCAGCAAAACGCCTGCCACTGAAGACCTCAGCCGCAGCCCGACGGCGCGGGCCAGGTCATCCACGACGAGGAAGGCCAGGGCGAGCGCCCCGACGGCGACGACCCACATCACGGGTCGCGGGACCTCCAGCGGGGCCAGCGGCTGGCTACGGGTCACTGCGAACCCGGACTCCTGCAGGCCCCGAGCAATGGATGCGACCAAGTCCAGGTTGACGTCCACGGGAGAGTCGCCGGCCGGAGTGGACAGCAGCGGTCGCACATACAGCAGTCGGATGTTGCGTTCCTGCGCCGCACGGAGGAAGCGGTCGGCAACCTGCGCCGGCCTCAGGACCTGGAGCTCTTCCGGCGTGATGCTGAAGACCCGGATCACCGCGGGCTGCATCAGCGCCGTCAGCCGATCCTCACCCCGCTGTTTGCGCCTGGCCGAGAAGACCTCGATGCGACCGAACCGGGCGCCGATCCGCCAGTACTCGGCCGCGGCGTCACCGATCAGCCTCTCGTAACCTTGGACCTCCGTCAGCGCGAAGATCAGCGTGGGCTGGGGCGTGGCCTGAGCGTAGCCGTCCACCAGGACCCGCAGGCTGGCGCGGGAGAGCCCGCGATAGTTCCTCGGTCGCAGGACGACCCCCAACCCGGCTGCCCTGGCCAGCGCCGCATCCTCAGCCCGATAGCCCAGGCCGATCTCCTCCAGGTCCTGCTGGGCGCCAATCACTTCGACGACATCACCCCGCAGGTGGGTGCGCTCCGGCCCGAGCAGAGCCCGGAATCGCTGGGCCACGAAGTCGAGATGCCCTCGTGGCCCGGTGACATAGACGGCGTCGGTCCGAATGGCCCCGGCCGCGTGCAGACGGGCAAACGGGGGAGCCAGTGCCGACAGGCGCGCCTGGGACTGCAACGTGGGCCCGCTGGCGTAGCTGATCAGGCCATCGTCGGCCAGGCGCCTCAGCGTGTTGTCGGCTATCGCCAGAGACGTCGCGCCGCGGTCGCGCAGGGCCCGCAGCATCCGGGCCGGTTCCCGACCTTCGCGTCGGGCCAGCATCAGCCAGTCGTCGCCGTCGAGGACGATCTCCACCGCCCGGTAGCCGGCCTCGAGTCGCACGCGCGGTACCAGCACCGCCGCAGACGCGGCGAGCCCGACCAGCACCAGCGCCACCAAACCCCGACGCATCACGGTGTGCCTACGATCCGTGCGGTCACCACGACCCGATCCTGCACTGACGAAACCTGTTCGATGGCGACCGGGATGGGCAGGCGTCGAAACGAGACGAGGGGACCTGTGGTCGCCTGCAGCACGGTCGTAGCCAGGGGCCCGGGCACCGGCAGCGCGCCCGCCTCCAGCGCGTCGACCCGGAAGTGGAGATCGGCGCGGTCAGCCGCGTAGAACTGCCCCCGTAGCCGCACCTGCACCGAGATCGGCCCGGCGCGCACCCCACCAGACGCGGCGACCCCCGAGGGGTCAATGGTCACGGTGGGGTTGATCACGCCTCGCTGCCGGAGGAACGTCTCCAGCTCTTCGCGACCCACCCGCAGCTCCGCCCACCCCGACCGCGCGCCGATCGCCACCACGGATCCATCAGGCGCGCGCCGCACGCGCAGGCCGTCCACTCGCATCCTCAGCGTCTGCGCGGTCAGCTCACCCAGGTGCACGCCGGACGCCAGGACCTCCGTGCGGTCGACGCGACCCCTCGCCAGGGAGAACACCGAGGTCAGCGCGCGGACCGAGATGCCCCCGGACGCCTGGAGTCGCGGTCGCAGCGCTGCCCCGAGCCGGTGCTGCACGAACAGCGAGGGCAGGATCCACCCCACGGCGACCAGGGCCGCGACGCTGGCGATGACTAGGCGCGCCCGGCGCATCAGCTCAACTGCGCCCGCAACGCGGCGTCCATGAAGCTGTCCAGGCGACCGTCCAGCACGGCACCGGTGTCCCCGGTCTCGACGCCGGTCCGGTGGTCCTTAACGAGCTGATATGGATGCAGAACGTAGGACCGAATCTGGTTGCCCCACGCCGCTTCGCGGTATTCTCCGCGCAGCTCCGCCAAGCGCTCCCGCTGCCTGGCCTCCTGGAGTTCGGCTAGCCGAGCCTTGAGGACGCGCAGCGCCGTGAGTTTGTTGGCATGCTGCGAACGCTCATTCTGACACTGCACGACGATCCCGGTCGGCAGATGCGTGATCCGCACCGCGGTCTCCACCTTGTTGACGTTCTGGCCGCCGGCGCCGCCGGACCGGTATGTCTCCACCTTGAGCTCGTCGTCGCGCAGCGCTACCTCAGTCTCCTGCACCTCGGGAATGACATCGACGAGCGCGAACGACGTGTGCCGGCGGTGGGCGGCGTCGAAGGGCGACAACCGCACTAGACGATGCACGCCCCGCTCGGTCTTGAGGTAGCCATAGGCATGGCGACCGTTGACGATCACGGTCACGCTCTTCACGCCAGCCTCTTCACCGGGTGACAGGTCCACGATCTCCGTGCTGTAGCTGCGGCCTTCGGCCCAGCGCAGGTACATGCGCACCAGCATTGCGGCCCAGTCCTGGGACTCGGTGCCCCCGGCCCCGGCATGGATGGACAGAATGGCGTTGGCCTCGTCGTGCGGGCCGGAGAGCAGGGCTGCGGTCTCAAGACGATCGAGCCCTTCCGCCAGTGCCCGGGCCTCTCTGTGCAGCTCCCCGGGGTCAATGGCGCCGGGCGACTCTTCGGCCAGTTCCACGAGGGCGCCCAGGTCCTCCAGGCGACGCTCCAGCGCTACCACGCTCTCGACCGCGGCGCGTAGCGCGCTCAGTTCCTGCCCGGCGGCGCGCGCCCGCTCCTGATCGGCCCACAGCGTGGGCTCCTGCATGGCGCGTTCGAGTTCTACGATGCGGGCGTGTTTGGCCGGAAGGTCAAAGATGCCCCCGCAGGTCCTGGAGGCGTCGTCGACTCTCGTCGATCTGCAGGTGAAGTTCCTCAAGCTGCATCATGGCGACAGCATTATAGCAGGTGCTCCCATTGGACTCTACCGCAGGCCGGCGAGGCCCATCACCACCGCATCTCCGACACCGCGCGCAGGGCCCAGGCCCATCGCATCCCGGGTCCAGAGCCGGATGGCACCGAACCCCGCCCCGGTGACCAAGTGCCAGAAGACGATCTCCTGGGACTGCCCGGCGTGCAGGAAGACGCCCAGCACCGTGGAGACCGCGATGGCCAGCGGCCAGCCGCCCAGGCGCATCGCGGGGGAGAAGGTCGCCCCGCGCAGCCAGGCCTCCACGGCGAACCCTTTCAGCAGGTGGGGCGCCAGCCACGGTAGCCAGCCGCCCCCCGAGGGCCCCAGCGGCACGACGAACCCGTAGCGGGCATAGGCGCCCCGCATCGCCGCCAGCAGGACCACGGTGAGGCCCACCGACAACATCACCGAGGCCCCCATCCGGCGCCAGTCGAGCAGATCGCGCCGCGCGAGGGCCGCGCACAGCGCCAGGACGGCGCACGAAGCCACCACCCCGGGCCCGTCGTCTCTGCCGGCGAGCAACCGGTCGGCGGCGAGGACCGCGGCGGGGGCGAGCACTGAAATCAGGAGCCGGACTGAATCGGCGAGCCGACGGCGAACGGCCTGCCACGCCAGCGGAAGGCTAGCAATGAGCCAGGCGGCCGCCGCCAGGGGCGGTAGCATCCACCCCCACCGGACGTAGAACGACACCGGTCCGCCCGTGGGGAGCGCGCCCACGAGGACCCCGGCGGTGCCCAGTGGTTGGACCGCAGTGACCCCCCCATCGGGACGGATCAACATGGATGTGCCCGTGTTCGCCGCCCTGACCACGCTGCGGCCGGTCTCCGCCGCACGCAGCACCGCGTGGGCGGCGTGCTGCGCCGGCCCAGCCGACGTGCCGAACCAGCCATCATTGGTGAGCACGGCGATCAGCGCGGCACCGTCGGCGACCTGCGGCCGGATCAGGGGAGAGAATGCCGACTCGTAGCAGATGGCCAGGGCGATGGCGCCCTCAGGTGTCTGCACCGGACCAGCGTCCCGCCCCGGCCGGACACCGGCCTCCCCAAACGGCACCAGCCTCCGCTTGGCGTAGCGGCCCAGCGTCGCGCCGTCCTGGCCGATGACCAGCACCCCGTTCAGCGGGCCCGGCAGGAACGCGCCAGCGACCACGACCGCGCCGCCGGCGGCGCGCGCAACCGCCAGTCGGGCAGCCGGAGAGGTAGCGGCGTCAGCGGGTAACGCAGTCTCGGGGAAGACGATGATCTGCGCGCCGGCCCGCCGGGCCTCGCGGGTCTGCCGCAGCAGGCCTTCGAGGATCGCCGCCGAGGTCTCTGGCATGCCCTTGGTCTCTGGAGGGACATTGGGTTGGATGGCCCCGACGACCCGCGAACTCGATGCCGGTGGCACAGCGAGCCGATGGGCCCCTGCCAGCGCAGCCAGCACGCCTAGCAGCGCGACGGGCGCTGCACGCCGGCGCGGGGAAGCGATCACCTCGGCAATTGCGGCGTTGACCAGCGCGATGACGGCTCCGATGCCACCGGTCCCCACCAGCGGTGCCAGCGACAGGACCACGGGAGACCGGTACTGCGTGAGGCCGAGCAGCCCCCAGGGAAACCCCAGCGGGCCGGTGGACCGGGCATATTCGACCGCTGCCCACGTCAGAGGAATCACCCACAGCCACGCCCCGCTGCGCCGGGCCTGGTAGCGCGCCGCCAGGGCCGCGGCCGCTGCCGCGAACATCCCCAGGAACATCGACATGATCACCGTGAGCGCCAGCCAGGCCGGTGTGCCGAACAGGCGGATCCATTCCATCAACCCGCCGTAGGCGACCAGGCCGCTGAGGCATCCCAGCCAGAAGGCGGTGCCCGGACCCGCGTGGCGCACCACGAGCAGCAGGGGAACCAGCGACACCCAGGCCAGCCAGCCCTGGTCCCATCGGGGAAAGACGGCGGCGAGCAGGGCGCCGGTGGTCAGGGCGCCGACGACCGACCACGGCCGCCCCGGGGACGCTATGCCTCCCGACCGTGGCACTTCTTGTACTTCTTGCCGCTCCCGCACCAGCACGGATCGTTGCGGCCGATCTTGTGGTGGCCGCCCGAGGGCCGGGCGCCCACCGCCGCCGGCTCCCTCGCCGACGCTACAGGCCGGGCCGGGGGCTCTTGAGGGGCCACCCGCACGCGGAACAGCGTGCGCACCGTCTCCTCCTGGATCGCCCGCAACGTATTCTGGAACATGTCGTACCCTTCACGCTGGTACTCGATGAGCGGGCTCACCTGGGCGTAGGCCCGCAGACCAATGCCCTCGCGCAGAGCGTCCATGTTGTGCAGGTGGTCAATCCAGTTGCGGTCGATGGTCTGCAGCAGGACCAGGCGCTCGATCTCCCGCATGACCTCCGGGCCCAGTTCGGCCTCCTTCTTCTCGTAGGCCGCGATGGCCGCGGCGGCGAGCCGCTCGGTCACGTCATCGGCCGGCATCCGCCGAAGCGAAGCCGGATCCACGTCAGCCAGCGGCGGAATCAGCTGGGCCAGGCCTTCGACTAACCCCTCAAGATCCCACTCGTCGGGATGGACCTCTCTGACGCAGACTTGCTCGACCTGGGCCCGGACCAGCCGCGCGATCATGTCGAGGACGTTCTCTCGCAGCCCCGCGCCGTCCAGGACCTTGCGCCGCTCGGCGTAGATGACTTGGCGCTGCACGTTCATGACGTCGTCGTACTCAAGCACGTGCTTGCGCATGTCGAAGTGATATTGCTCGACCTTCTTCTGCGCCGATTCGATCTGGCGCGTGACCAGATTGTGCTCGATGGGCGTATCCTCGTCGATGCCCAGCCGGTCCATCAACCCGGCGATCCGCTCTCCGGCAAAGATGCGCATCAGCTCGTCGTCCAGCGCGATGTAGAAGCGGCTCGACCCCGGGTCACCCTGCCGGCCGGCGCGGCCCCGCAACTGGTTGTCGATTCGCCGCGCCTCGTGCCGCTCGGTGCCGATGACGTGCAGTCCGCCCAGGGAGCGGACCCGCTCGGCCTCTGCGGGGTCGGGCGGGTTGCCGCCCAGGATGATGTCCACGCCGCGGCCAGCCATGTTGGTCGCGATGGTCACGGCGCCCACGCGGCCGGCCTGGGCGATGATCTCGGCCTCGCGCTCGTGGTGCTTGGCGTTCAGCACCTGGTGGGGCACGCCCCGGCGCCGCAACAGCTCCGAGAGGTGCTCGTTCTTCTCGATGGAACGCGTCCCCACCAGCACCGGCCGGCCCTGCCGGTGCCACTGCAGGATCTCCTCGACCACGGCCTTCCACTTGGCGCGCTGGGTCTTGTAGATCAGGTCGGGCTTGTCTTCCCGGATCATGGGGCGGTGGGTGGGCACCACGACCACGGGTAGGTTGTAGATCTTCGTGAGCTCCTCTTCCTCGGTCTTGGCCGTGCCGGTCATGCCCGCCAGCTTCTCGTACATGCGGAAGTAGTTCTGGAAGGTGATGGTGGCCAGGGTCTGGCTCTCCCGTTCGACCTTGACGCCCTCTTTGGCTTCGATGGCCTGATGCAGGCCGTCGGCATAGCGCCGACCGAACATCAGGCGGCCGGTGAACTCGTCGACGATGATGACCTGGCCGTCCTTGACCACATAGTCCACGTCCTTCTTGTAGCAGGCGTGGGCGCGCAGGGCCTGGTGCAGGTGATGCATCGCGTCCACGTGCTCCGGATCGGACAGGTTGTCGATCCCCAGCAGCCTCTCGGCGTGGGCGACGCCCTCGTCGGTGAGCACGGCATTCTTCAGTTTCTCGTCGACGGTGTAGTCGCTTCCGACCTGGAGCCGCGGCACGACCCGGGCAAAGCGCTGGTAGCGATCCACCGCGCCTTCCACAATGCCGGAGATGATCAGGGGCGTGCGGGCCTCGTCGATCAGGATGAAGTCCACCTCGTCAACGATGGCGTAGTAGAGCTCTCGCTGGGTCAGGTCCTCCAGCCGCAGCGCCATGTTGTCCCGCAGATAGTCGAAACCAAACTCATTGTTGGTGCCGTACGTGATATGGGCGGCGTAGGCCTCGCGCCGGCTGATGGGGCGGAAGTGGTTCAGCCGGTCGTCGTGGTGAGGCTTGGGATCGGTGAATGCGGGATCGTAGAGACCCGAGAACTCGTGGCCGATGGCCGCGACCGAGAAACCCAGGAGATGGTAGATGGGCGCCATCCATCCGGCGTCGCGGCGGCTCAGGTAATCGTTCACCGTCACCAGGTGCACCCCGCGACCCGCGAGGGCGTTCAACGCGATGGGGAGCGTCGCGACCAGGGTCTTGCCTTCGCCGGTCTTCATCTCGGCAATGCGGCCCCGATGGAGCACCGCGCCGCCGATCAATTGCACGTCGAAGTGTCGCAGGCCGATGGTTCGCTTGCTCGCCTCGCGGACCGCGGCGAACACGTGGGGCAGCAGCTCATCCAGCTTCGCCTGCAAGCGGACCTTGCGTTCGTCGCCGCCCAGGCCGGCGATGGCACCCTGGACGTCGGCCTGCCACCCGGCCACGCGGTCGCGCAACTGATGGTCGCTGAGCGCCTCGTACTCGGGCTCGAGAGCGTTGATCTCTTCTACAAGGGGCCTCAGACGGGCGATCTCCCGTTCACTGGCATCGCCCAGCAACCGGCTCAGCAGTCCGCGCATGGAACACCTCAACGACCGGAGCCGAGCCCCGGTCAACGCCTTTCATTATAGGATAGGCGATGGCGGAGCAGGACGTCCTGCGGCCTACCGGTTGCCCGCAAGCCAGGAAATCGGCCGGTTCACCGCAGCCAGGACCGCGCGCACCACGGCCTCCCGCTGGTCGTCGCGCACCACCGACGCACCGGCCAGCGTCTCTTGCTCGTTGCCGCCCAGGGTCACGGTGACCACGGCCACGTCGTGATCACCCACGGTGTGGATCCCGACGCCCTCGAAGATCAGCATCCCCTGGGCGCGGAGGAACACTTCGATCGCGTGCAGGGTGGCCTGCGCCACCAGGGCGAGCCGGTAGCGGGGGAGGCTCGGGCCGGCCGCGATGCCCTCATAGAGCATGCCCCGGTCCTCCAGGTGGACCTTCACCTCGGCGCTGTTGCGGACCGCGCTCACCGAGAGCCCCACGAATTTCAACCGTGCCTGGGGTACCGGCGCGGCCTGATCCTCGGGCCGCAGGGCCGCCACCCGCACCTGCCGCGCGTCGAGCTGCACGCCCAGCTCGGCAGCCAGCGCCGAGACCACGTCGAT
>JAVKIJ010000044.1:0-24960 GCA_031459535.1 Candidatus Fervidifonticultor quintus | reverse complement strand
GGCCCATCTCCACGTCCCGCAGGATGCAGCCGACCTCGTCCAGGCGGCGCAGCAGGCCGGCCGCCTCCCGGGTCAGCGATTCGATCTGGGCGCGGACCCCGGTGAGGTCGTCCAGAACCGGCTCCCCGGACTCCAGGCGCTTCCACAGGACGTCCAGGCGCTCCCGGGCCCGGGTGGCCGCGATGTGGATCTCCCGGAGGCGAACCAGCAGGGGCGTGATCTCGCGCAGCGCCCGGTTGGCCTCGTCGAGGGAGAAGTGCCGCACAAAGCGCATGGGCGCGGGACTCCGCCCCCAGTGTAGGCAGAGCGCGCGTAGAGAGTCAAGGCGCACGGGAAGCGGCAACCGCCCTCCCCCGACCGCACCGACAGACCGGGCCGGGTTCCGCTCTCAGTCCGGCATCCACGGGGAAACCGTACCGAGCTGCAGGCCGTCGGGCTGGTCGTCCAGGAGCTCCCGGCGCAGCTGCTCATCGGTGGCGCGGCTGAACTGCTGCTCCAGCGCCTCCGCCTGGACCAGGCGCTGGGACAGGGTGTAGACGTCGTCGGAGGCCACGGAGCGGAGTCGGGACTCGTAGTAGAGTTTTTCGAAAAAGGCCCTCTCCAGCTGGATTTTCCGATACAGCCACACGCAGTGGTCGCTGATCTCCTGCAGCTTCATGGCCGCGCTGAAGTGCAGATCCCGCCGCTGCCGGGCCTCGCCCGCCTGGCGGAACAGCCGCCGCACGTCTTTGGCCAGCAGGGAAAGTTCAGTGACAAAGTCGTCCAGGGGAATTCCGCCGCCTGCGCTCTCTCTTACCAGTCGGAGCAGCCGGCTTTCCAGGCCGTACACACTGCTGGACAGGTACGCAATGTCCGGACCCTGATCCTCGGGAGCAGGAGCCAAGGTCCCTCCTTCCTCGCGCTGAAAAGGTCATCCGACCGGAACCCTTCGCCCCGGCCCCTGCCTCTACGGCCGGTCGTCGGCCGACGCGGGACGCGGCAGGTTCCAGCGGATCTCGGGAGCCGGACGGAGCAGCAGCGGGCGGATCCCCAGGGCCGTGACCGCGCCGGCCAAGCCCCCCATGGTCACCGGCAGCCACGGCCCGCCTGCCGCCACGCCGACGGCGGCGGCGCCGAGCACCCCCATCGCCAGGTACACCCGCACGGCCGTCCGGCGGGCGCTGTGCCCCGAAGCCAGCAGACGGTGGGGGAGGTGGTCCTTGCCGGTGGAGGTGACCAGCCGGGTCAGGGGCCGCACGCCGGCGCGGTACCGGCGCCAGTGTACGAGCAGGAAGTCTCCCACCGGCACGGCCAGGATCAGCACGGGCGGCAGAAGGCGGGAGGGATCCACCGCCCCGCCGGACACCACCGCCGCCGTGGACGCCAACACAAAGCCCAGCGTGAGGCTGCCGGCATCGCCCAGGAAGATGCGGGCGGGCGGGAAGTTGTAGCGCAGGAAGCCCAGGCACGCTCCCGCCACCGAGGCCGCCACCACCGCCACGGCCAGGCGGCCTGCCCACAGCGCCAGGGCCAGCAGCCCCAACCCGGCCACCGCCGCGGCCCCCGCGGCCACCCCGTCAGCGCAGTCGAGGCAGTTGAAGGCGTTGGCCACGCCGACGATCCACAGAACCACCAACGTCTCCCCCAGGTACGGCCAGGGCAGGACGACGCGGAAGTCGCCGGCCCAGACGATTCCGACAACCACGGCGGCTTCGGCCGCGAGCTTGCCGGCGCCGACGTTGCGGGCGTCATCAAGTAAGCCGATGACTGCGAAGATCGTCGCCCCGGCCAGCAGCAGGTACACGTGCTCCCGAACCACCGGTCGGGCGAACACCAGCACCGCCGCCGCCACCGCCGCAAGCACCGCCGCCCCGCCCAGCAGCGGCGTGGGGACAGCGTGCAGCTTGCGCGGCGCGGGTCGGTCCACCAGTCCGACCGCCCGGGCCAGCCACCCACAGGCGGGCGTGAGGACCCAGGCGACGGCTAGCGCCAGGATGAAACCAGCAGAGACCTCTGCCACCGCACCCCCCTGTCAACCCGCACCGCCTCGGCCACGGCGGCGGCGACGTGCTCCACCTCCGCGTCGGTCAGCGTCGGGTAGATCGGCAGCGAGAGAGCCGTGCGGGCCACCGCGTCCGTGACCGGAAAGCCGGTCTGGCCCGTCAGGTGATGCAGCGGCCGGGGGACCGGCGGCTTCGCGTCCACACCCCGATCGGCGAGGTGGCGGCTGGCGCGGACGGAGTCGTCCACGCGGATCACGTACCGGTAGAAGATGTGTCCGCGGCCCTGGGGGACCACGGGGAGGCCCACCGGAAGGTGGGCCAGCCGGGCGGAGTACGTTGCGGCAATGGCGCGGCGACGGGCCAGGAACCGGGGCAGGCGGCGCAGTTGGCTGCACCCCAGGGCCGCCTGGAAGTCGGTCATCTTGTAGTTGTACCGGGTGCAGAGTGCGTCCCGTCCGTCGTAGTCTCTCAGGTCCCGCGCCCGGGCCAGGATGCGGTCGTCATCGGCGACCAGCATGCCTCCTTCGCCGGTGGTGAGCACCTTGGTGGCGTAGAACGAGCACACGGCGACGACGCCGAACGATCCTGCCGGCCTGCCCCGATACGTGGCTCCGAAGGCCTGGGCGCAGTCCTCCACCACCGGGACCCCCAGGGCCAGCAGCGGATCCAGGTCCGCGGCCAGGCCGTGCATGTGGGGGACGATCAGCGCCCGCGTCCGGCGGGTGAGCCGCCGCGCGACGTCGTCGGGGCAGACGGTCATGGCCTGCGGGTCTACCTCTGCCAGGACCGGGGCCGCGCCCACATACGTCACGGCGTGCAGCAGGGCCACGCACGTGTACGACGGCAGCACCACCTCGTCGCCAGGTCCGATCCCCAGCGCCAGCAGGGCCAGGTGCAGGGCTGCGGTACCCGAACTGGTGGCCACCCCACCCCGGCGGCCCAGGTACGCGGCCACGTCACGCTCAAATTGCGCCACCGCCTGCCCCTGGGCCAGATGGCCCGAGCGCAGGACCGCCACCACCGCGCCGATGTCCTCCTCGTCCACGGTGGGGCGGGAGTGGGGGATCACAACACGACGCGGTGGCATACGAACGCCTCGGCGGCGTCCACGGCGACCTCGGCGCCTCGCAGCCGGGCCAGCCGCTCCACATTTTCCCGACTGCCCCAGTCCGGCGCCGGACGCACCTGGGAGGCGTGGCAGGACAGGGCCTGTAGCTTGACGGTCAGATAGGCGGAGATATCCACGTACAAGGTGGGCCGCAGGGTCTGTGGAGCCCACGCCACGTGCGGGCTCTCGTAGGAGAGCACGAGGTCCGCACAGGACTTGTGCTGCCGCAGGTGCGGCCGACAGGCGGCGAACCCGGCCCGAAAGAGGGCGTCGTGGTCCTGATTGAACGCCGGGGTCGGCAGCAGCACGGCCGTCGGTCGCACCCGGTCCAGCGAGCAGCGGCTGTCTCGCTCGATGAGGGCCATCAGGTCCCGCTGGGGCACGGCGTCCAGCCGCAGGTGACGGTCAGAATCGGTGAAGAGGACGTCGTAGTCGTCGACCCGGAGGACCTCCATGGCGCGGTCCAGTTCCGCCAGCCGGGTCTCGGCGGCCACGGGGCCGTTACCGTAGTGCTGCAGGTCGCCGACCGAGCCCACCAGGACGTACACCTGCCCTCCCAGGGCCTTCACCTTGGCCATGGTACCGGCACACCCGTACGCCTCATCGTCGGGGTGCGGTGCGATGACCAGCAGGCGCTGGCGTGCCCAGAAGGCCTCGTGATCCACCATGGTATCTTTGTCTCATTACGCCCACGCGTGCGCACCTGCTCCTCTCGGAGGAACGTTCTCGTCGGCTCCTGCGGACGATCCCCGGTTGAGGTTGTGGCAAGACCCACGGGCGGGGTGCTCATGTGAGCGCCCACGAATCCTCCGTTAGAAGGAAGACGCCGGGATGACCGGCCGGCCATCGTGGCGGGTGAGGGTGACCCTGTGGACGGGTACCAGGCACAAGTGGCGCCAGCCAGGGTCGGACCGGCCGGCAGACGCAAGATCCACGTCCCGGCGGTAACCGCCCGGAGGGTGGCGCCGGTCGTCGAGGGCGCGGCCCTCGCGGGGCTCTTTTTGTACCTATACGCGCCGGTGCTCGGGGGGCTGGTCCACCAGTGGCGGACCGACCCCAACTACTCCCACGGCTTTCTGGTTCCCGTCATCAGCGCGTATCTGGTGTGGGAACGTCGCCGGGCGCTGCGCAGCGTGCCGCGGCGGACGTCGGCGTGGGGCTACCCGGTGCTGGTGGGGGGCCTGGCGATGCTCGTGGCAGGCGAGGCGGCGGCGTTTGGCTACCCGGGCCGGCTGTCGCTGCCGGTGACCCTGGCGGGACTGATCCTGCTTCTGGGCGGGCCGGCTCTGCTGCGTGTCCTGGCTTTCCCCCTGACGTACCTGGTGTTCATGCTGCCGCTGCCGGTGCCCCTGTTCGTCGGGATCGCCTTCCCCCTGCAGTTGCTGGCCGCTTCCCTGGCGACGACGGCATTGGACCTGGCGGGCGTCCCGGTGTTCCGGGAGGGCAACATCATCAACCTGGCCTACACCCGCCTGGAGGTGGTGGAGGCCTGCAGCGGGATCCGGTCGTTGATCTCCCTGCTGGCGCTGGCCGTCATCTACGCCTACGTCAGCCAGCGCGGCTGGTGGCGGCGGGGCCTGGTGGTGCTGTCGGCGGTCCCTATCGCGCTGCTGACCAACGCGCTGCGGATCGCGGCCACCGGCGTGCTGGCGCACACCGTGGGGATGGCGGCGGCCATGGGCTTTTACCACACGTTCTCGGGGTGGCTGATCTTCATGCTGGCCCTGAGCATGCTGGTGGCCGCAGGGGCCGTGCTGGCTCGGGTCGGCCGGCCCGCGGTGGTCCCGTGAGCCGCCGGTCGGCTTCTGCCCTGAGCATGCTCACCCTGGCGGGGACCGCAGTCCTGCTGCACAATCTGGCCGTCTCGGGCGGCATGCCCCTGCGCAAGCCCCTGTCGGAGCTCCCCATGCAGGTGGGCCAGTGGAGCGGGCGCACCGAGTTCTTCGAGCCGGGGGTGGTGGCTGCCCTGGGAGTGGACGACTACGTTCTGCGCACGTACCGCGACCCCTCCGGCCGAGGGCTGGGGTTGTACGTGGGATACTACGGCTCCCAGCGACTCAGCGAGCGGGTGCACTCCCCTCAGGTGTGCCTGCCGGGAGCGGGGTGGGTTATCGTGGACCACCGCCTGCTGGCCCTGCCGGTTGAGGATCAGACCGTGACGGTGAACCGCGTGGTGATCGAAAAAGGCGGCAGTCGCCAGCTGGTTCTGTACTGGTACCAGGTGGGCCGCCGGGTCGTAGCCCGGGAGAGGGAGGCGCTCCTGCTGCTGGCATGGAACGCCCTGGCGCGCCGGCGCAGCGACGAGGTGCTGGTGCGGGTCAACGGGCCTCTGGGACCATCCGCGCGAGACGCCGAGGGGCTGCAGGGAGCATTCGTGCGGCTGCTGTGGCCGGTTCTGGCCACTCACGTCGCCCCCTGAGGCCTGACAGGGCTACCCGGCCAGCCCCGTGGGCGGGTCCCTATAGTTCGGTTGCGCTCGAGGAACCGTTCACATGCAGGAAGAGTTGGCGGGGGATTGCCCGGCGAATATTTGAGGTGCAAATGCGGGAGAGCGTCTACCTCCGCGGGGAGGGAGAGAAATCATGCATCGGCTCAGGCGATTCTTGGTTTTCACGCTGGTCGTAGCGCCAGCATCTGTCGCCCTCGCGGCGGGGACCGCGCAGGCGACTCTTCTGGACCTGTCGGGGATAACTTCGACAGCATTCAGCAGTTGTTTCCCATCATCATCTGTGTTTGCTACCCTAACGAGCCCCTACTCCTTCCTCGGGGACGGAGGCGGATCTGTGACATCAACGGTGTACTCCGGAACGGATTCCTGTTCTGGATTCTTCGGCTACACTTACGTGGTCACAAACACCAACGTCTCCGGAGGCATAGCCGGAATTTCCATGCCCTGGAACTTCCTGGTGGAGAACTTCTCGCCGTTTGGACCTAGCACTGATGCTTTCTACATCACGGGTTCTGGGACAGCACCCAGTACTGCGGAGATGTTTCCTGATACCACGCAGGGGAACCTAAAATTCACCTTCTCCCCGAGCATGGGCCCCGGCACGACTAGCGCTGTGTTCGGTGCGGTCTCAACGGCTCCTCCCATCACGGTGTTGGGGAATGTCTTGAATGCGGGGAAGCCGGAAAATTCCCCCTTCGTTCTGGCGCCCACGCCCGAACCTGCTGTCGTCTCCCTGTTCGCGTCGGGACTGCTGGGAATGGTGGGCCTTGGCGCCGCGCGGCGTCGGAGAGGATTGACGCCTGGCAGGGTGACGTAGGGAAGCCTACGGTTCGTCGCAAGCCTCCGGGAGGCCAGGGCGGTGTCGCTCTGGCCTCTCGTCTGTCGGGATGCCAGGTGGTGATCGAACGTGTCTAGGCCGAAGATGTCGGGCCGGGCTGTCCTGGTTGCCATCCTGGTGGGGCTTGCAGGTGTCGGCCTGGCCGTCGCCGGCGGCGATCAGACCCGCCTGGCCCGGTACTGGCAGGCCGCCGAATCCGCCGAGAGGTCCGGCCGGTACGCCGAGGCTGTGCTGTACTACCGGAACATCCTCGCCCGCACCCCCGACTCGGCTCAGGCTCACTACCGCCTGGGGGCGGCGTACCTCCAGCAGGGGGACATCGCCCGGGGCTACAGTTCCCTGATGAAGGCCCTGGAACTGGACCCTGATCTCCCCGACGCCCACCTCAAAGTCGGCGACGTGTACCTGATGCTCAACGACCCCTCCAGGGCGCGCCGGCAGGCCGAGCGGGTGCTGCGGGCGCAACCGGACAGCGTGGACGCCCGGCTTCTCCTGGCCCGGGCCACGGCGGCTACGGGCAACAGGGACAGGGCGCTGGCCATCGCGGAAGAGGCCCTGCGGCTGGACTCCCGGTCCACGCGGGCCCGCCTGGTCTATGCCGGGTTACTGGAGGCGGCAGGACGACCCGCCCCCGCAGAACAGGCCTACCGCCAGGCGGTAGACCTGACTCCTGCGGACCCGGAGCCCAGGCTCGCCCTGGCGGCGTTCTACGTCCGCACCGGGCAGACCGACCTGGCCGAGCGGACCCTCCAGGAGGCGGTCTCCGCCCACCCCCGCAGGATGGAGCCCCGCCTGGCCTACGGAGACTTCCTGGCCGGCCGCGGACGGTGGGAGCAGGCTCTTGAACAGTACAGAGCCGCCGAATCGGTCAACCCGCGGTCCACCCTGCCGGGGCTGCGGACGGCCGACCTGCTGCTGGCCCGGGGCCGGACAGGCGACGCCCTGTCCGCCGTGCGGCGTCTGCTGGCCGAGCACCCCGAAGACGCCGCCGTCCGTTTCGCGCACGCCCGGGTCCTGCTGGCGCGTGCTGAGACCACCCAGGCTCTGCAAGAGCTCCAGACGGTGGTGGGCGCCCAGCCGGCGAACACCCTGGCCCGGTTTCTGCTGGCCCAGGCCTACTCCGCCACCGGCCAGCTCTCCCAGGCCCGAGAGCAACTGCGCGAGGCCCTCCGGCTCGACCCCGGCTTTCTCGAGGCGCGGGTCGCCCTGGCCCGGCTGGAGCTGCGTTCCGGAGACCCGTCCGCCGCCGAACGGACTGTCGGGGAGCTGGTGCGGACGGCGCCCGCAGACCCCCGCAGCCACGGCCTGCTGGGAGAGCTGTACCTGTCGCTGGGACGACCCCGGGAGGCGGTCGCAGCCTTCCGGCAGGCCCTGGCCCTCAGCCCCCGGGACGCCGGGATCCGCGTCCGGCTGGCCGTCGCCTACCGCGCCGCCGGCGACAGGGCGATGGCGCTGCGCGAATTCGAGGCCGCCCTGGCACAGAGTCCGGACCAGGTGGAGGCGCTGGCGGGAATTGTGGACATGTACCTGCGTTCAGAGCAACCCCAGCGCGCCCTCCGGCGGGTCCAGGAGCAGGTCGCCCGACGCCCCCGCAACGCCCTGCTGTACGCCCTGCTCGGTTCGACCTACGAGGCGGTGGGACAGTTCGCGGAAGCCGAGGAGGCGTACTACCGGGCGACGGTGACCGATCCCCAGGCACAGCTGCCCTACGTGCTGCTGGGCAATCTGTTCGCGCGCCAGGGGGCGTACGAGATGGCCATCCGCAAGTACGAGGAGGCCATCGGCATTAACCCCCGCGCCCTCCCCCCCTACCTCATCCTGGGGATCCTGCACGAGCGGAGGGGGGACGTGGAGCTGGCGCGGCTCCGTTACGAGCAGGCCCTGCAGATCAACCCCCACTTCGGGCCCGCGGCCAACAACCTGGCCTGGTCGCTGCTCGAGCACGGTGGCGACCTGCACAGGGCCCTGGCCCTGGCCAGGACCGCGCGGGAGGCCATGCCGGCCGACCCCCATGTAGCCGACACCCTGGGGTGGGCCTACTACCGGCTGGGCCGCGTGCGGGACGCGCTTCCGCTCCTTCAGGAGAGCGCTGGCAGGCTGGCGGACAACGCCGTGGTCCACTACCACCTCGGGATGGCGTACTACAGGACCGGCAACCGGAAGGAGGCCGCCACCGAGCTGCGCCGGGCCCTCAGCCTGGACCGAGGATTCCGGGGGTCAGAAGAGGCCCGGCGGGTGCTGGCGGAGGTGGAAGGACGGCCGTAGGGTCCGGGACGGTGGGGATGCTCTTTCGAGGAGTCTCAACCCGCCGAAGGAAGGAGGGACGGGACCCGGCGGTGGTTGGTAAAGATACAGTCAGAATGCTGAGATCGTTCATGCGTAGGCTTCGGTCGGCAGTGGCGGTGCTCCTTGCCGCGGGCGCCACGGCGCTGTTCGTCCTCGGGGGGGCTCCCGCTGCCTCGGCCGATACGATCGACGACCCCACCAACCTCCATCTCGTCTGCGAACCCGCAAGTTTACCCTGCCCGACCATCAACGGCATCCAGATGACCTCTGACACCACCCCGACGTTCACCATCACCCAGTCGGGGGCTCTGGCACCCGGATGGTACTCCGGCACCCTCGACGCCTGGCTGGGGGTGCTGTGGCCGAACGGCGGTGGCCCGTCCGACTTTTCGGTGACCAGCAACTTCCTGAGCGGATCTGCAAACCTGCAGGCCGGCGATTTCTCCTCCGGAACTCTGTGGGAGTTCCTGGGCCTCACCAACGGGACGGCCAGCCCTAACTTTTCGGCCTACCAGGACAAGAGCCTCTCCGCTTCCGGCACGGCTCCTTCGAGCTATAAAGTTTACACCTTCATGCTTAGGGGTGGGTTTCCGGATTGGGAGGATATCGGCCCGATAAGTTTCGGCAGTCAGGAGTTCCCCCTCGGCACAATCTTTCTCGGGTACCTGACGAACGCTGATTCGGCAGTACGTTACGGGTCCACCTTTGCCCCTGACGAACTCGTCCTCAACTCCTCGCCTCTCAGCGAGTCGCTCGCCGTCACCCCGGAACCCGGTTCCCTGGTCCTGCTGGGCACGGGACTGCTGGGGGCGGCGACAGGACTGCGCCGACGCCGCCTGCGGCCGGCGACCCGCCTTTAATACGACGCTGAACAACGGCCGGATCGCACCTCAGGAAACCGCCGGGGCAGCGTCGGCCGCGGGGCGGGCTAGCAGCACGTCCAGGCTGGCCGGCCCCGCGTTGAACAGCAGGTCCACCACGGACAGGTCGGGGACGAACCCGACGTGCTCGAACTGCTGGGGGTAGCGGGGACACTGCCAGTTCTGGCGGACGACCCGGATGCCCGCCCCGGCGAACAGGTGCGCCTCCAGGTGGTGGGCGGCGGCGTAATCCCCGGTCAGGTAGGTGGTCGCCCCCAGCCTCCGGCAGATCTCCACCAGGCGCGGCGTGGCACGGCCGGAGACCCCCATCTCCGAGCTCAGTATCAGGCGCGCCCTGATCCCCAGCAGGTCGCGCAGCGCCTGAAGCAGGTGCAGGTTCAGGCTGGCCAGCCTCTCCCACGGCCGGGCGTAGGCGTCCTCGAACACCTCCCGGTAGCGGCGGAAGAACGGCGCCCGGCTGTAGTTGGTCACCAGCGCCTGCCGGTGCCGGTGCGCCCACCGCTCCTGTGGGTTCACCCGCACCTGGTTGATGGCCCGGCCGAACGCGTCCACCACGGGGACCGTGAGGTAGGTCCACCCGGCGGCCGTCTTGATCCGGTTGCGGTTCTGCCACCCGTTCTTGGTGTACTGGGCGTCGTCCAGCAGCACAAAGACGTCGGCGCGCGCCATCTTGTCCACGTACCGCAGCCAGGGCAGGTAGTGGGGCTGGTGGATGGCGACGATCATGGTCGCACGCCGGCTACCGCCTCCGACGCGGCGGCCTGCAGGAACCCGTTGCTCCGGCACCACGCGATGGTGCGCCGCAGCCCCTCTTCCAGCGACACCTGCGGCGCGTAGCCCAGCACGGTCCGGGCCCGGCGCAGGTCCGGCACCCGGCGGGGGGTGTCCTCGAACTTCTGGCCGTAGTAGTCCTCGTAGGGCACGAAGACGATCTCCGACGACGAGCCGGTCAGGTCCCGGATCCGCTCCGCCAGGGCCCGGATGGAGATCTCGGCGTCGTTGCCGATGTTGAACACCCGGCCCTCGGCCTCTTTCACCTCCGCCGCCAGCAGAATGCCGCGCACCGTGTCGTCCACGTAGCAGAAGCACCGGGTCTGACGGCCGTCACCGTGCACCGTCAGGGGCTGCCCGGCGAGGGCCTGGCGGATGAACCGCGCCACCACGGTCCCGTAGCCGTTTTCGTGGATGCGTGGTCCGTAGGCGTTGAAAAAGCGCAGGATGACCACCGGCAGGCCCCGGGCCGCGTAGGCGTACGCAAAGTGCTCGTCGATGGCCTTGCTGGACGAGTAGGACCAGCGGGCTACCGTCGTCGGCCCGAGGACGCGGTCGTCGTCCTCAGCCAGGGGCGCTCGGGTGGACTTGCCGTACACCTCCGACGACGACGCCAGAACGACCCTCTTCCAGTGGCGGAACGCCGCGCGCAGGACGGTCTCGGTCCCCTCCACGTTGGTCACGATGGCCTGCAGCGGGTCGCGCACAATGTACCACACACCCACCATGGCGGCCAGGTGGAACACCACGTCGCAGGATTCCACCAGGCGGTCCACCACGGCGGCGTTGAGGATGGAGTCGTTCACAAAACGGAAGCGGGGGTCGCCGAGGTGATGGGCGATATTCTCGATGCGGCCGGTGGAGAGGTGGTCCAGAACCACCACGTGGTGGCCCGCCGCCAGCAGCTGATCCACGAGATGGGAGCCGATGAATCCGGCCCCGCCTGTCACCAGTGCCCGCACGGTCCCGCCTCCCCACGCATGTCCCGTCCCGGCCTGCGACCCGGGCCCGGGGAACCGGAGGGTGCAGATCCCACTGTAGGATGCCGGCACCGGCGGTCCTAGCGATCATGTGAGGGAGCCGGTCCGTCCGTTCGGAGGACGGCCGAGGGAAGGTCCCCGGGCGGGTTGCGCGAAGGGCCCTCCGGAGGACGCCGTGGACGCCACCGCCCACCTGGTCGCAGGAGCCGCAGCCGGCAGCCGCGTGCGCCATCCCCTCCTCGCCCTGTTGGCCGGGGTGGGGACGCACGCCGCTCTGGACGTCATCCCTCACTACAACTACACGGGCTGGCGGACGGCCTCGCCGATCCTGGTGCTGGATGTCCTGGTGGGGATGGCCCTGGCGGGGCTGGTCGCCGCACGCAGCGCCCGCCCGGACTGCGCGGTGGCGGGCGCGGCGGGAGGAGTCCTTCCGGCGGTGGAGAGGCTGCTGACGGGCCAGTATCGGGACTTCCTGCGCCGCCCGCCTCTGTCCCTGCCGGAGTTTGAGACCGTACCTGCATGGGGGATCCTCACCCAGCTGCTGGTCGTGGGGGTGGCCCTCCTGGTGGGGATGCGGGGACTTCCCCGCCGTGGGGGCCTGCGGGCGGGGAAAAGTAATATTATCGGCACCCTCACGTCTAACTTGAGCGCGAAGGTGGCATGGCCGAGCTGGACAGGCGCCCTCCGCAGGAGAGCGTGGTGTACCCGGCAGAGAGGGTGCGGGAATCGTGGCACCGATCCGGAAGTGCTGCCCGCCGGCGCTGCTCGCGCTGGTCCTGGCCGCGGCGCTCTCCTCCGGCGGGCGGCCGGGCGCCTACGGGGCGCCGTCAGGCGGGTGCGGGTGGGCGGTGGCCGCTCCCGGCCCGGGAGTGCGGGACGGCAGGCTGGTCGGCCGCGTCGTTGACGCCGACTCTCGCGCTGGCCTGGCCGCCGCCGTCGCGGTTGTCGGGCGGGACGTCCTCTGGCAGGGCCTGACGGAAGACTCGGGAGCGTTTTCGGTCTGGCTGCCCCAGGGCACTTACCGGGTCACCGCTTCGCGACCCGGTTTCCTCGAGCAGACCCGGACCGTCACCGTCCGGGCGGCGAGGGAGACCTCCACACTGCTCGCCCTCCGTCGCAGCCCCTCCGGGGTCGCGAGCGGGGGACCCAGCACACCCCCGCCCCGGGCACCGGCCGCGCAGCCGTGTCCTCAGCCCGCGATGACCTCCAGCGGCGGTCGTCCGCCCGTGGGTTCCGGCGCATACGCCGGCGGAAGCGCAGGGCCCGCTCCCGGTGGGGCCCTGGAGTCCGCCGCGGGGTCCGGTTTCGGAGGAGGCGCGAGCGGAGGCGGCGGATCGGGCGGCCTATCGGGGTCCGGGACCTCGGGGACCGGTGCGGGCGGCACGGAGACTTCCGCCCCGAACAGTTCGTCCGGCTCCGGCTCCGGGTCGGAATCCACAGACGGCGGTGCTGGGGGCTCTGTGCCGGCCGCGCCCGGATCGGGGCCGGTGGTGGGACTGCTCGAGCACCGGACGACTGTCCTGACGCGGCACGGAAACGCAGCGCGGGTGGCCTGGAGCGATGACGGCAAGACCGTGTTCCTGGCCAACGAGGAAGGCACCATGTCGGCCGTCAAGATTGACGCCGGCGACCTTCTGCGGCCCCGGATTGTCGCCACCCGCAAGGAGGTGAACTTCCTGTGGGCGGCATCCCAGCGCCAGGGGCTGCTGGTGTTCCACCCGTCCCTGGGCGATACGATGCTCGCGGTGAGCCCGCAGGACTTCTCCGTCCGCTGGACCCGGCGGGTGGGCCAGTCCCATGCTGTGGAAACCGATGGCACCCGGATCTACCTGCCCGTGGAAGGACGGCCCGGGGCTCTGGTCGTGCTGTCCTCCGACGGCCGCGAGTTGGCCCGGGTGGGCGAGCCGGACGGGTGGTGGCGTGTCTACAGCATGGTGTACGACGACTCCACACGGCGGCTGTACGTGGGCGCAGGCGACAACCCCGCCGAAGGGTATCCGGGTGGAGTCTACATCTACGACGTCTCGGCCGGCACACCGGCGTTGCTGGGCAAGGTCGGCGGGCCGTCGTGGGACATCGCCGCCCGGGGCGTGCGGCTGTGGCGGCAGACGGGCCGGTCCATCGAAACCTGGGACGTCTCCGATCCGGCCACCCCCCGCCTTGTGGGGACCTGGTACGGACAGACCGAAACCGGTCCGGGGGGAACCCCCGTGCGGCCTCAGTTTGGCAGCATGACCGTCAGCCGCAACGCCAGCCGGCTGTACGCCGCCTACCGGTCTGTGACCGAGCGCGGCGGCCACCAGGTGCTCGACTGGCACGCGGGGTTCATGATCTTCGACGTGACCGGGACGGCGCCGGTGCTGCTGGCCCGCCAGGGGTGGAGAACGGACGTGGGGTACTGGGTCCAGCCCACCAGCGTGGCCCTGTCCCCCGACCAGGGCGTGCTCGCCGTCTCCTACTGGGCGTTCGGCGTGGGGCTGTACCGCGTGGTCTCCGATCGGGTGATCGACCTCGGGCGGGTCGCCACCACGGGCGAGGCCCACGACGTCTATGTGGACAACGCGGGTTTTCTCCACGTGTTCGCCAACGACGACATCCAGACGATCGACCCCGCCACGGGGGAGCACATGGGAGCGTACGTCACGGGGACGCGCCTGGACGGGCAGTGGCGCCCGTTCAAGGACGGGACCATCATCCTGCCCAGCGCCCGCAACGGTCACGGACGCTACATCCTGCGCATGCGGGACGGCCAGGTGGCCTTCGTGACCGCGCTGGGAGGCCCCGTCACCACGTGGGACGAGGTGTTCGAGGATCCCTACCTCTACAGCGCAGGCTCCGACGGACGTCTGTACGTCCAGCGGGTCGGTCCCTTCGACCCCACATCGCGACGGTATCCCCTGCAGGTCCTGGGCTCTGTGCAGGTGGGTCCCGGCAACGCCCTGGCCCTCACCAAGCACGGAAACCTGCTGTGGACCCTCGGTCCCGACTTTGGGGTGGCCGCGGTGGACGTGTCAGACCCGTCGTCGCCCCGCCTGGTCTTCAGGGACTCCTTCACCTTCGGTGTCAACGGCAACCATGCCGGGATCGTGGGCGCCCGCGGCCGGATCTATGCCGGCGCCGGTGACCTGGGCGTGGTCATCTACAGCCCCGCCACCCTGCGGCGGACGGGGGCCATCACCGGGTACAATGTCAACTTCCTGGACACGGTGGGAGGGGACTTCCTGCTGGTCTCCAACTACTGGTACGCGAGCAACCCCGACGGTCTGTACGTCTATGACCTCCGGACCTCACCGGATGCTCCCGTCCTTACCGACTGGTTCCCCCAGCCCCGCGGCAACGCCAACTTCCGCTCCCGAGCCCTCGGGGCGCGAGTCTACCGGGTCCCGCTGTACGGCGTGGACGTACTGGACGTGAAGTAGGCCGTCACACAGGGACGGACGTCGGAGCCGCACGGCATCAGCCTGCCACCGCCAGGTTTCGATACAGGGACGTCAACGCCTCGACCATACGGGCGACAGCGTAGTCGGCCGCCCGGATACGTCCCGCTTCGCCCATCCGCGCGCGAAGGGCGGGGTCCGCCAGCAGCCGCGTCAGAGCAGCCGCGAGAGCCCGGGGGTCGCCGGGGGGCACCAGCAGGCCGGTCTGGCCGTCCCGGACCACGTCCCGCAGCCCGGACACCGCTGAAGCCACCACCGGGCGTCCGGCGGCCATGGCCTCCACGGCGACCTTGCCCATCCCTTCATTCCGCGACGGCACCGCCACCACGTCGAACAGACGCATGAGGTCCGGGACGTCTCGCCGCAAGCCTGCAAAGGTCACGCAACCGTCCAGGTGAAGCGTCCGGGCCTGCGCCTCCAGGGCCGCACGATCCGGACCATCCCCCACGACCACCAGACGCGCGTGGGGGACCACAGACCGCACCCCGGCGAACGCCTCCAGGAGGACGTCGACCCCTTTGACCGGCACCAGCCGCGCCACGCAGCCCACCACCGGGCAGCCCTCGGGAATCCCCAGGGCTTCCCGAAGGGGGGAGAGAGCCCGGGGCGGGCCGGTGAAGCGCTCCAGGGCCACCCCGCTGTGCACCACGGCCAGCCGGGTGGGGTCGCCGACGCCCCGGGACAGGTAGTCCTCCCTTTCGGCCTCGGTCAGGCAGACGATCCGGTCGGTCCAGCGGGCCAGGACCCGCTCCAGCGCCACCAGCGCCCCTGATGCCAGCGGGGACAGATACCCGTGAAACGCATGGCCGTGAGGGGTGTGAATGACGACCGGAACGCCCGCCAGGCGGGCGGCGACCCTGCCCAGGAGGCCGGCCTTGGTGGTGTGGGTGTGGACGACGTCAAAGCGCCCGTCCCGCATCAGGCGGTAAAGCACCCGTAAGGCCCGCAGGTCGCGGACGGGAGACGGGTCGCGGACCAGGTCGGGAATGCGCACAAAGCGGACGTCGGGGGGAACGTCCGCCTCCAAGCTTCCCTCGGGACCCTGTGTCGGCCCCGACGCCAGGGTGATGTCGAAGAGGTCGCGGTCCAGGTGCGCCAGGGTGAGCAGGGTGTTCTCCTGGGCCCCTCCCAGGACCAGCCGGGTGATCACGTGCAACAGACGGAGGCGCCCGGCCACAGCCGTCACCGGTCCCCTCGTCCCAGAGTCCACATGTCGAGGACGGCCTGCCGCCAGAGCATTTCTCTCTCCTCGGCCCGCGCTCGGCCGGCGTGCCCCAGGCGTGCCGCGAGGCCGGGGTCGGCCAGGAGCCGTTCCACCGCCGCAGCCACGTCGCCCACGGACAGGGGGTCAACCAGGATGCCTGTGACGCCGTCTTCCACCGCCGCCTCCGTCCCCCCGCTGCGTCCTCCCACCACCGGTCTGCCGGCCGCGGCGGCCTCCAAAAACACCAGTCCCAACCCCTCGATGCCATCACGCTGCTCCAGGGCCCGACAGGGCATGACAAAGACGTCGGCGGCCGCGTACAGGGACGGCAGGATCTCCTCGGGGACCTGTCCGGCGAACACCACCGCGTCGGCGCAGCCCGCATCGGCAGCCAGCGCCCGCAGGGACCGCTCCCGAGGACCTGTTCCGGCGATGACGTATCGGATGGTGGGGAACCTTTTCCGGAGCGCGGCCACGGCGCGAATGGCCACGTCGTGACCTTTGCGTTCCACCAGGCGCCCCACCGTCAGGAGCACCGGGCCACCGTCCAGACCGTACCGCCGGCGGGCCGGACCGGGATCCACGTCGGGCCGGAACCTGTCCACCGGTGCGGACATGGGGAGCACCTGGGTCCGCGGGTTGCTCAGGCCCAATGCGGCGAAGTGCCGGATGGTGAACGGACTGTTAGCCACCACCAGGGCGGCTTCCTCGACCACCTGCTGGAAGACCCTCCGGACGGCTGCCAGGCGCAGGTAGCGCGCCATCTCGCCGCCGTGGAGGTACAGCACGTACGGCAGCCCCCACCGCAGGCGCAGGAGAGGTCCCACCAGACCCAGGTGCAGGTGACCGGCGTGGATGACAGAGACCCCCTCGTGGCGGCTCACCTGGTCCGCCGCGCGGGCCAGGGAGATGACCTGGCGCAGGCGCGCGGGAAGCGTGGGGGTAGTCGGAGTACGGACACGGACTATCCGGTATGGCTGGACGCGGTCCCATGCGCTGTCCCCCGGAATCGTGGGGGCCACCACCACCACCGACTGCGGAGGCAAGGCCCCACAGATCCGGCCGTACCAGGTCGCCAGCCCGCCGACCATGGGCGGGAAGTCGTTGGTGACCAGCAGGCCCGTCACCCCGGCACCCTCCAGCGGGTGAAGTGAGGGAGCTTGCCCGAAGGTGACCGCCGCAGCCGCTCCACGACGGCGACAGCCACATGGCACCAGTCCCCGAATGCCTGACGCGCGGCCTCCCTCACCTCGTCGACGGAGACGACCGTCAGCGCGTCGCGCTCCGCAGCGACAACCAGCGCATCCACGGCGCCGGGGACGGAATGCCCGGGATCGCCGTCGTGCGCGACTACCCGGACCTGGACGCGCCCGGCGGCCTCTTCGGGCAGAAGGGAGAGAAAGCGCCGCTGGCGCGGCAGGGCCAGAACCTGACCTTCAGGCGCGCGCACACACTCTCGGGACCTCCCGGCGAACCTGAAGACCGGCAGCCCCCGGCCACACGGACACGCCTCCGTGTCTACGGTCCCGAGGTCGCCGAGGGCGTACCGGATGAGGGGGAAGCGGACGTTTCGCAGGTGTGTGACGACCACCGGTCCCGGACCAGCCGCGGCGGGTGGGGCCTCCAGCAGCACGGCCTCGGCGGTCACGTGCAGGCATCCGGACGGGCACTGGAACCCCATGCTGCCAAGCTCGCCGCAGCCGTACTCCTCGACCACAGGGCAACCGAACACCCGCTCGATGGCCGCGCGCTGGAAGTCAAACAGCGGCTCTCCGGTGGTCACCACAACCCGGGGACGCGGCGGTGGGCAGTCAGAGGCTGTTTCCAGCCATCGGGCCACGCGGTAGACCGCCGACGGATACCCGTACACGAACGCCGGCCGGTAGCGCGCCACCGCGGCCGCCACGCGGCCGACGCGCGCGTCGAAGTCGCCCTCCACAGCCACCCGCAGCCAGCCGGTCGCCCAGTCCTTGACCCGGGCCACCGCCGACCACAGGATCGAATGGCGCGACCGCCCCAGCAGGACCGCGGCCCGGTCGAAGAAATCCGCCCCCCACCACCGCAGGCCGCGGTAGAAGCCCACAACATACCACGGATAGGTCGCGCGGTCGACCAGGACGGGGAGCGGTGTTCCCCCGCTGCCCCCCGACGTCCGGGCCGCCGGCCGGGAAGCGCCGGCGGCCACCTCGGAGGCATGGGCGACGGCTTCCAGCTTCGTGAGCGCCGGCACCCTGGAGAGCCACCCTCGTCCCCCGGGAGGCCATCCTGCTGCGGTAAGGCGCCGGCGGTAGTAGGGGTTGCGCCGATAGACCTCCGCCAGCAAAGCCTCCACCTGACGCCATTGCAACGCCTCCAGGTCCCCGGAAGACCACCATTGGGTCTGCTCGCACAGCTCGATGGCGCGCTGGAAAGACGACCCGTACAGCAGCCCCCGGGCAAGACCCCGGACGGATGCGGGTCGGGCGGGCGCTGACGCTGCGGTCACAGGGAGTCCTTCCGCAGGCTCCACAGTCCCCGGACATACCCGGCGGCGTACGCCACCAGGGTGCCCAGGTAGATCCACCGTGCCGTCGCGAGCGCCGCCGCCATATGCCACGCATACCGGAGGACCCGCACGGTCAGCGGCCGGTCCACGGGCTCCTGGCCGTGGTCCCACGCCTGGCCGAGGACAAGTTGGGGATAGAACTTCCTCACGTAGGCGGCCCCCATGCCGTTGCGGAAGTACTGGCGGAGGATCGCGCTCGCCGTCTCCGGCAGCATGTGGTGGATCCACACCCCGGGGATCACGACGACCCGGTAACCCAGCCGCCGGACCTCGCGGCGCAGGTAGGGGTCCAGGCCCCGCGGGATCCCCTCGTGCTCTCCCCCCACCGCGTAGAACACCTCTCGCCGAATGGCCAGACAGGGGTGCTCGGCCATGTCGCTGTCTACCACCCGGACCACCGGCGCGGAGGACCGGCGGGGGATCTCCCGCATGGCCCGCCGGACAAGCCACGGGGCGTCCGGGGGCACCAGGTTGGCGACTCCCACGATGCCCAGGGACGGATCGGTCGCAAAGGCCTCGACGATCCGCTGCAGCAGGGCCGGGTGTCCGATCCGGGTGTCGTCGTCCATCGTCACCAGGATCGGGCCCCGCGCCGCCGCGGCGCCCGTGTTGATGGCGCGCCCCTGCCGGCGGTCTCCGACCACCCGGATGACCTCGAAGTCCTGTAGGGTCTGGGCACCCAGCTGGGCCAGCAGGTGTCCTAGGTTGTCGGCGCGGCCCGGGCCGGCCACAGGAATAATCACCGACACCGCCGGCGGGTCGCCGGCGTGAGCGCCCAGGGAGCGGCGCACCTCAGGGATCGGTCCGTCCATCAGGTGGCGCACAAAGTGCCGGCGACGGGCGAAGGCCCGGGCAGCCAGACCTGGCTCATCCGGGGCAGCGTCCGGAACAGGCTGCGCCACCGGGAAGAGCACCCTCTCCACCTCCACCGTGGAGCGTCTCCACGTCCACCGGTCGTTGACGCGGAAGTTCCACAGGACCGCGGTGCCGATACCGCACAGGTTGGCCAGCACAGGCGACAGCCCGGCGGCAACCAGCACGGAGAGGACGGCGAGGTGGAGCACAGACCCCAGACCTGTCACAGACCAGTACCGCACGTAGCGAGCCAGACGAGCAGGGACCGTGCGGGGACTGACGTCTGGCCAGGTACAGGCGTCGTTCCACAGGAAGTTCCAGGTGGTCGCCGCGACCACGGCTGCCGCACCAGCGGGAAGGTAGGGGGCGCCGACCGCGGTCGCAGCCAGAAACGTCGCCATGTTGACTCCCACGCCACTGGCCCCCACCAGGGCAAACCGGACAAATCGGAGGTCCCGGGGGTCCACCCGCACCAGCCGCGCCAGGTGACGCAGGTAGTCCAGATGCTGGCGCCAGGTGAGTTTGCTCTGCCCCGCACGCCGGGGGTGAAACCGATAGGGGACCTCCGCCACCCGCATGATCCGCCCACGGACGAGGATCTCCAGCAGGATCTTGTAGCCTACGGGCTGGAGCTGAACGCCTTCCAGGACCTCCCGGCGGACCACGAAGAAGCCCGACAGGGGGTCTGCCACGGCCCGCGCGCGGTGCAGCAGCCTCCGGGCGAGCAGCGTCGCCATCCGGGAGACGAGCCGCCGGCTGCGAGAAAACGTCTCGTAGGACCCGCCGGGGACGTAGCGGCTGGCCACGACGACATCGGCTTGAGCCCGCTGCAGGGCGTCCAGAAGGACGAGGATGACTTCCGGAGGGTGCTGGAGGTCGGCGTCCAAAACGCACAGCGTGCGGCCCCGGGCCTGGGCAATCCCCTCGACGACCGCCGCCGCCAGCCCCCGTTGGTTTTCCCGGTGTACCAGGAGGATTCGTGCATCCTGACGGCTCAGAGCGGCGATCACCCGGTCGGTCCCGTCGGTGCTGTCGTCGACGAAGATCACTTCATATTCGGCACCGGCAAGGCTCTGCCGGATGCGCTCGGCCAGGAGGCCGACGTTGTCGGCCTCGTTGTAGGTGGGAATGATCAGGCTGAGGTCCACGGCCTGCCCTGCTCCCTGAACCACCGCACAAATGATGCCAGCCCGTGCTCCAGCGTCGTCCGCGGTTCGTAGCCCAGCTCGGATCTGGCACGCTCAATGGCGGCATGGGTCGCCGGAACATCGCCGGGCTGGGGTGGCAGCCAGCGGACGGTCCACGTGACACCCATTGCGCGACCCAGCATACCGATCAAATCGCACAATGCGACTGGCCGGCCGCTGCCCAGGTTATACACTCGATACCCTCCCGGGTGGGCAAGGGCTCGCAGGATGCCGTCCACAACGTCGTCCACGAAGGTGTAGTCTCGCACCGCCTGGCCGTCGCCATACACCGGCACCGGCTCGCCCGACGCCATGCAGCGGGCAAACCTGTGGATGGCCATATCGGGGCGCTGGCGGGGGCCGTACACCGTAAAAAACCGCAGGCAGGTGACGGGCACGCCGCACAGGTCATGGAACATGCGGCAGTACTGCTCCCCGGCCAGCTTCGACCACCCGTACGGCGAGGCGGGCCGGGGCGCGGTGCCGTCCTCCGCCCACGGGTGAGCGTCTTGCCGTCCGTAAACCGAGGAAGAGGACCCGAACACCACGTGCTCCACGCCCTGCCGCCGGCAGGCCTCCAGTACGGCGATGGTGCCCTGGACGTTCACCCGCGCGTACAGGTCCGGCTGGACGATGCTCGTCCGCACCCCCGCCCTGGCCGCCAGGTGAATGACCACATCAGGCGCGTCGGCACAGGCCTGTTCCACCACGGGCCGGTCGAGGATATCTCCCTCCACGAGCCGAAAGCGGGGATGCGACGCCACCCGGGTCAGGTTGAGCCGCTTGAGGTCGGGGCTGTAGAAGTCGTCGAAGTTGTCGAGGCAGACGACGGTGTGGCCTTCGGCAAGCAGCCGCTCCACCAGGTGCGAGCCGATAAACCCTGCCCCGCCGGTGACGAGGACCCTCATAGGCTTCCCGCTTCGGCGCCGACTCCGTCGGCAGCCTTCTCCCCGATCACGCAGAAGTACCGCGAGATCAGCATTCCCAGGACCGGCGCCTCAGGCATCGAGTAGACCACCCGCGCCCGGCATCCCGCAGCGTTCACCAGCCTGCACAGCCGCTGTGGGGAGACAAGGGCGACGTGGCCACCAGGATATCCCGAAAAGCCCACGCGCCACTGACCCATCGTTCTCCAGGGCATCAGCCGCGACTGCAGTGCCCGGATGGCCACCCTCAAACGGACATGTGGCAGATTGTCGGTGTAGAGGACCAGACGCCCGCCCGGCTTGAGAATGCGCACAAGCTCCTCCAGACAGGATCTCTTGTCAAGCACGTGCTCAAGCACGTTCACCGTTCACACATACCGCGGCGTCGCATGACGCTGTCCTGATCGGCAGGCGCCTGCAGTCTCCCACAAGGACTGAGATCCGGGACTGCCGCTGCGAGAGGGTCCGTACTGCCGCCAGCGTGTCCACATCGAGATCGAGGGCCAGAACGCGTGCTCCCCGATCGGCCAACCGGAGCGCCACGCCTCCCGGCCCGCAGCCCACGTCGGCGATCAGCTGCCCGGGCCGGGGATCCACAATCCGCAGAACGTGGTCCAGCCGCCGCCGCTGGGTAGCAACGGCGGCCTGAAGCAGCATGTAATCCCCCGCACCCAGATCGCCCTTTAGCTCCTCAACGGGAAATGAGGGGTCGTGAAACGCTGCCCTCACGTACGCCTCGCGCCACTCGGGGGAGGAATAGATACGGCGGTAGATCGCCATCTCTCGCGCCGCCTTCGGGTTCCCCGCAATCCGCACTAATTTTTCGGCCCCTCCAAAGTGGCCCACAGACAGATCACACCGCCACCTTGTGCTCCTGCCGCCACAGCTCGAAAAAGACCAGCGAAAACAGCCGGGTGCTGTTCGAACGCCACCCTACCTGGTGATTCAGCAAATCTTCAACGCGCCGACGATCGAAGACGCCGCCACCGCTGTCCAGCAGAACCTCTCGAAAGAACAACCGCCATGGTCCAGAGATCAACCACCTGTCCAGGGGAACGCCAAATCCCTGTTTGCGCCCTGCGTCAAATCCCGGGGGAAGCACACGCACGGCGAGCGCCTTAAGAAGCAGCTTCCGCTCCTGCGAGCTCGCCTTGAGTCGCGACGGAACCCTGCCAAAAGCGAATTCGACGATCCGACAGTCCAAGAAAGGCGCGCGGACTTCGAGAGAATGAAACATGCTTGCCCTGTCAACCTTCACCAGGATGTCCTCGGCCAGATACAGGTGGAAGTCGGCGCGAGTTGCGCGGTACACCAGGTCGCCTCTGGATTGGACCGCTTCCTCCCAAACCCTCTCAGCGACGCGTGGCCGGAGACCCGCCGCGCCGTCAACCAACCGGGACCGGGAACGGGGGTCGAAGTATCCCATGACCAGCGGGACACTCCGGGCCATGTCCGCGCCCAGCGCCTGAAGCCAACTCCGTCCTCTCGTCCCCACCGGAAGGGCAGCGGTAGCAGCTGAAGCCACGATGTGTCGCACGGGAAGCGGAATCCGACCCGCGTAATCCCGCAGCCACGCCAGTCTCGGGTAGTGAATGTAACCACCGAAAAGCTCATCCCCCCCATCGCCGCCCAACGCCACGGTGCAATGCCGCCGAACGGCTTGACACAGCAGGAACGTCGGAATCATTGATGGATCGGCAATGGGTTCGTCGAACTGATGCGCCAGGGTGAGTAATAGGTCCGGTGAGGCCGCCGTCGCGTCAAGCTCTATGTGCTCGGTGGAAAAATGGTTTGCTACGAATCGCGCGTGGTCTGTCTCGTCGTACAGGCCATAACCGGGGAACCGCACCGTGAAGGTCTTGACGTTCGAGCGTGCCCGCGCGGCCATCGCCGTGACCAGGCTCGAATCCATTCCGCCGCTGAGCATGACACCCACGGGGACATCCGCCACGAGTTGTCGGCGGACCGAATCCTCGAGAAGCGACTCGCATTCATCGATCAGCTCGTCTTCAATGACCCGTCCTCTTACACCCGAGGCAGGCGGAGCCGGGAGCATCCAGTACCGCCACACACGCGCCGCCCCCGTATCGAGATCAAACAGGAGGGCATGGGCAGGAGGAAGCTTTCGCACTCCCTGCAGTATGCAACGGCTCCCGGGAATGAATCCGAACGCCAGGTAGCAGTCAAGAGCCTCCGGATCCAGCCTTCTGGGGAAATGCGGGTCTGCCATCAGGGCCTTGAGCTCCGAAGCAAATCGGAGCACCCTACCCCGCAGGGAATAGAACAGAGGCTTCTCTCCCGCTCGATCCCGCGCCAGGAACAGGCGCCGACGCGGCAGATCGAAGAGACAAAAAGCGAACATGCCGTTTAGACGCGACAGACACTGGAGTCCCCATTGGCGGTAGGCCGCAAGTATCACTTCAGTATCAGTCCGCGAGTGAAATCCGTGACCTTTAGTTTCCAGTTCACTCCGCAGCTCGCGGAAATTGTAGATCTCGCCGTTGAAGACCACCCGCAACTCTCCAGTGACATCAGCCATGGGCTGACGGCCTGACGGCGAGAGGTCAATGATGGCCAGACGACGGTGGGCCAGGCCCACTCGGCCATCATCCGACCACCACTCTCCCGCGTCATCCGGTCCGCGATGCCGAAGGACGTCGCGGGCGGCCACAAGCCATTGTCGCTCCTGAACCGGATCCGGCGAGGCAACTCCCACGATGCCGCACATCTCACGCACCGGCTTCCTGTACCTGTTCCGCGGACTTCTCACACAGAGTCCTCATCCTTAAAACGGGGACCTGCTCGTAGAACCGCATCGCCTGTCGCCCTACCACGCGCCAGTCCAGTCGGGTCACGGCGAACTCACGAGCCCGTCGCCCGATCACGGCTCGGCGCTGACGATCCTTCAACAGCTCCACTGCCGCATCTGCGAAAGTCTCCTCCGACTCTACGGCGGCGTGCTCGCCGGCAACCACGTCGATGCCCTCCAGCGCAACTGGAGTGCCCAGCACGGCCTTCCCCATGGCCATCGCGCACGCTACGCGGACCTTCGTCCCCGCCCCCGACCTGAGAGGGAGCACAACCAAGGATGCCCTGCTCATGTAGGGGCGGATGTCGGGAGGATCTGCCACCACCTGCACTCCGTCTCCCGCCAGCGCCCGAACACTCCGCGGTGGGCCAGAGCCCGCGATGGTCAAGGTGGCCTGCGGGAGACGCCGCCGGACGAGGGGGAAAATACTCCGCGAGAGATGAAGTGCGGCATCGATGTTGGCAGGGTGGAGACCAAACGACCCCACAAAGAGCATCGAATACGGCTGTTCAGGCTCATCACCAGGGAAGAAGTAGTCCGTATCCACCCCGTTGGGTATCGTGACCACCCGAGCTGAGCCGAGCCAGTTGCGCAGGATCAGTGCATCCCTCTGGGACACCGTCACATGTTCGTCATACCACAGTAGCGATTCCCGCTCGTAGCGCTCAATCTTTGCCAGGTCAACCATGTAGTACAGTCGCC